>PMST01000390.1 GCA_003168295.1 Actinomycetota bacterium
TACTTGACCGGCGCTCTAGGCCGCCGCCCGGCAGCGGTTCCCCGGCGGACGGGCCGACCGGAAGCCGGTTGCGGATGGTGACCAGGAGCCCGCTGCCGGCCCGTCCGGACACCGACACCGTGACGGCCGTCCCGCGGGCGTGCTTGCTGACGTTGGTCAGGGCCTCCCGCACGATCCGGCAGGCGTCCCGGCCGAGCGCCCCCGGTGCCCTGTCGGGCTCGGTGACCTGCATGTCCAGCTTGACGTTCATTCCGGCCCGCCGGGATTCCTCGACCAGCGGGGCAATGTCGCCGAGCGAGGGCTGCGGCGCGCTCGGCACGCCGACCAGGGCGCCGTCTCGGAGCACCCCGATGATGCCGCGCAGCTCCTCTAGAGCCTCGCGGGCGGTGGACCAGATCAGGCCGGCGGTCTCACGGACCTGCTCCGGCGGCAGATCCGGGCGGACTTGCAGGCCGCCGGCATGCAGCGCCATCAGCGACATCCGGTGGCCGAGCACGTCATGCATCTCCCCGGCGATCCGGGTCCGTTCCGCCTGCCTGGCCTCGCGGGCCAGCAGTTGCTGCGTGGCCTCCGCCTGCTCGGCCCGGTCCCGCAGCGACGCGACCAGCTGGCGGCGGGCCCGGATGTACATCCCCCAGGCCACCCACGCGGCGAACTCGGACAGCGCCCACGGCCACGCGATCCAGAACGGGTACCGCCGGTACCACAGCAGGTAGAAGCCGATGAACGCGACCGGGTACAGGCCCGCGACGGCCAGCGCAACACGTGACGGCTTGCGGATGCCGACGTTGAGCAGCGCGAGCAGAACCGCGCCGCCCGCGGACAGCGACACCACGAAAACCGGGAGCAGCACCAGGGCGATCCCGGCCGGCCAGCGACGTCGCAGCCACAGCGTCGCGGACGCGGCCGCGCCGATCCCCGCGTCCACGCCTACGGCCAGGGTGTGCGGCTCGGGTAGCAATCCGGTGCCAGACGCGCCCGTATTGAGGAGCAGCAGCAGCCCGCCGATCGTCGCGGACAGCGCTACCCAGGCCACGTCTGCGGCCACATCCCGCCACGCCCGCCGTGCGCGATCCGCCATTACTACAGGCTACGGACACATCACGGGTCCGGGTACCGCCGACCGGCTGGTCCTGCCTCGACGAAAGTCGTAGTCCAGACAGCCGCACGCCCCGCCGAAAGGCGGTCCAGGCCGCACCGCAGGGCGCCGCCCGGACCGGGGATCGTGGCCGTGCGGCCGATGCGTCGCCCTGCGCCACCCGGCAGCCTGGGGACATGATCACTGCAGCCAGCCTCAGCAAGCGCTACGGACCGGTTGCCGCGGTTGACGACGTGTCGTTCACCTGCGGCCCGGGCACCATCACCGGGTTCCTCGGCCCCAACGGCGCCGGGAAGACCACCACCCTGCGCATGATCACCGGACTGGCCCGGCCCGACGCCGGTCGTGCCACCGTCGCCGGGCGGCCGTTCACCGAACTGCCCAACCCGGCCCGGGTCGTCGGCACCCTGATGGATGCCTCGGCCATGCACGCCGGGCGCACGGGGCGCGCCACCTTGCGCATCGCCGCGACCATGACCGGAATGCCGGCGGCGCGGGTCGAGGAGGTGCTGGCCGCGGTCGGCATGACCCGTGACGCTCGCCGCCGGGTCGGTACCTACTCGCTGGGCATGCGCCAGGAGCTCGGGCTGGCGCAGGCCCTCATCGGCAACCCCAGCGTGCTGATCCTCGACGAGCCCGCCACCGGCCTCGACCCGCAGGGCATCGCCTGGATCCGCTCGTTCCTGCGGAACTTCGCCGACCGCGGCGGCACCGTGCTGCTCTCCAGCCACCTGCTGGCCGAGGTGCAGGCCACCGCTGAACACCTGATCGTCATCCGCGCCGGGAAGATCGTCGCTGCCGGGGCCATGGCCGACCTGCTGGCGGCCAGCGGGCTGATCGTACGGGCCGCTGACCAGGCGGCCCTGATCCGGCTGCTGACGGCCGACTCCATTCCGTTCACGCCCGGACCCGCCGGCGCGCTGCGCGCCGGGGCCGGCGCCAGCCCCGACCGCATCGCCGAGCTCGCCATGGCGGCAGGGCTGCCGCTGACCGAGCTGCGCGCCGTCGGCGACACCGGCCTGGAAGAACTGTTCCTGTCCCTGACCGGCCCTGGTGCCGGGGCGCCTAACCCGAAAGAGGCCCGATGACCACGCCCGCGACCGCCCGAACCGAAGGACACCCCATGACATCGCTCGTGGCCGTACGGCCAGCGTCGGCGGCGCAGTTCCCCGCGATCCCGTTTGGCCGGCTGCTGCGCGCCGAATGGCGCAAGGCAACAGGAACCCGCGCCGCCCGGTGGCTGCTGGTCGCCGTCGCGCTGACCACGATCGGCGGGCTGGAGATCCCGCTGCTATTTCCCCATGACGTGGCCCAGACCCGCGCGTCCTACCTGACCTGGGCCGGGCTTGGTCTGACCCGGCTGCTGCCTATCGTGCTGATGCTCGCGATGACCGCCGAGTGGAGCCAGCGCACCGCGATGACCACCTTCACCCAGGAGCCCCGGCGCGGCCGGGTGCTGGCCGCCAAGATCGCAGCAGGGATGGGCATCAGCCTGGCCGGCGCGGTCTACGCGTTCGCCGTCACCGAGCTCGTCGTCGCGGCCGCGCAGCTAGCGGGCCGCCACATCGCCGTCGGCTGGAACTGGCCGCAGCTGGCCGGCTTCGCCGCGTTCGTCCTGCTCATCAGCGGCATCGGCATCGCCTTCGGCGCCTTGCTGCACAACACCGCGGTCGCCATCGTCACCTACTTCGTGCTGGGTGGCGCTCTCAGCCTGCTGATGATCCCGGCCCTGCAATCGGCCGGGAACTGGGTCAATACCGGCCAGACCTACGGCTGGGTGCTCGACGGGCAGTGGGCCGGCCACGGCGCCCAGATCGCCACGTCCATGCTGCTGTGGGTGGTCCTGCCGCTGGCGACCGGGATCGTTCGCACGCGGCGCCGCGAGGTGCGCTTAGCGTGGCGGGCGGGCCCGGGCGCACAGCTCGTCCAGCTGCCGGGTCGCGCGGGCCGCGTCGTCATTGAGCACGGTAACCAGCAGGGTGTGCTCGTCGACCGGCTGGGCGATCGCCGTCGCGGCGGCGACGACGGTTCGCGATGAGATGGCCGGGCCGGTAATCAGCGCGCAGGCGAGCACCCGGCGACCCGCGGTCAGGCCAAGGTCCAGGTCGAGGAACTGGCGCAGCACCGGGCGGCCGAGACGGGTCACATCCCAGCGCAGGGTGGCCCGGCCGGGCGGTTCACCGGTGCGGCCGAGCACGATCAGCTCCCGCCACTCGACGGCGGAGGAGGTCCCGAGCGTCAGCTCGACCCGAACGTCGGTCCGGCTGCCCCGGCAGACGACCAGCGTTCCGGGGTCGGCGATCAGCTCGGCTCCTTCGGCTAGGTCGGCGCGGATCGACAGCGCCGCCGCGTCTGGTTGCCCCCGGCCCTGCGCCACGCTGGCCCCGGTCGCCCGCAAGGTCGCCTTAGCGCCCGGTCGCAATCGTATCCAGACCGACAGGTCGTCGCTGGCCAGCGGGCCGGCCGCGGTCCCGACCAGGCGCAGCTCACAGCGGTCGCGGGTCTCGCTGTGCACCTGCCGCAGCGTCAGCGGCGGCGCGCAGGTCACCTCACCGAGCACGCCGCCCGCCTCGACGACCGCCGTCGTCCGGGCGATCACGGGGTCTGTGCGATCACGGGGTCTGTGCGATCGCAGGGGTCTGTGTGATCACGGAGTCCGGGCCGTCCCGACGGCCGAACGGACCGTCCGCACCCACCCGGCCACCTCGGCCGCCACCGGGTCGGTGACCAGCGAAGTGAACACCGTCGGCCGCTGGCCGCGGACCGCCGCGGCGTCGCGTGCCATCACGGCCAGGTCCGCCCCGACCAGCGGGGCGAGGTCGGNNGCCACGTCGATCACGAAGATCTGCCGGTGAACCAGCCCGTAGGAGAACGTCGCGGTCAGGTTGTCGCCGCCGCTCTCGACCAGGATCAGCTCCAGGCCGGGGTGGTCGGCCTCGAGCTGCTCGACGGCGTCCAGGTTGGCGCTGATGTCATCGCGGATGGCGGTGTGCGGGCAGGCCCCGGTCTGAACGGCACGGATGCGCGCGTCCGGCAATACGCCCGCCCGCCGCAAGAAGTCGGCGTCTTCGGTGGTGTAGATGTCGTTGGTCACAACACCGATCACCAGCTCGCCCGACAGCGCCCGGCACAGCGCGGCGACCAGCGCCGTCTTGCCGCTGCCGACCGGGCCGCCGATGCCGATCCGGGGCACCCGGGCGCCCGGCGGGCCGTCCGCGGGCGTGTGGTCGGGTGCACCGTGATCGTGCGCGCCGCTGCCGTGATCGTGCGCGCCGCTGCTGGGACGCGTTTCAGGACGCAAACAGACGCACCTCCGCGGTGAGATGGAAGTCAGCCAGCAGGTCCAGGGCCGGGGCCCCGTCGGCCGGAAGCGATGACGGCGGGCCCGCGAGGTCGGCGCCGCGGGCGCACTCGTCGATGCTGGGCGCCAGCCGGGCCAGCATGGCCTGGACCGCGAACGGGTCCAGGCCGAGCAGCCGGACCGCGGCGCTAGCCGGGCCGGCGCACGCCGCCAGCGCCGCGGCCCGCGCGGCCAGTTCGGGGGTGCCGCCCGCCAGGTGAATCCCGGCGCCGAGCACGAGCGGATGGTGCGGCGAGGTGCCGCCGCGCGCCCAGGGCGTCACCAGGTCCAGGGAGCGGAGCAGGCGCAGCAGCCCGCGGCCGAGCTGGCGCGACGCGGCGCGCATAGCCGCCGAGGGCGTGCGGGCGTCGAACTCGGCATCCAGCTCACCCCACAGGTCCGGCGGCGGCCACCCGTCCGGCTCGGCCCACGGAGCCGGCGACGTCCACCGAGTCGCGTCCGCCCGGGGGGCGTCCGGGCTGGCGAGGGCGGGTAGCGGGGCTCGTTCCGGAAAATCGGCTTGCAGGTGGCAGGCGGCGGCGGCGAACGCGGCCGCGACCCGGGCCGACGTCCGCAGCCTGGTCTGGCAGAAGTCTTCCAGGCCGGAGAGCCCGGTCACCAGGCCGGTGCCGACCGCGGCCTCCATCCCGCCGGAGTGGTGGTGGGCGCCGGCCGGGGCCCGGGTGTCGAGCAGCAGCAGCAGGAGCGTGTTCATCGGCTTTAGAAGAGGAAGTAACGCTGGGCCATCGGCAGCTCGGCGGCCGGCTCGGGCTCGATCAGCTCGCCGCCCACCCGGACCGCGAACGTCTCGCTGTCCACGTCGATCACCGGCAGGGCGGCGTTCTCGGGCAGGCTCGCCTTCGACAGGCCCGACACGTCCTTGGTCGGCACCAGGCGCCGGTCGCTGTCCCAGCGGCCGGCCAGGCCAGACCCAGGACCCTCGAGGGCGGCGGGCGAGACGAAATGCACGCCGAGCCGGGCCGGCATCGCGCCGAACGCGCCGAACATCGGCCGTGGCAGCTGCGGCTGCGGCGTCGGGATGGAGGCGTTCGCGTCGCCCATGTTGGCCCAGGCGAT
>PMST01000381.1 GCA_003168295.1 Actinomycetota bacterium
GGTGCTGCGGCTGCTCGATCTCATCGACGAACGCCTTGGCGTAATCGGCGCCGGAGATGTGCGAGTTCCCTTCGGAATCGGCCAGCAGCACGTCGCCGCCGGTCCGGTACCGGCCGGTAGCCTCGCCTGGGGCATAGGAGCCGAAGCCGCCGGCTGGGCTCAGGTAGAACCAGTCGACGTCGGCGGTGGTCTCCCGGAGCGCGGCCAGGGCGTCGGCCTGGCCGAGGGCTTCGCCTTTGTGGGCGTCAGGGAAGGTGGGCAGGTCCACCACCCGCGGGCCGTCCTCGGTGACGTGCAGTGAACCCGCTCCGCCGACCACGCCGAGCCGGGTGCTGTGCTCGGCTGCGGTCTTGGCCAGCATCGGGATCGCGTCGGCCAGCCGGACGCCGTCCTGCGCCGAGGCGCGGATCGCCACCACGATGACATCGGCCTCGACGGCCATGTGATCGACCAGTGCCGGGTCGTGCATGTCGCCTGCCCGGGAGATCAGGCCGGCCCTGCCCGCCACCTCGGCTTCCTTCCGGCTGATCGAGATTACGGTGTGACCTCGCCGCAGTGCCTCGTCCCTGATCGCACCGCCCGCGTATCCGGTCCCGCCGAAAATCGCGATCGTCGCCATGTTTTCTCCTTGCCTGCCCGCCTGGCTGTCCGCTTCCGGTGGGGAACCACGGTTGCGCAGCACGCTATTCCCCGGTTCGGCGCGTCCAACCATGACGAGCGCCGGGCCGTCGTAAGGTAGGCAGGCTGGTTACGACAAGATCACGTGGAGGCGATGTGAAGCGGTCGAGGCTGGTTCTCGGGGGAATCGTGGCGCTGCTGCTGGCCGGCGGCGCGACCACCGCGAGTATCCCGCAGACGACGCTCCGGGTCACCACCACCGCGCAGCTCCAGCCAGATCGCGACGGGCCAGCCGGATTCTGGTACGGCTCGGACAGCTGGCCGGTGCCGGTCAGCGGCAGCGCTCCCTACAGTGAGCCGAGCATCGGCGGCGCCTACGGCGGTTACGTCGGGATGACCGGGAGCTGGTCGTACTGGATGGGCTGCCACGGCGGCTTCCTCGCCTGGTCAGCGGCGAACAGCGCGCAGGCCGACACCAACTACACCAAGTACGGCAAGGGCATCGGCACCGCCGTGTACTGGTTCATGGGCGGACCTGGCGTCGACCCGAACTACAACGGCAGCTCGGCCGAGGCCAGCGCCTGGGGAGCCCGGCAGGCGGCCCGGACGCTGGCTGACATGGCGGGGGAGCACGTGACCTACCCGGTCGTCTTCATGGACGTCGAGCTGCCGGGGGTCGCGCCCGCCAGCGACAACGGCTGGAACGACGTGTACACCTCACCGTGCAGCGGCGTAGTGAAGCACGCCGGCATCCCCGCCGCCGTCGACCGGGCCGACTTCAACGGGTTCTACAACTACATCGTCGCGCACTCCAAGTACAAGCCGGGCGTCTACTCGGCCCCGTCGATCTGGACGACCATCTTCGGCACCGGGAGCGCGGCCGCCATCCCGCACACTGCCGAGTGGACCTACGAGCCGGAGACCGCGAGCCTGTCCAACGCCCCGTCCGGCTGGTGCCTGAAGTCAGGTGGCTGCGCGCAGTTCTTCGGCGGTGTCTCCAGCTCAAGCTCCAACGCGCTGATGTGGCAGTGGTCCGGTGGCGGCGGCGTGCGCAACGCCATCGGCGACTTCGACCAGATTGACGCCGCCCGCCAAAAGTGAGGTATGGCCAGGCCGCAAGCACGCGGCCCGTTATCAAGAAATGAATACATGCGCCGCTGCGCGGCGCTGCCGTGGGAGACGGAAACGGGGTCCCTCCGCTGTGGGCTGGTGCGGGTCTCGCGGGCGCGGGGCCTTCGTGGTGGCGGGGGTGGCGGCGGGCGGCCCGGAAGGTGCATAGTTGCAGGTGGCGAGCTGCCCGTCGTCACCGTCGACCTTTGGACCGTTCGAGGCCGCAAGAAAAGATGGTGCCGGAGCTCCTTTGCCGGGTAACCCCCGCTGCCGCTGCGTGCGCGTGTGTCAGGATCCCGTTCTGACCCCGGGGCTCTGGCGGGCGGCGCGTCTTGTCCCGTTCGGCGGGGGGTGCCGCTGCAGGAGGTGGCCAGGCTCGTGAAAGTGATGTACGAGCGCGTCGCGGGTATCGACGTGCATAAGGACATGATCAAGGTGGCGATCCGGTCCCCGGGCGAGAAGCCGTGGACCCGCACGACCGAGATCTTCGAGTTCCGGACGTTTTACGGCGTGCTTCAGGAGATGGCCCGCGAGCTGCGCCGGCGGGACGTCACCCACGTGGTGATGGAGGCCAGCGGGGTCTATACCGAGCCGGTGTATCACGCGCTGTGCGAGCAGGACTTCGCCCAGGTTGTAGTGATCAACCCCGCTCACGCCAAGGCGCTGCGCGGGCACAAGACCGACGCGAAAGACTGCGCCCGGCTGGCGGAGCTGTTCGAGTGCGGGCTGCTGCACGGGTCGTACATCCCGGCCCCGGAGCTGAAGGAGGTGCGGGACCTGACGCGGTACCGGATCAAGACGGTCCAGGCCCGCACCTCCGAGATCCAGCGGCTGGCTAAGGCGCTGGAATCGGCCGGGATCAAGCTCGGCTCGGTTGCCAGCGACATTACCGGAAAGTCAGCCACGGCGATGATCGGGGCGCTGATCGACGGGGAGCGCCGCGGGCAGGTGCTGGCGGACCTGGCGATCGGCCGGATGCGCACCGCGGGGAAGCTGGCCGACCTGTCCATGGCGCTGACCGGCCGGTTCAGCGGGCATCACGCGATGCTGTGCCGGCTGCACCGGGACCGGATCGAGGTATTCGATGCCGCCGTCGCCGGGCTGGAGGAGCAGATCGCGGCCAAGACCGTGCCCTGGCAGAAGGAGCTGGACCTGCTCAAGACCATCCCCGGGTTCGGGGACGCGGTCGCGCAGGCCTGGCTGGGCGAGATCGGCCCCGCCCCGCACCAGTGGTTCGCCAGCCATGAGAAGCTCGCCTCCTGGGTGAGCCTGTGCCCGGGCAACAACATCAGCGCTGGCAAGCGCAAGCACGGCCGCACCGGCGACGCCGGCACCTACCTCAAGCCGCTGCTGATCCAGGCCGCCTGGGCCGCGATCCGCAGCCAGGGCCGGCTGCAGGCCCGCTACCGGCGGCTGGCGCGCCGGTTCGGCGGGGACAGCAGCCCGGCCGCTAAGAAGAAGGCGATCACCGCGATCGCGCACACCCTGCTCAAGATCGCCTAC
>PMST01000444.1 GCA_003168295.1 Actinomycetota bacterium
GCGACGGCCTCCTCCACGACATACTGGATGGCGGGCTTGTCGACCACCGGCAGCATTTCCTTGGGTGTCGCCTTGGTCGCGGGCAGGAACCTGGTGCCAAGACCGGCGGCGGGAATGACGGCCTTGGTCACATCCTTGGCAGCGGCGGTGGTATCAGCCATGCCTGAACACTACAGAACTCTTTGGTGTGTTCTTGGCGGCGGTGGGCTGGACGTGCTCATTCTTCGCTGAAATCTCTGGGTAGCAGGGGGTAGGTACGGTGGGTGGCAGCCGTCCGGCGAGACGGAACGCCGGTCGGCTGCCACCCACCGCACCGCTATCGCACACAGGGGTGAACGTGCACGAGGAGAAGGCGCTGTTGCGCTCTCAGGTGCTTGAGGCTCGGGGCAGGTTGTCTGCGGAGGAGCGGAGGGCGGCGGGGCGGGGGATTCGGGACTCGGTGTTGTCGCTGCCTGAGTTGCAGATGGCGGGGACGGTGGCGGTTTATTACTCGATTGGTGGGGAGCCGGAGACTCGGGGGTTGGTATTTGGGTTGTGGAAGAGGGGGACTTACGTGGTGCTGCCGGTAGTGAGGGAGGACGGGGATCTGGACTGGGCTTCGTTCGAGGGGCCGGAGTCGATGGTGCCGGGGCCGCGCGGGTTGCTTGAGCCGGGGGAGGTGCGGCGGGGGGTAGAGACGGTGGCCCGGGCGGATGCGGTGCTGGTGCCGGCCCTGGCGGTGGACCGGGCCGGGAACCGGCTGGGGCGCGGCGGCGGAAGCTTTGACCGGGCCCTAGCCCGCGTCGGGCCGCTGGTTCCGCTCATCGCCCTGCTCTACGACGACGAACTGGTCGACCGCCTGCCCGCCGAACCCCACGACGTTCCCGTCCGCGCCGTAGTCCGCCCGACCCACGGGTTCACCCCGCTGCCCAGCTGAGGAATCTAGGGGCCGCCGTCGTGGTTGCTATGCTTAGCAGTCGGATGTCGAGAGTGCTAATCTGAGCCACCGAATTGTTGTGCCCGCGTGGGTGTGGAGCCTGCGCGAAGGAGGGGTCCGTGCCCACGTATCAGTACACTTGCACCGAGTGTGGCGAGCCGGTCGAGGTCGTGCAGAAGTTCACCGACGACCCGCTGACCGTGTGCACCGCCTGCGGCGGCAGGCTCAGGAAGGTGTTTTCCCCGGTCGGCATCGTGTTCAAGGGGTCGGGCTTCTACCGCACGGACAGCCGGAAGGGTTCGCTGTCGGCCGACAAGTCAGAGAAGTCGGATAAGGCGGAGAAGTCGACGAGTGAGGTCGGCGCCGCCGCTTCCTCCTCGAACGGGTCGGACTCTGCCAGCAACGGTAAAGAGAGCAAGCCGCCCGTCAAGAAGGCTGAGACCGTGGCCGCGTCTTCCAAGTCGTCCTCGTCCCGCGAGAAGGTCGCCTAACCCGCCATGGCGGACGTCACCAGTATCGCTGTCGTCGGCGGCTCGGGCTTTTACGAGTTCCTCCACGACGCCGAAGAGGTCAAGCTCGACACGCCCTTCGGGGCGCCGAGCGACCCGGTCACGGTGGGCGAGGTGGCCGGCCGGCGCGTCGCGTTCCTGCCCCGACACGGCCGTGACCACAGGTTTCCCCCGCACAAGATTCCTTACCGGGCCAACATGTGGGCGCTGCGCTCCCTCGGCGTCCGCCGGGTCCTCGCCCCGACCGCCGTCGGCTCGCTGACCTCCTCCTACCGGCCGGGCACGCTGGTCATCCCCGATCAGCTCGTGGACCGCACCACGACCCGGGAGCAGACCTATTTCGACGAGGGCGCCTGCCACGTGCCGTTCGCCGACCCCTACTGCCCGTCGATCCGCCCGATCGCGATCGCGACCGCCCGCCAGTCCGGCTGGGCGCCCGCAGATTCCGGCACGCTGGTGGTCATCGAGGGCCCAAGGTTCTCCACCCGCGCCGAGTCGCTCTGGTTCGCCGCCCAGGGCTGGACGCTGGTCGGCATGACCGGCCACCCCGAGGCGGTCCTGGCCCGCGAGCTCGCCCTCTGCTACACCCCGCTCGCCCTGGTCACCGACCTCGACGCCGGCCTCGAGGAAGGCGAGGGCGTCACCCAAGCCGAGGTCTTCGAGGTCTTCGCCGCCAACATCAAGCGCCTGCGCGACCTAGTCGCCACGATCATCGCCGCCCTCCCGCCCGACCGCGAAGACGACCCGTGCGCCCACGCCCTGGACGGCATCACCCTCCCCTTCACCCTCCCCTGACCCCCCACTCCCGCCGCCACTATCAAGTGAGTGCATGGATGTGGCAGCCTGCACACGGGAATGTGCACGCTGCCACAACCACACAATCCTGATCCCGGCGGCGTCGGCTTTCTCCCGCCCGCCCGCACCCGCACCTGCACACGGAATGATCCTCATGACCGGGCGGGGGCGTGCCAAGCCAGCAAACGTCACCGCTTGGTCGTACCGGGCCCGCACCCCCGGGCACACCGCCCAGGACGTATCCACGGTGGCGTCCACGCCGGACGACGTGTTCGCCTGCACCCACGCGTGGTGGACCGCCGAAGGCCCCGCCGACGATCCGCTCGGCTCGGACGCCGGCACCCTGCACGTCAGCCGGGACCTGCTGCTGTCCTTCGCCACCGTGATCGTGCCCGGGCACGGAGCCGCCTTCCGTCCGGATCACGGCACTCCGCGCTAGTTGGCGGAGCATGACGGTTCACCCTAGCCGCCCAGGTAGGCTACAACCTCGGTAGGCCCCGATAGCTCAGCGGATAGAGCGACTGCCTCCTAAGCAGTAGGTCCCGCGTTCGAGTCGCGGTCGGGGCGCAGTTCAGAGCCATAGGTTATCCACAGGAAGGTCGGCGGGGAGCCTAACGGGGAGCCTAAGTATTAGGCTTTTCGGCATGTCCGACACAACAACCAGCCTGTCCCGTCTCCCTGAAGTGG
>PMST01000384.1 GCA_003168295.1 Actinomycetota bacterium
ACACCGCCCTGCCACACCCCGCACACTGGGCGTACAAGACCGGTAGGTGGGGGACGATGTCACATCGGTTTGGTCAGAGCTAGCGTCAGAGCTGGATCGTCACCTCTACGGGCACGGCGTACCGGGGGTACATTTGGGATTCTGCCTTATGGTGGTCCGATATTTTCCGCATGGTGGAAGGCGGCAGGACGTCGCGCCGCGCGCCGCTAGGCGCGCGGCGCGCTCGGAGCGTGTAATTACAAAGGGCAGGTTGATGGTAATGCGGACGCGTGGCCGCTGACGTTGGGCGACCGGCGGATACCCCGCCGCTTCCCGCGCGGTGGCGGGAGAGGTGTTACCGTCAGCGTTAGGTCAGAGCTGTACCGTGGCTTCGATGGTCAGCCGCCGGACATGTCGGACGTTTTCGCACTTGACATGTGGCACCGGGGTCCACCCAATTCGTACAATGGCCGCACAGGGACGCGATCCTCGCGCAGCAGTTTTTGGAGCTTCACCTGGGATTTTGTACGGTCTGCCGGGGAAAGGCCCCTGTGGTCGTGGTCGGGATTTTATGGGTGTCTGTCGGCGCCGATGAGGTGTTGGACGTGCTGACGCCACACCACGACGCTGGTTACCTGATCTGGGAGTGGGCGGATCCTACCGGCCTGACCAGGGAGTGACGAGTCCGCTGCCGTCTCGTCGACCGAGTACTTTACCGGCCAGGCTTAGTGCGCAACTTCAGCAATCGAGACCGGCGGAATCGCAGGTTAGCGAAACCGTCGAGTCCATCAAGGCCAAATCGTGGCCCAGCTCAGGCATTGGAATCCTCGAATGACTTCCTGATATACAACGCGAGTTGCCCGCGACTTTTTGCCGTCGCCGATTCCGGCTTATCCCGCCAACCGTAAAAGCCAGAACGCGACACCTCCATCCAGATGCACATTTTCACGATCGACGGCACGTACTGCTCGTCCGTCTGGGCAGTACGGTAGAGGCTGAAGCCGCGCGCCATGAGGAAAACCTCGGTCAATAGGCCTGGGAACCTCAGTGGAATCCTGGAGTAATTGTCAATATCTGTGGATCAAGATCTTTTAGGCTGCTTCCGGCGGGGCCTCCCAGGCGGCTTCGTCCTCGGGTCGTTCGATGAGCTTGCCGTTGACTCCGACAGGAGCTGGGATATCTGATCCGTGATGTTTGCTAGGTCTGGTTGTTCAGTCATGTCCTGTGAGCTCCCGTGATGACGTGGAGGCCGTGCCGACGAGTTGAGCGGTGACCTGCAAAGCTCCGCCAGCCGGTTCAAGGCGGGCGAGGTGTAGGCGGACTCGGCGTCCATGAGCTGTGCGACGAGGATGACGTTCGGCTCGCTCGGGAGCGTGCTGGGACGAGCACCGGCGACCGCATCGTGGCGGGTCGCCATCCATTCGACCGTCCTGTCAGCCAGCGGTTTCAGTCGTGGGTCGGCCGGGTCCCAGTCCCGGGCTTGGTCGTAGGCCAGGTAGATGCGCCGGAACTCAGGGTCTGCCAGCGCGGCTCGCTTTTGCCTTGTCCACTGTGGTACCACCCCGGGAGAGAGTGCGGCGAGAAGAATCCATCCGTCTCGTTCGATCTGCACGCCCTGCTCGCTCACGCCCATCTCCCGCAGGGCGCTGAGCATCTCTGCGACCTGCGATGGCAGTACGAGCTGGTCACCAGCGAGGAGGCCGACGAGCTGCTGGCGCCGATGCTCAAGCTGGCCAATTTGCTGCTGAAGCGCCTCGTCGATCCCGGCAACCGCAGCGCCGAACTCATCCGGGTCAGCATTGAGGAAGTGGCTGACCTGAGCGAGCGGGACACCTGCATCGGCAAGGACCTTGATCCGCACGAGATCGACGACCGCCTGTGCGCCATAGCGGCGGTAACCGGAGTTATCCCGCACGGGTTCCGGGAGCAGACCGACCCGGTGGTAATGACGGACCGCCCGCACGGTGACGCCGCAGTGGCTGGCCAGCTGGCCGATCGTCAGGAGCTTCGCCATCAGGCCGCTACCGGTGAATCCCGGTTATACAACTTCACCGCCCACAGGAATCCGGCCACTGCGATGCCGGCACACCAGGCCACGGCCACAATGTCGTGATTGCCCATCGGGGTTCGGGTAAGCAGGCTGCGAAAGGTGTCAATGATCGAGGTGAACGGCTGATACTCGGCAAACGCCCGTACTCCTGCGGGCATCGCGGCAGTGGGAACAAACGCGCTGCTGACAAAGGGAAGGACGAGGAGAATGAGCGAGAGGCTGTTTGCCCCGGCTGGCGTCTTGGCGAGCAGCCCGAAGGCCACCGTCAGCCACGAGAGTGCCATTCCAAGAAGGGCGAACAGCCCGATGGCGGCGAGCCAGCCGAGTGCGGTGGCCTTGGGTGAGAACCCCAGGACGAGCGCGAACAAGCAAACAGCCGCACCCGTGATGAGCGTACGGACGACGCTTCCGGTCACCGGCCCGGCAAGGACCGAAGGACGCCAGATGGCCATCGTCCGGAAACGGGCGATGATCCCCTCACCCATGTCGGCGTTCACGCCAAGCGCCGTCGATTCAGCGACCGAGGCAGCGGCCATCACGAGGATGCCGGGAAGCACGTAGTTGATGTAGCCGCCGCTGACGGCGCTGCCGAGTCCGGCGCGTAGCGCGTGACCGAAGACACCATCGAACAGGAGCAGGAAGAGCACCGGCACGAGCAGTCCGCTGATCGTCACCATCGGGAAGCGCACTGCGTGACGTACATCTCGGCGCAGCATTGTGGTCGTGTCAGCCAGCGCCGGAGAGGGGGCCGTCATTGTCCTTCCCCCACCGAGTTGGCACGAGACGGCCCAGGCCCGCCGCCAGTCAAGGCGAAGAAGACGTCGTCGAGGTCCGGGGGCTGGGCCGAAAGGCTCTCCACGGTGATCCCGTGACGCTCAAGCCGGTCGAGCACGTGCCGGAGGCCAGCCACGCTTCCGTCGCTCGCCAATTCCAGCGACAAATCGTCATCACTCCGTTCTGCACCGCCGAACTCCACAGCCGCAGCAGCGAACGCATCATCCCCGGCGAAATGGAGCCGGATGCGTCCGCCCGGTGCCCTCCTCTTCAGCTCGGACGGCGTGCCTTCTGCTACCAAGGCACCACGGTCGATGAGGACCACACGGTCTGCCAGGCGATCCGCTTCTTCCAGGTACTGCGTCGTCAGCAGGACGGTCACCCCGCCGGCGACCAGCTCTCGGACGATCCGCCACAGAACCTGTCGCCCACGTGGATCCAGGCCAGTCGTTGGCTCGTCCAGGAAGACGATCCGGGGCTCGCCCATGAGGGTCATCGCAAGATCCAGACGACGGCGCATACCTCCCGAGTAGGAGATCACAGGCCGGTCCGCTGCCCCGGTCAACTCGAAGCGCTCCAGGTTTCCTGCCGTCCGCTCCAGCGCAACAGCCCGCCGCAGGTGGTGCAGCCCAGCCATCAAGGCAAGGTTCTCCCTGCCGGTCAGGAACTTGTCCACGGCAGAGAACTGGCCGGTGACACCGATCGCTGCCCTGACGGCCTCCGGCTCGGCTACGACATCGTGACCGAACACGCTCGCCCGGCCAGCGTCCGGAGCAAGAAGCGTCGAGAGGATGCGAATCGTCGTCGTCTTCCCTGACCCGTTGGGGCCGATGAGGGCCGTGACAGAACCCTCGGGGACGGCAAGGTCGAGACCGGTGAGTGCGTGCTGGCCACCGAAGGACTTGGCCAACCCCACTGCGTCGATGGCCAGTTGAGGGGCACTCTCCCCCGGCGCGGGTAGCTGTGCGTGATTCTGCATACGCCCATCTTGCAAGCCTGACGTAGGGTCAATGTCAAGCGGTGACCGATCCGGTGCGATGCACGCCCGTGCCGGGGTAAGTGCATGTGTGGTGAGCAGCAGGAAGTACGCGGCGGTGGTCGTCAGCTGTCCCGTTCAGCAATGTAAGATGCAAAGCATGTTTCTTCCTCGTGCGTAGGATGCCGGGCCGCGCCTGCTGACAGGCGCGGCGCGCTTGGCGTCCCTGCATAGTCGCGGCGTTTCTTTAGCGCCGCCTTTTCCGAGGAAGACTCAATGTCCTTGCGTTCTTACCTGACGTCATACGCCGTTGTCCTCAGTCCCCCGCACGTAGCCCGCACATTCGGCGCGGCGCTGGTGGGCAGGCTGTCTTACGGCATCGTTTTCCTGTCCCTCGTCCTGGCCGTCACCCGGGTCACCGGTTCGTACGCCGTGGCCGGGGGGGTCATAGCTCTCTTCGGGCTGACCAGTTCCCTGCTGTCTCCTTTTCGGGCCAGGCTGATTGACCGGCACGGACCGCGCAAGGCCCTTGCGCCGATGGCGGTCCTCTACGCGGGGCTGCTGGGAGCACTGGCTGCCATGACCTGGCGGGCCGGCGCTCCACGGGACCTGCTGTGGATTACGGGGGCAGCCTGCGGGGCTTGCTCACCGCCGCTCGGTCCGCTGATGCGCACACTGTGGGGCGTGCTGGTCCCCGACCGGGAACTCCTGCCGCGCGCCTACTCCCTGGACACCGTCGCTGAAGAACTTCTCTATACCATCGGCCCCTTGCTGGCCGGGCTGTTCGCGGCCTACGCCAACCCGGCACTGGGCGTGGCGGTCAGCGCCGGACTCGTGCTGACCGGCGCCCTAGCCCTCGTATCGTCCCCGGTGGTCCGAAACCGGGAGGCTTCCAGCAAGGCCGATGGCACCACAGGTGGCCCCTCGCCCGCTGCGCGTCCGGCACCGGCGGCGCGGGTTAAGACGTGGTACCGCCATTCGGTTGTGTTCTCGGCCGGGCTGGGCGCATGCTTGGGAGCGCTGAGCCTCATTGCCGTCGCGTTTGCCGGGCAGCATCATCACATAGCTTCGGTCGCATGGGTAGAGGCCGCGCTGGCGGTCAGCAGTGCGATGGGCGGCCTGCTCTATGGCGCGGTCCGCTGGCAGGTCTCGCTCCAGATGCGACTGCTGTTCCTCACGGTAGCCCTTAGCCTCTTCGTGATCTTGGCCGGGCAATCGCCCGGCATTTACATCCTGGTCGCCGTCGTGGGGGCGGCGGGACTGTTCGTCGCGCCGGTACTGACCTCGGTGTACCTGATCGCGGACGAGGCCGCCGCACCAAATGCCCGTGCCGAGGCGGGCGCATGGGTCAATACCGCTTACAACGTGGGCAACTCGGCAGGAATCGCGGGAATCGGTCTCCTGATCAGCCGGCTTCCTTTGGCCGCGTGCTTCGCTGTCGCTGCTGCGGTGACCCTGTTGCCCGCCGCAGCCCTCGCTGTGAGTATCGGCAGACGACGGAACCCGCGCTCGGCGGTCGTAGCCACGGGCCTAAGGTGAATCACCTGTGTCCCCCGTAAGCGCGAGCGATCACAGATTGATCGTGCCTCGATCGTCAGCCGCCGCGCGGGCGGCGCGAGCTAAGGGGCCGTCGCGGCCCGTGTGGCCAGTGTGATCCGCAGCAGCCGACCCTATGGAACATAGGGCCGCATAGAACCGGCCCGATATTCCAGCGGTGCGGTTTTTTCGAGTCAGCGCCTGCCGGATCCAGCCGTGCACGGTTATGACCGGCCTGCTGGCGGGTCCGCTGAAGGACGCGGCCGGCCTCGACGCCGTCCGTGCTGACCTGGCCAGTGTCGTGCAGCAGATCCTCGGGCCCGCCCCGCGTTTCGCTGCGGATGAGCCACAGCGACCGGGACTGGCTGAACCGGGACCGTCGCTGGCGCGAGCGATCACAGGCTGATCGTGGCTTCGATGCTCAGCCGACGCGAGGGCCGGATGATTTCACAGTTGGCATGCGGTACTGGGGTGCAACATCCGCACAATTCCCGCCCAAGGGAACTGCACTGAGCAGGGAGTGCGCGGTTCACCCTGAGGTTTTGCCGGGATTTTGTGATGCTTCCCACCGTGAGAGGTCACGTGTCCCCAGGGAGCGAGACAGCCGATGGCAGATAGCGACGGGTTACGCGACATATCGCGTTTAGCCAGTTCGGGCGCTACGATGAGGGCCATGACCGAAGCCGGCCACGACCCTTCGCACCTAGCCGATAGACGACCTGTGCACGAGCAGGCGCAACTCGAGCTGCGCGCTTCGGACGCCGACCGGGATCGCGCGGCGGCCGCGCTCGGCAACGCGCTGGCAGCCGGCCGGCTGACCACCACCGAGTACGCGCAACGGCTCGATGCCGTCTACACCGCGACAATCCTCGGCGAGCTCGTCCCGCTCACCCGCGACCTGCCCACCGATAACGCCACGGACGCCGGCGCGGGGCGGCGGACCACGCCCAGGTCGCCGCCCGCTTCAGCAAGGTGATCCGCTCGGGGCGCTGGGCGGCCGGACGGCGCACCTTGCTGACGGCACGTTTCGGCACGCTGATCGTCAACCTGGCCGACGCAGTGCTGCCGGGCCGCGAGATCACGCTGGAAATCGATGCGTTCTGCGGCAAGCTGATCGTCGTTGTCCCGGCCGGGGCGCACGTGATCGATGAGGGCGGCGCGCTGTTCGCCAAGCGGGGCCGTCTACGGCCGCGAAGACCCTGACGATGCTGACGGGCCGGTGATCCGGCTAGTCGGCGACGCCCGGTTCTCCAAGGTCGCCGTGTACCGGGGGCACTACGATCCCTGGGACCAGGCGGCACGGGTAGTGGGGCAGCAGTAAGTATGCCTCGGCGTGCATGAGGGAACGCCGGAGGACACCACCTGAATCTTCTGGTTTGTCCGAGCGCGCTGGTTTCTGCGCAGGGCCAGGGCGGGCCAGCCCTTCAGCGTCATATTGCCGGCAACCCGGCAAGCCGGCACCTTGAGGACTTAATGGACCGGAAGGACCGCAGAACCCCGGCGCGACGGCAAAGCGGCCGTTTCAGCGGTTTCGGGCGTCGCTGCCGGGCACAGGATCACAGTTCCATCTGGTGTGGTCTCTGTGACCACTGTGGCGCTACGCAGGTTTGTATTACTTGACCGGGGTTCTTGCGGCCAGCACCGCTGGCCGGAGGTACTGGGCGATTCGGGTGTCAGCGGTCATACTGGGACGTGAACCATGGGAGGGGAAAAATGGTCACCAAGAAGGACGAAGCACCGGACGTCGCGGACGAGGCCGAGGAGCCGACCGTCGAGGTCGAGGAAGACGTCGAGGTCGACGAGGCCATCGAGGTCAAGCCCGAGGGCAACAGGATCTCCTTACGTCGCGGTGCCGCGTATCGGCTGAGGACAAGAACGCGGCGGCTTACGGCGGGTGGACGCGCAGCCACTTCCGGGCCGGGCTCGGATGACGGACATCATCGTCCGCGGGCGGTGGCGGGTGACCGTGCCGCTGACCGGGACGGGCTTTTGTCGCGGGGACGCGAAGAGCGGTGCTGGGCGCACGCGGCGGTGCCGTTCCGGGAAATTAATAGCTAAGACGCGGCTGAGGCGCGCCTGAGGCAGGGCCTGTGCCAGGATCATCCCGACCGGGCCGGCGGCGGGGGGTTGGTGCTCCCGAAGAAGGCGCGCAGCAGCCCGGCTGGGGAGGGAACCAGACATGGCCAGAGCACGACCGACCGAGACAGTGACGCTTCATTTTGACCTGAACCACGCCGTGGGTGACGGGGCGCCGAGGGAGTTCACCCTGCGGGGTGACGGCAAGGGGCGCAAGCTCGTGGCCCACACGGAGGAGACCCGCAGGACGCACGCACAGCAAAATCCGGCGCTGGCGGCGATGCCTGCGGAGCAGCTGCAGCGACTGAGCCACTATTGCGCCGACGTGGCGTTCCCGACGGATGCCGTCGCGTGGCGGTGGGTTGGCTATCCGGCCGCTGACTCCGGCGCCAGGAACGACGACGTGGCGATGGTGTTCCAGCGCGTGTCGAGCGAGGCGGTCCGGCGGTCCGTCGATGCGCTGCGGGTTGAGCGGGGCGCAGCGGTGCCGAGCCTGCTGGCCGACTACGGCGTCGTGGCGCCGGACGACGATACCCACGCCGATGTGCACGTCGCGGCTTCGGCGGTCATTACCCCCGGCGCCTCGGCGCTGGCCATCGTGCAGCAGCACCCCGAGATCGCGTCGTTCGATCCGGCCGCGTTCGCCCGGATTCAGCTGGTGCTCAAGGGACTGTCGAGCATGACCGCGCTATGGGGTTACATCTCCACCCACATGGCCCAGGACGACCCGGAGCCGTGGTACGTGCGGACGGTCTGCACCAACCCCAACCAGGGACCTGGGCAGCGCTACTTCGATCCGGGGGCGCCGTTGCGTCCTGCCGCCGGCCTGCTCGGCAGTGACAAGCAGCCCATCCCGTGGAACGTTGACGGATCAGGTCCGGTGCTCGAGCAGTTCAAGCTGAGCGACGGCGTCGCCGGCGTGGCCAAGCCGGTCATCCAGGATGCGCTGCGCCTGCTCAAGCAGGACTCCCGGATGAAGGGGGTGAACTGGACCAAGCAGCACGGGGTGACGGTCAAGGAGCGGACCGGAGGTCACCCCGCCCCCGCGTCGTTCGCCCGCCTGGCGGCGGTGGCTGAGCCGCAGGCGCCGTGGACGCTCAAGAACACGACCAGCCAGTACGGGCTCGACCTGTACCCCGAGACGCTGCAGTACGAGAACGGCAAGCTCAGCTTCGAGGTGAAGAACTGGCCCAACCGCGGTCTAGGCGTGTCGTGGCTGGCCAAGGACTCCGCCGGGAAGCGGCTCCCGCCGCCGTACAACGCGCCGAAGTACCTCCAGATGATCGGGTCGGGCAACGTGATCTTCGGCATCCCGATCTGGACCGACAACGCGGAGATCGAGATCGACGTGCCCGCTGCCGCGTCAGAAATCGACGTGCTGCTCGGCGGCATCGGCCAGGGCAGCCCGTGGATGGAAGTGGACTGGCAGGGCATCGTCTACACGAGTTTCGTCAGCTACGGCATTCCCTCGTTCCTGAGCGTCCTGTCCGTGGGCGCGCCGACCTGCAAGCCGCTGGTGGAGGCGATGGGGGGGTTCCTCGACGTGCTCATCCCGCTCGGGCAGGAGCTGCTCCAGCCGATCCTGACCGGCACGGGCGAGTACTCGCTGAGCTACACGCTGTCGCTGGCGGCCGAGGTGGCGGCCGGCATCTTGCTCAGCAAGTACCTGGAGACCTTCGCGTTGGAACTGCTCGGCTACGCCACGGCCGAGGAAATCGCGGAGAACTGCCCGTTCGTCGGGTGGGTGCTGCGGGTGGCGAGCATCGCCGCAGCTATCGCCGACATGATCGCCACCAGCGTCGAGGTCGGGCTCTCGCCGATGACCTACGTCCTCGAGGCGAAGCGGTCGATGACGCTGAGCGTGACCGTCGAGCCGGATCCGACGCACGGGACCGGCACCCAGAAGCCGATCTGGCCGAAAGAGGCCGACCACTGGGTCATCACGGTCCAGTACCGGGGCGGGACCACGCTCCGGAAGGGCGGCGCGATGCCGACCGGTGAGGACGCGCCCATCGACGTTCTGTTCTCGAAGGCGACCAACGATGATCTCCCGTCGGCCCCCGCGGATCAGTTCCAGATCCTCGCGCTGGTGTACTCGCGGACGAACTGGATCTGCGGCAAATGGGTGAGCGGCTGGATCACCGCGGTGCCCAACGACGGCGACGGCCGCAGCGAGTCGGGCTCGATCATCCAGCAGCTCGTGCCGCTGACCCCGTCGACGAGCTACGAGCAGATCCAGAAGCTCGCCTACGACGGCCCGTCGGCCAGCTACGTCTGGCAGGACGTCACCCAGCCTGCGCCGGCCGGCACCCGCGCCGACCTGGACAAACAAGACGTGTCCGCGCTCGTCGACATCACCATCAACGATATCGCCTACAAGCTCGGGTACTGCTACCAGGCCAGGAACCAGAACCTCCCGCTCGACTACGGCACGGCCGGCTCCAACGACCCGATGTACCTGCTCAAGAGCGTCTCGACGCTGGCGCACCCCGGCGCCGGGATGAAGGCGTCGGACCGGGGCTTCTCCGGACAGCCCTACCTCGCCTACGACCAGTTCGGCCCGGCCGGCCTGTTCGAGCTGGACGCCCAGGCCTACGAGGCCGAGCTCAACGCGAGCAAGAGCGCGACGGCCGTGCCCGCCGACCTGGGTAACGCGTTCGAGGGGCACGGGTACGCGCTGCCGGCCGGCGCGACCGTCGTGGTGGTCACGTCCGACGCGCGGTGGCTCATCTCGGCCGCGGACGGGACGCAGCTGTTCGACCTGCGCCGCCAGCTCGACCTCATCAAGGTCCTCGCGGCTCCGGCACCGGAGTTCAGCCCGAGCAACTTCTATCTCGACAGCCGGACTTATGCCACCGACAAGCTGTATCACCTGCGCCAGGTCGACCTCCACGACGACAGCGGAGCCACGTTCGACCCCGCCCCCGGGACGAAGCTGCAGAGCTGGGGCGCCTTTGACATGCCGAACCTGGACGCGATCGCCGTGCATCCGGACGGCTACGCCATCGGGATCAACTACCACTACGACCAGATGGCGATCCTGAAGCTGCCGGACCAGGCCGTGGACGATGCCGCGGCCCCGCACGCCCTGCCGATGAGCGGCCAGGGCCTGCGCGAGGGGCTCATGCTGGGGCCCTGCGCCATGACCATCACCGCCGATGGCCGCATCCTGGTGCTGGAGAAGACGGCGGCGCGGATCCAGGCGTTCGACGTGTTCGCGAACCCGTCCCAGTGTTTCGCGGCCGAGCTCGCCTTCGACCTCGCGCCCGGCTTCGCCGCCGACCTCGACGACGGGGCCGCCGGGGCCGACGGGGCCGCGTCGCTGCCGCTGCTGCAGGCGCTGCAGCGGGCGGTGCCCATCCTGAACTCGGCCCCGGGCGCCTTCGACCCGCGGTATCTGCTGATGCCGGTGGTGACGGCCGGGGCGGACGTGGCGGCCGCGCTGGACGCCGGGACGGTGAACGACGAGTTGCGGCTTGC
The DNA here is from genome assembly GCA_003168295.1 of Actinomycetota bacterium. The sequence goes on from PMST01000384.1 coordinate 10,872, forward strand.
CTTTGAGAAGTGCGGGCTCGAACTCGGCGCGATGCGCCAGCTGACGCCGGCGGCCGCGGGATCGGCTCCGGCCGGAGTTGCCGGGGCAGCCGCTGGCCTGGACGTGTCGGTCGCCACGACCGAGCCGGGCAGCCTGTGGATCGTCACCGACAATGTCCTCGGCGTCCGTTATGACGTGCGCCTGAACCAGGGGGAGGTCGAGGTGTTCCGCGCCATGACCCCGATCATCTCGGTGCAGACACCGGGCGCGGAATGGCTGATCCGGGACAAGACCAACACGCTCACATTCGACGTGAAGCGGCAGACCACGACGGCCGGAGCGAGCGTGCTGCACGCCGTGCGGCTCCAGGCCTGCCTGCGGCTCAAGACCGGCACGTCAGCCTCGACCGTCTACCTCGACCTCGCGGTGGAGTCGAAGGGGTTCATCTACGTCCTGTCCTATGAGAACCCGTCCGGCGGCACGCTGTCACCAGGTGACTACCGGCTCGACATCTACAATCCCGACGGGACGCCCCTGTCCCCCGACCCGCGCACCCGCAACGGGACGGTGAACGCCGAGCGGATGATCCTGGACCAGTGGCGCACGCTGTTCACGCTCGACTACGAGCAGATGGCGGGCCAGGCCGGGCGGCCGGAGCCGACCATCAGCCAGTGGATCCCCAAAGAAGAAGGGAGCGGATCATGACCACGCACAAGGACAGAGCGGGTCGTGACCATTCCCAATCCGAGCGGGAGCGAACGGAGCTGGCGATGACGGGCGGCCCCGCCGCCGGTACGGCCAGCTCCGCCTCCGGTACGGCCGGCCGGACGCTCTCGCCCGGCGAGCTGGCGGCATTGCACGACGCGGTCGCGACGCAGAACCTCCTCGGGCTGGGCACGCCAGCATTCACGGCGTCGTCAGTGCTCGCTCTGATGGCATCTCTCGAGGCGCTGTCGGCGGCCTATCCGCAGCTCGTGAACCCGGAGTTCACGGGCTGGGTCGATCAGCTCTACGGGTTGCTGGCCGGCAGCAGCACGAGCTACGACCAGAACTTCCCGGCGCTGTACCTCACCTGGCAGGTATCCCAGTTCCCGTTCGATCCGGCGTCGGAGACGGTCACCGTGCCCAACCTCGGCTCGGTGCAGGTTCTCCTGGTGGTCCAGGACTCGTTGTCCCCCCGCTGGACCTCATGGGCTGACTCGATCCAGGTCGGCGGCCAGAAGTACGGTTTCTATCCTGGGGGTGTCTATCCCGCGTTCCGGAATCAATGCAAGATCAACTACACGGTTCAGATTATGGACGAGTCGATCCTCTTCGGCAACGAGTACGTCCAAGGGGCGGCGTCCCGCGAACCGTGGTCTCCCACGGCGCAGCCACCGGCCTGGAACCAGGCGCTGACGTCACTGATGCAGTCGTGGGGTCCGGCCGGGTGCCCGGCGAACGTGTTCCCGCCCGGCACCTTCGTCGGCTACGCGGCGCGGCACCTGGCCGTGCTTGACCCGGGGTCGTGGACGGACGCCGAGGCGACGAAGACGGCCGTCCAGCAGGTCTGGGACGCTCAGCTCGCCGAGCTGCGCGCGCTGGCCGCCGATTCGGGCCCGCTGACGGCGCAGACGTGCCTGTACCTGCTGTACCTGCTCCTCGCGGTCCGCAGCGGCGACAGCGAGTGCCAGGCGGCGGTCAAGGAGCTGATGAACCTGGGCTGCAGCACCCCAGGACACCCCAACGACATCGTCGGCAATCAGCTCGTCTACGCCGCGCTGATGGGCGTATCAGACCCGGCCGGCACCTTCGCGTGGACCTACCCGCAGCGGCTCCAGCTGCTACAAGATCTCCAGCAGCTGGCCGCGGGCGATGATCCGGCCGCACAGGCCCTGACGTCGAGCCTGACGGCCACCCTCCGGCTCCAGCAGGTGGACTCGTCCTATCCCGAGCAGGACCCCAACGACTCAACCAACTTCGACGAGCGCAAGGCCGACACCGTGGCGGCGCTGCGCGCGTCGCTGACCGGCTGGCAGAAGCAGTCGGCATGACAGATCCCGGCGGGCCGGACTGCTCCCTGGCCGGCGCTCCCCCCTACAACGCTCAGGGCTGCGACCTGACCGGCAGGCGGCTGGCCGGCAAGGACCTGCGCGGCGCGAACCTCCGCGGCGCCACGCTGCTGGGCACGAGCTTCGCCGGGGTGGTGAGCCTGGACGGCGCCGACCTCACCGGGACCGCGATCGGCGCCGGCACGGACTTCTCCGGCTGCGACCTGACGAAGGTGATCTTCGGGGTGAATCCCCCGCTCGGCTCCGACGCGGCGCACCCGGTGGCGTTCCGCTCCGCCACCGTGCCCTACCGCATCCTCGGCGCCAACTGGCAGGCCCTCAACCTGTCCGGGGCGACGATCGAGGGCATGCCCGCCGAGATCGACGGTTTCACGGTCACCGAATGCGACGTTTCCGGTCTCGACTTCTCCGCCAAGGTCCTGAAGAACGCCCACTTCCTCAGCGTGACGGCACACCAGGCCGGGTTCCGCGGCGCGACCCTGGACAACGCGGTGTTCGGCCGGCGGACGGCCACGCCGACGGACCTGACCGGCGCGGTGTTCGCGGGCGCGTCGATTCCCGGCGGCGTCTACGACACCGCGACCCTCACCGACGCCGACTTCACCAAGGCCACCCTGGCGAACGCGACGTTCCTCAACGCCCGGATGGACGGCACCGTGTTCGACGGCACCGACCTGACCAGCTGCGCGTTCTCGTCGCCGCCCTGGTGGTCCAAGCAGCCCGGCGGCAACACGTCGTTTCGGGGAGCCACGCTTAACCTCACGACCCTGGGTCGGCAATGGTCCTACCTGGACTTGACCGGCGCGACCCTGGCCGGCCTGGCCGGAACCAGCGACCTCGACGACCTCGAAGCCCGAGGCGCCGTGCTCACCGGTCTCGACCTGAGCGGGCACTCCCTCGATCGCGCCGACCTGACCGGCACGACAATCGCCGGGACGATCTTCCGCGGCGCCCACATGGACCACGCCACGCTCCGGAGCGTGGCAGGGGAGCGGCCCGTGTTCGACGGCGCCGTGCTCACCGGGGCCCGGTTCGATCCCAGCGACTCGGGTTCGCCCACGACGCTGCGCGGCGCCTCGTTCGCCGGAGCGCACCTGGAGCAGGCGGACGTTAGCCACGCGGACTTCAGCCCGGCCTCCGACGGGACCGCGGCCGATTTCCGCGGGGCTGGCCTGGGAAAGCTGACGGCGGCGGGCGCCTCCTTGGCGTCGGCCAACCTCAGCGGGGTCGTGATGCACGGAGCCGTCTTCACCGACGCCACCCTGACCGGAGCCGACCTCACGGCGGCTGTGCTCGGTGCGCTGAGCAACGTCTTCACCGTGGCGGCGGGTGAGGCTGCCTACGACCCGTTCCTGGTCGCGCTCCGCGCCGCCGACGTCGGCACCGTGACGAAGATCTTCGCGGCCCACCAGGTCACGCTCGGACCGGGCGCGCAGGTCACGGTTGAAGACGCGGCGCGGGCCTGGCAGGTGCAGAATGATCCGACCATCTTCACGGTGCTGCTGGTCACCGCGAAGGACGGCACGACGTCACTGCAGGTGTTCCAGCCGGCCGAGCACGCAGAGGCCGAGCTGACCGGGGCGTTCATGCCCGACGCCATCCTGACCGACGCCAACCTCATCGGCGTCAAGGCCAGCGCCGTGCAGCTCTTCGCGACCAAGAGCTCGCTCAATCAGCTGGCCGGTGCGGTCCTGAACAATATCAACCTCAGCAACGCCATCCTCGGCTCCGCGGTCGCCATCGACCTGTCGCAGGCGCGCCTCGCCGGGGCGACGCTCTCCTTTGCCTTCTTGATGAACGCCGACCTGGGGGCCGCTGACCTCACCGGGGCCGCGCTCGACCATACGCAGCTCCAGGGGGCGAAGTTCGCCGCCGCGATCCTGACGGACGCCACGCTCGCCGACGCCGCGGTGTCGGTGCTCGTCCTCACGTCGGACGAAGGCACAGACACCTACGGCGTTCCGCTATTCGTCGCCCTGGGCGCCGCGGCGGCGGGGTCGCCGCTGCTCGCCGAGCTCGAGGCGGCGACGGTGCTCGTACTCGCCGACGAGAACAATACGTACGACCGCCTGGCCGCCGCTCTGAACAGCACGGGTCTGGGCGAGGTGCGCGCCGCGTTCAGCGCCCTGGGGGTGACGATCTCGGCGAGCGCCACGGTGCTCGATGTGGCGAACCCTGAACCGCAGGGGCCGACGGCCGGCGGGCAATCGGGCCAGTCGATCTGGGTCGTCAGCGATCCGGCGGCGGCCGGCTCGTATACCGTGTGGGAGGCGATCGACTTCGCGGGGACCCAGGTGATCAATGCCCGGCCGAGCACGCCCGAGCTGACCAAATTGTTCAGCGACAACTACGCGGTCGTCCTGTTCCCCCAGGCCACCATCGGTTCGATCAGCACGGCTGACGAGACGAAGGCCTGGGTGATCGATAACGACAGCACGAACCCGGACAACTTCCAGACGGGCTACGTGCAGTTCGTCCTCGTCCAGCAAGGGGCCGACCTCGCCGGGTACGGGACGCTCGTGCACGCCACCCGCGCGGCCAGCACCGGTCAAGACGAAATGGGGATATTCTCCTTCGCGGAAACCAATCTCCGCAAAGACCCGCAGCACGATCCCGGCGACACCTACCTCCTGGACAGCACGACCTGCCCGAACGGCTATAAACTAGGGGTCAACCAGTACGAAGGCCGGACCTGGGCCGAGATGATGCAAGCCCAAGACCGCCCGCCGGCGCCGCCGCCCTGCGTGCCCAGCCCGGTCGCACCGTGCAACTCGAACTCGCTGCGCGCCGTACCGCGCGCCGCCCGGCGCTGAGACCTGACGCACCGTTTACCCCAGCAGTGCATTCTGACCTCATACGCCTCAGTCCGATTTGTATGGTTGTGACAACGTAAACACTCTTGTGTGCACGTTGCGGCAACCACACCACAACGTCGCGGGGGTGGGGGCGGGGCGGGGGCGGGGACGGAGACGGGGTGGGACGGGACTGGTGTGGTCACGGGCGGGGTTTCTGGCGGTGGCCGGGAGGCTCGGCACCGGGGCGGTTACAGCGGGATCAGCCGGAGGGT
>PMST01000613.1 GCA_003168295.1 Actinomycetota bacterium
GCAGCAAAGGGTTACATAGAGCAACTGCCGAGCGGGTCGTTCCGCGTCACCGTCTACGTCGGGACCGACCCGCTCACCGGGCGTGCCATCCGCCTCAAGGCCACGGCCAAGACGGAGCAGCAGGCCCGCATCGAGCTCGGCAGGCTGCTGAAGGACGCCTCCGAGGGCCGCACCCCCGAGTCCGCCGCGACCGTCTCGACGCTCCTGGATGAGTACGCGCTGGTCGCCCCGTGGGACGTGTCCACGCGGCAGACCAACGAGGGTTTCATCCGCCGCACCATCAAGCCCGCTCTGGGGCATATCGAGGTGCGGAAGGTCCGCGGCCCCATCCTCGACCAGCTGTACGCCCGGCTGAAGCGCTGCGGCGACCTGTCCTGCACCGGCAGGTCGTTCATTGAGCACCGCAACATCCCGGCCCTGACGATTAAAGCTCGCGACCGCTGCCCGGCCTCCCAGCAGGTCGCGGATACGCTCGCCGAGGCCATCCAGTCCGGCCGCCTCGTCCCCGGTGATGAGCTGCCATCGATCGCCGAACTGAGTTCCTCGCAGGGCATCGGTACCGGCGTCATCAGGGCAGCTCTCGAAGCGCTGGCCGCCGACGGCCTGATCCTGGTGCGGCACGGCCGCAACTCGGTCGTCGCCGGAGAGCCCAGCAGCGACCCGCGCCCAGTCCGCAGGCGCCCTGGTCCCGGCCACGACTGCCAACGGGCCGGGTGCCGCCCGCATGTGTGCCACCCGATGAAGGCCAGCACGATCCGCGGTATCCACAGCATCCTGTCCGGCGCGTTCGCGGCCGCGCAGCGGTGGGAGTGGACCGAGCGGAACCCCGCTGCGTCAGCCAAGCCGCCCACCACCACCCGCAAGTCCATTGCGGCCACCTCACCGGAAGACGTGGCCAAGGTGATCGCCCAGGCCCGCGCGCACAGCGCCGCCCTGGGTCTGTACCTGTGGCTGGTCGTCATCACCGGCGTGCGTCGCGGCGAACTATGCGGCCTGCAGATCTGCGACATCGACCTGGACCGTGGCACGGTGCACGTCGCCTTCAACTACGTCGTACGTGGTGGGCAGCGCGTCCGCAAGGACACCAAGACCCACCAGGACCGCTGGCTCGCCATCGACCCGGAAACCTGCGCGCTGATCGTGAGCTACCTCGACGAGACCCGAGCCGCCCTGGCCGCGTTCGGCGTCGAGCTGCGCGATGACGCGTACCTGTTCTCCAACGACCCGTCCCACACCCGGCCGTGGAACCCTGACTGGGTAACGCACCAGATCGCGGCCGTCGCGGAGGCTGCCGGGGTGGATCTCGACATCAAGGGCGGTCGGCACTACACCGCCAGCCAGCTCCTGGCCGGCGGCTTCGACCTACGGAACACCGCTGCCCGTCTCGGCCACAGCGGCGGCGGCGCGACCACGCTACGGCACTACGCCGACCCGGTCCCCGAGGTGGACAGACGGGCCGCCGCCTACCTAGCGAAGCTAACCGCCGGGTCCGCGACTCAGGGCAGCTGAAGCTCACGCATCGGCGGCGGCGATCCTGGCGCGGTCGTCCTGCTCGGCGGTCACGCCGTCCAGGGCAGCTTTGAGGTCGGCCCGGATCGGGGGAACGGGGTCCTGCTTGTCCAGGAACGCGATGGCGTTCTCCAGCCGGCGGCGGTAGTACGCCAGTTCATACGTCGTCAGGGCATGGAGGGGGTGTTTCGGCTGGTCTACGGCGGGTGTCTGCGGCGTGGCGGCGGTGCCTGGCATGGGTTACGGTCCCCTCGTGCGGGGTGGGCGGACGTCTTCTCGCTTCCTAACGTCTCAGTCCGGGAGCACAATCAGCTATGTGGTGAAACTGAGAGACACCATCTGCCACGGCCCCTGCCGCGATGCCACAGGAAGGCACTGACGTCATGGCGAATGACCGTGATCCCCGGGGCGACCTCGGCGTGTGGCTGGGCGAGGAGCTGCGTTGCGCGCGGCTGGCCGCTGGTTATACGAGTCAGGATCAGTTCGCGCGTGAGCTGGGATTTGACCGGACCGTGATTGTCAAGGCCGAGACGGGGGCGCGCCCGCCGTCGGAAGATATCGCGGGCCGGATCGCGGTGATGTTCCCCGATCTGTGCAACGGGCTGTACGTACGGCTCGCGTCGATCGCGCGGAAGTCGAACGGGCCGATCCCGGGGTGGTTCGCGGACTGGGTCGAGATCGAGGCGAAGGCGACCATCTTGCGCTGGTGGGAGCCGTTGCTGATCCCCGGGCTGCTGCAGACCGAGGACTACGCGCGGGCGGTTCTGTCGACCTGGCGCCGGGATACCGCTGACGAGGTAGAAGCCAAGGTCGCCATCAGGCTAGCCCGCCAGTCGGTCCTGGCCAGCGCCGATTTCCGGGTTCTCCTGGATGAGCCGGTGCTGCATCGCCGCATCGGCGCGCCGGAGGTCATGGCCATGCAGCTTGAGCACCTGCTAACCATGGGCGCCCGCCCGAACATCACCATTCAGGTGATACCGGGCGCGGCAGGTGCTTACGCCGGCTTGTCCGGCGCGTTCGCGGTCGCCGACGTACCGGGTGAGTCTGCTGCGGCGTATCTGGAGACGGGGATTCAGGGCATCACGGTCCGGGACCCTACGCTGGTAAGCGATGCGGCGCGCATGTTCGATGACCTGAGAGATGAAGCGCTCTCTCGCTCTGCGTCCCTGGAGCTGATAGCCGAGGTGGAGAAACCATGAACGGATCAGATGGCCCGCGCTGGCGTAAGAGCACGTTCAGCGGCGCGAACGGCGGTGGTTGCGTCGAAGTGGCCGGGCACGACGGGATGATCCTGGTCCGGGACACCAAGGACCACGGCCGGGGTCCGGTCTGCCGGTACACCCCCGAGGAGTGGCGTGCGTTCATCGCTGGCGTGCGCAGCGGCGAGATCGGTCTCGCGGCAACCAGGGCGACATGATGCAACTAGACGCGTGACACGCGCCGCAAGGCACGGTCGTTCCGGGGCTCAGCCCAGCAGGTGTGTCCCGTTGGGGCCGCTGATTTGCTGGAGCATGGTGCGGGCGAGCTGCTGGACCTGTGGCGGCAACGGCACGTAGCCGTCTGCCGCGGCGTAAGCCTGGCCGTCGTGGGTGAGCCAGTCGAGCATGGCGACCAGGGTCTGGCCGGTTTCCTGGCTGGGCTGGTGGGTGTAGATCAGGGCCCAGCTGTAGCCGCTGATCGGGTAGCTGCTGGCGCCGGGCTCGTTGACGATGGAGAAGTCCGCGGGGGTGATGACCGGTTTCTCAGTGGCGTCTGCGGTCACGGTCTGGGCCGACGGGAGGACGTAGTTCCCGGCTTGGTTGCGGATAGCGGCGAACGGCAGCAGCAGGCCCATCGCGTATGCCTGCTCGACGTAGCCGATGGAGAACCCGGTCAGGTGCACGGCAGCGGCCACGCCGTCGTTACCTTCTGCGCCTTCCCCGGCCGGCCAGCGCAGCGTCTTACCGGCGCCGATCCTGGCGGCCCAGGCCGGATCGACGCTGGATAGGTAATTGCTGAAGATGTACGTCGTGCCGCTGCCGTCCGAGCGGTGCACGACGTTGATCCGCGCAGACGGGAGGGACAAGCCAGGGTTCAGCGCGGCGAGGGCAGTGTCGTTCCAGTGGGTGATCTGGCCGAGAAAGATCGCCGCGAGGACCGGGCCGGACAGGTGCAGGCGGGCCCCGGCCGGAAGGGGAAGGTTATAGACCACGCCCTCGCCGCCCAGGTCGACTGGCAGCTGGGTGACGGGAGCGTCCTTGGCCGCAGCCTGCTCGCTGGCCGTCATCGGCACGTCGGAGGCGCCGAAGTTGACCTGCCCGGCGCTGAACGCCGCGATGCCCGCGCTGCTCCCGACCGAGGAATAGCCGATGGTCACGCCCAGGTGCTGCTGCTCGTAGCGGGGGAACGCGGCGGAAAAGAACGGCGCGTCAAATGTCGACCCGGATCCGGTCAAGGTGGGTTTGTGGCCGCCCGGGCCGGTGCTGGCCGCAGCTGCCGTCGAGGCCGGAATGCTGCTGGCCGGGCTGGAGCAAGCGCTGACGGCCAGGACTGCGAACGCTGCGGCGGCGGCCCACACGGCAAGATGCCGTGGACGGCGGTGCAGGATGCCCGGATGCAGGTGGTGGGCTGACATTGGTGCTCCTCTGCGCTGAAGTGCGGAGCGGTGGTGAGAGTTAGCGGACGTCCCGGGTCCACGCCTGGGCGGCGATCTGGACGGCGTCCCAGGGGCTGCCGAGCGGCGGGGTGTAGGACAGGTCCAGGTCGCTGACCGCGTCCACGGTCATGCTGTGGTAGATCGCGGCGGCGGCGATGTCGACGCGCTTGGCGATCTCGGCGTCTTTGTGGCCGACGAGCTGCATGCCGAGCAGCCGCCCGGTGGCCCGGTCGCCGGTGACGTGGATGACGATGCGGTGGCTGCCGGGGTAGTAGGCCTTGTGGTCATCGGCGGCTGATTCGACGGTGACCGGGTCGAACCCGGCGGCCCGGGCTTCGTGGTCACGCAGGCCGGTGCGGGCGGCGGCCTGGTCGAAGATCTTGACGACCTGCGTGCCCAGGCTCCCGGCGAAGGCCCGGTTCCCGCCGAGGGCGTTCTCGCCGGCGACCCGGCCCTGCTTGTGCGCGGTGGTGCCTAGCGGAAGGTAGGTCACCCCGAGCAGCCGGTGATGGGTGATGACGCAGTCCCCGGCGGCCAGCACGTCCGGCAGGTTCGTGTGCATGCCGGGGTCGACGGCGATCGCGCCTTTGGCGCCGAGGGCGGCCCCGGCGTCAGCGGCCAGGGCGGTTTCCGGCCGTACCCCGACGACGACCAGGACCATGTCCGTCAGGCAGGTCACCGCCGATCCGTCCGGCGCGGCGGCCTGGACGGCCAGCCGCCCGGCCTGGCCGGGCTGGGCCCTGGTGATGGCCTGGACGGTGGTGCCGGTCAGCACCTGCACGCCGTGCTCGGCGAGCTCGGCGTGCACCAGCGTGCCCAGTTCCGGGTCGATGGTGGGCAGGACTTCGGGCAGCTGCTCCAGCTGCGTCACCTGGAGTCCGCGCACGGTCAGCGCGTCGGCCATCTCCAGGCCGATGTACCCGGCGCCGACGATGACCGCGCTGGCCGGGGCGGTCTGCTCCAGGGTGCGCATGACGGCGAAGGTGTCGCCCATCGAGTGCAGCAGGTGCACCCCGTCGGCTGGGCCCAGCGCAGCTGGCCCGGCCAGGCCGTCGATCGGGGGCCGGACGGGAACCGCGCCGGTCCCGACGATGAGCTTGTCGTAGCTCAGCAGCTCTTCCCCGCCGTCGGCGGAGCTGACCAGGAGCTTGCGGCCGGGCACGTCAATGCGACGCGCAGTGGTGTCCAGCCGCAACCGCATCCCGGTGGCTTCCAGGTCGGCGGCGGTGCGGTGGGCCAGGTTGCGCCAGTGGCCGACTTCGCCGGAGACGTAGTACGGGATGCCGCAGATGGAGAAGTTCGGATAGGCGTCGTCCAGGACCACGGTGACGTCCGCGGCGGGGTCCAGTTCGCGGGCGCGCAGGGCGGCGCTGATCCCGGCGTCGCTGCCGCCGATCATGAGCAGGTGCACGGCAGGGCTCCTGTCTAGTTGCCGGTGACGGAGGCGCGGCCTGGCGTCCGATCCGCGGGTTGCGAGACGCCGTCATGCACGCCCCGGGACGACAGCCCGTCACCGTGCGGGACGATGATCTCGGCGGCGTCCGCGGGCGTGATGGCGGGGTACAGCGCCTTGATGATCCCGGCGGCCAGGATGCCGCCGAGGATCTGCGCGCCAATGAAAGGCAGCACCGAGACGGGGGCGATGCCCGCGAAGGTGTCGGAGAACATCCGGCCGACGGTGATGGCCGGGTTCGCGAAGCTGGTCGATGAGGTGAACCAGTACGCCGCGCCGATGTAGGCGCCGACCGCAGCCGGGGCGGTCCGGGCGCGCCCGGACCGGGCCAGCGAGAAGATGACCAGCAGCAGCCCCAGCGTGGCAATGACCTCGGACAGGAAATGCGCGGACGAGGCCCGGTGCTTGTGCGAGATCGCGACGGCGGGCAGCGCGAACATCAGGTTCGCCGCCACCGCCCCGGTGATGCACCCCGCCACCTGGGCCGGGAGATACGCCGCCGCCTCCCGCCAGCGCAGCCCGCCAAAGGCGGCATCGGCAAAGGACACCACCGGGTTGAAGTGACCCCCGGAGACCGGGCCGAACATCAGGATGATCGCGAACAACCCGGCCGCGGTCGCTGCCGCGTTCTCCGTCAGCTCCAGCCCGGTCTGGCCCGGCGAGAGCCGCTGCGCGGCGATCCCGGACCCGATCACCAGCGCGGCCAGGAACCCGCTGCCCAGGAACTCGGCCAGCAGGCGGCGCCACAGCGGGGCGGGTGCATTAGTCACGCGGCCCATGTTGACAGAGGAAGATAGCTCAGTCAAGATTGAGTCAATGAAACTTGAGCAAAGTTCCGACCTGGCCCGGCGGGCCGCCGTGCATGCCGCGCTGGCCGATCCTGCCCGGCTGGCCATCACCGACACGCTGCTCGCCGGGGACGCGTCACCGTCGGAGCTTGCGGTGATGCTGGCCATGCCGTCCAACCTGCTGGCACACCACCTGCACGTCCTGGAGCGGGGCGGGGTGATCGCCCGCCGCCGATCCGAGGGGGACAGGCGCCGTACGTACCTGCGGCTGATCCCCGGCGCCCTGGACCCGCTGGCCGCGCCGTCTCCCCGCCCGGCGCGGCGGG
>PMST01000078.1 GCA_003168295.1 Actinomycetota bacterium
CGGCGGTGGCGGGCGCGGCGACCGCGCACCTGGGCGGGACGCTGGACGAGATCGCGGCCGGGGAGGCGGCGGTCGCGGCCGGCCGCCACCCGGAGCGGCCGTTCGTGCTTGCGGTCCAGCCGTGCGTCGCCGACCCGTCCCGCGCGCCGGCCGGCCAGCACGTGCTCTGGGCCTACTGCCACGTGCCGAACGGCTCCACGGTGGACATGACGGCGGCGATCGAGGACCAGGTGGAACGGTTCGCGCCCGGCTTCCGCGATCTGATCATCGCCCGGTCCGCGCACGACACCGCGGCGATGGAGCGGCACACCCCGAACCTCGTCGGCGGCGACATCGCCGGCGGCTACAGCGGCCTTTCGCAGCTGGTCCGGCGCCCGAGCCTGTCACCCCGTCCGTGGGCGACGCCGCTGCCCGGGGTCTACCTGTGCTCGGCCAGCACGCCGCCCGGCGCGGGCGTGCACGGCATGGGCGGCTACCACGCCGCCCGGCTGGCGCTGGCCTACTATTGACCGAACCTGGAGGCCGGCGCCCGGGTTGTCGCGATGCGGCCGGAGGCCGCCCCGGCCCGGGCCGAACGCCGGCTGGCGATGGTCTCCACCAGCGTGATCAGCACGCCCTTGACCGACGCGACGTCACGGGCGTCGCACAGCACTAGCGGGTTGCCGGGGTCGAGGTCCAGTGCCTGCCGGATCTCCTGCGGGTCGTAGCTCGGGGCGTCGTCGAAGCAGTTGACGGCGACCACGAACGGCAGCTGGCGCTTCTCGAAGTAGTTGACCGAGGGGAAGCAGTCTCCCAGCCGCCGCACGTCGGCCAGGATCACCGCGCCGAGGGCGCCGTAGGCCAGCTCGTCCCACATGAACGAGAAGCGCTCCTGCCCGGGCATGCCGAACAGGTAAAGCACGATCTTGGTGCCGAGGGTGATCCGGCCGAAGTCAAGGGCGACGGTGGTCGTGGTCTTGGCGCCCACGCCGGTCAGGTCGTCGAGGCCGATGCTGGCGGTGGTGAGCGCCTCCTCGGTCTGCAGCGGGCGGACCTCGCTGATCGCGCCGACCAGCGTGGTTTTGCCCGCCCCGAACCCGCCCGCGACGAGGATCTTGTGCGCGGTGAAGGCGGGGACGGCGGCGGCGCCGCCATGAGTGTCAGAGCGCGCGGAGGCCATTCAGTATCTCCTGGAGCACGTCGTTGCCGGTTCGCTGGTCAGCCGATCGTTGCCCTACCACGGTGATCGCCTCCAGCTCGGTCAGGTCGGCCACCAGCACGCGCACCACGCCCAGTGGCAGCGCGGTGTCGGCGGCGAGGTCGGCCAGGGTCACCTGCTGGCCGCACAGGCTCAGCAGCCGGTGATGCTCGGGGGCCAGCCGGGCCGGATCGTCGGTCGGCAGCGGCCGCCCGGTGGCGACCAGGACGGTGAGGAGCGTGAGCGGCTCACCGTCACCCGGCCCGGTGGTCCGGCCGCCGGTCACCGCGTAGGGCCGGACCACCGGGCCCGATTCTCGCTGCGGCCAGGCGTCGTCTGCGGGTCTCTCGGTCACGGCAGCGGGAAATCGGTCGACCGCACCCGGGGCAGGGCCGCGAGGTGCGGCCTGGCCCGCTTGGCCAGCATCGCCATCTCGTAGGCGACGGTGCCCGCGTCGGCCTCCGGCGGGCAGAGCGCGGCCAGGCAGCTGCCCTGGCCGGCCGCGATGAGGAAGAAGATCCCGTGCTCGAGCTCGATGATCGTCTGCCGCACGCCGCCCGCCGCGAAGCGGTCGCCGGTGCCGGCCGCGAGGCTCTGCACCGCCGCCGCGACCGCTGACAGGTGCTCGGCGTCCTCACGCGACAGATCCCTCGAGGCGGCGATCAGCAGGCCGTCGCGGGAGAGGATCACGGCCCGGCGAAAGTCGGCCAGCCGGTCGGCGAGATCATCAAGCAGCCAGGCCAGATCTCGTGAAGGAGTTCCGCCGTCAGGCAACACAGCCATAACCCTTCCTCGCCACCGGATTTGCTGTCCCGATGGCTTAGCATGCGTGGGTGAACCTGGCCTGGTGGGCTAGGAACGCCCATATATTAACTCCTGCGAATATTTGCCGCGGGTGGAACTGGAAGCGCGAAAGCGTCGTCTCGCCGCCAACGGGTCTGAGCGTACAGAACTGCTGTGGTGTTATGTCGGCCTATAGCCAAATGCCTGGAATGGCCGTTATGATCACACCGGCCCAGGGCCAGGCGGTGCTGCCTAACGTCCGCGTGCAGGCGAACCTAATGAGGAGAATGATGCCGGAGCCGTCCGCGACCGCGCTTCCGGGAACGACCTCGACAACCGCTGGCGGCCTCGAGCCGGACGCGATCGGCGTAGCGCAGGACACCATCATCGGCATGGCCTCGTCCGCCCCGGCCGCGGTGGTCGCGATCTCGCTGGCGGCGCTGGCGGCGGCGTCGGCCTACGGCGGCGGCCCGGTCCTGCTCATCAGCGCGGTCCCGATGCTGATCATCGCGAACGCCTACCGTCGGCTGAACATGTGGAACGCGAACGCGGGGGCGTCCTTCGAGTGGGTCGGCCGGGCGATCAACCCCTACCTCGGCTTCCTGACCGGCTGGCTGATGATCGCCGGGTACGTGCTCGGCACGCTCAGCGGCGTCGAGGTGCTCGGGCCGTCGGTGCTCGCCGTCTTCGGGGCCTCGTCCGACAGCACCTGGGCCAACATCGGCATCGCCACCGCCGTCGGACGAGGCCCCGAAGACGGCGAGCA
>PMST01000588.1 GCA_003168295.1 Actinomycetota bacterium
CCGACCATGTCGTAGTTGCCCTGCGAGGTGTAGAACTTCAGCGAGAAGCCCCGCGGGTCACGCCAGGTGTCGGGGCTGCCCCGCTCCCCCGCCACGGTGGAGAACCGGGTCAGCGTGTCGGTCTTCGTGCCGGGCGAGAATACCGCGGCCTTGGTGTAGGCGCTGACGTCCTGGGTCACCTCGAAGTGCCCGAACGCGCCGCCGCCCTTGGCGTGCGGCTGCCGCTCCGGGATGCGCTCGCGGTTGAAGTTGGCCATCTGCTCGATCAGGTAGTGATCTTGCAGCAGGATCGGGCCGTCCGGGCCGATGGTGAGCGAATGCTCATCGCTTTCGACGGGCGCCCCGGCATCGGTCGTCGTCGGCTTGACGCCAGAGTCTGTCATTGCCATTCCTCCTCGTAATAATGCGTTCCGGCCAGGGAGCCCGCGGCCGCCACCGCCGGCAGACCAGATGGTGATGGTTGTCGCCGACCCGNNCGACCCGGCGCAGCAGGCCCGCCTCGGTGGACACCCGCACCACGCCGTAGATGGCCTGCAAGGACAGCGCCCCGAACTTCTCCCTGACGCCCGCCGCGATCGCGTCGGCGGTGGAATGAGGATGCCTGGCCAGCCACGTCAGTACGGCCTGGCGCGGCATGGTCACCCGAAGCCCCGCCGCGCGCAGTTCCCGCACCACGATGTCGTCTGGGTTAACACGAACACCAACCATGACGTAGCCAGCCTCTCGCTCTTTCTGGAATGAGTCAAGACTTGGAGTATGCCAAGTAAGTCTCATCCTGATACATCGAGAGCGACGGGGAAGCAGCCGCCTGAGCAGGTCTTCGATGCTCACGCCTTCGTCGTTGGCGACGACGGCGATGGCTGCCGCCCGGATGGTAGTAAGCCGCCTGCCCGGAGAAGGTTCCGGTAAACATCCGGGGGATGATGGTCGTCATGCCCGAACGGTTTCCGGCCATTGAGCCCTACGACGCGGGGATGCTCGACGTGGGCGACGGTCAGCGCATCTACTGGGAGACCAGCGGCAACCCGGCGGGCAAGCCGGCCGTGGCCCTGCACGGCGGACCGGGCGGCGGCAGCACACCGGGACGGCGCCGTTCGTTCGACCCGGACGCCTACCGTTTCGTCCAGTTCGACCAGCGCGGCTGCGGACGCAGCACTCCCTGCGTCGCGGACCTGAGCACCAGCCTGGACACCAACACCACCGGGCACCTGATCGGTGACATCGAGAAGCTGCGCGAGCACCTGGGCATCGGCCGGTGGCTGGTCTGGGGCGGCTCGTGGGGGGTGACCCTGGGGCTCGCCTACGCCCAGCGTTACCCGGAGCGGGTGACCGAGATGGTGCTGGTGTCCTGCACCATGACCCGGCCCGGCGACGTGCACTGGCTCTACCACGAGGCGGGCCGGTTCTTCCCGGAGCAGTGGCAACGGTACCGCGAGGGCGGCGGGAACGCCGACGACCTGGTCCTGGCGTACAACCACCTGCTCAACGCCCACCCCGATGCGGATGTCCGGGCCCGTGCGGCCCGGGACTGGTGCGACTGGGAGGACGCCGTCACCTCCCTGGAGGAGGGCTGGACCCCGAGTGAGCGGTACGCCGATCCCCGCTTCCGGATGACGTTCGCGCGGCTGTGCGCCCACTACTTCGCCCATGCGGCCTGGCTGGAGGACGGGGAGTTGCTGCGCGGCGTGCCGCGGCTGGCCGGGATCCGGGGTGTGCTGATCCACGGCCGTTCCGATATCGGCAGCCCGCCGGACGTGCCCTGGCTGCTCCACCGGGCCTGGCCGGGCTCGGACCTGCACCTGGTCCGGACCGGGCACCAGGGCGGCGCTGAGATGACCGAGCCGATGATGACCGCCCTTAACCGCTTCGCCCGGACCTAGGTGGCACGATGGACGGCATGGGACAAGGAAGTCAGAGCAGTCACGACCTGAACAGGAAGCTGNNCGGGTCCTGCTGACGCTGCAGACCGCGGCGGCGGACTGGGTCACGCCGCGCGATGTGGAGCTGGCGCGGCAGATCACCGCGCTGGCGGAGGAGTTCCGGCTGACCACCCGGGCTTCTTGGGGCGGAGCCGACGAGGATGGAGCCGGCCCGGCGGTACGACCGGTGCAGGTGCTCGAGATCGCGATCGACGTCCTCGACGCGGCCAAGGTGCGGCCGTTCTGGCAGGCGGTGCTCGGCTACGTCGACGAGCCAGGACAGAGCGGGCCGCTGGCCGGGCTGATCGACCCGCTGGGCCAGGGCCCGGCGTTCTGGTTCCAGCAGATGGACGAGCCGCGCCCGCAGCGTAACCGCATCCACTTCGACGTCTCGGTGCCGCACGACCAGGCGCATCAGCGCCTCCAGGACACGATCGCGGCCGGAGGCACGCTGGTCAGCGACGCCGAAGCCCCGGCGTTCTGGATACTGGCCGACCCGGAGGGCAACGAGGTGTGCATCTGCACCTGGCAGGGCCGGGACCCGGGCAGCGTCCGCGGGCCGGTGGCAGACTAGGCCGGCGGCGGTGCCGCGAGGACGCTACGAACGAATGCGGCAATCTCCGGCACCCGCAGGGCCAGTGCGTTCCAGACGATCTCGTAGTCGATCCGCGCATACTCGTGCGTGACGATGTTGCGCATCCCCTTGACCTTGCGCCATTCAATCTGCGGATGATCGGTAACGAACTCCTCGCTGAGCCTGGACACCGCTTCACCGATGCGGTGCGTAATGGCTTCGGCGGCGAGTCGCAGTGCCTCATCTCCGTCGTAAGCGGCCCGGCCCCTGGCGACCAGACGCGCCGCCATGTCGGTGAACTCAAGAAGGTCAAGCAGAGTATCGCGAACCCGGCGCCCATACGCTGGCACGATCCGTGCCCCTGGCTCTGGTTCACTCCCGCGCTCCGGCTGACTGCTCACAAGGGAACAGCTTCGGCGCGGATGGCCACATCCCGGTCTTTCAGCGCGCGGTCAGATACGACGTCCACGTGCGCGCCGAGCAGATCTTCCAGCTCGGCGACCAGTCCGGCCTGGTCGAGCAGCGTCGCCTCGGGGCCGAATGTAACCAGCAGATCGATGTCGCTCTCCGGACCGTCTTCGCCGCGCGCGATCGAGCCGAAGACCCGGACGCCTCCGGCATGGTTCCGGGCGGCGATTTCCAGCACCTGCTCCCGGAATCGGTCGAGCAGCACGGACGGGCGCGGCCGGGCGGCGTCGAGCAGCCGTGCCAGCATAGCCGCGGAAGGCTGCCGTCGGCCGTTTTCGTAAGCGGCAATGTTGGGCTGGCGAACGCCTGAGCATTCCGCTAGTTCTTGCTGCGTCATGGCCGCCAGCCGACGAGCCGACTGGATGCGCTCCGCTGCGTCCATACCCTAAATATATCATCTGATATAATGCCGAGACGGATCCGTCGCCGCCCGAGTCTCAGCCGGCCGGGGCCGCGCCGAAATCGAGGATCCGCTGTAGATGCCCGGCACGTACTTGCTGGCGTACTGGATCATCGCGGCGGATTCGCTCGGCGGGTTGGTCGCGTAGGCGATCCAGATCCCCCAGCCCGCGATTGGCGCGGAAAAAATTCGAGGTCGCCGCGGGTCTGCGCCTGGCCTATGCCTAACTATCGGGTTCGTGGGTCTTAAGGTCAGTTACCGCCTTGACGGGCTGGCCTGTGATGGAGGCGACGACGTCGAAGTCGCGATCATCGCAGAGGACCGTGAGACGTGCCTGTTCGGCTGTTGCCGCAATCAGCAGGTCGACTGGACCGGCCGACCGGTGCTTCCCGACCTCTGTCATCATCTGCTGCACCGCCTCAGCCCGCTCGAAGGCGCGCTCTGCCATCGGGACCCAGCCGAAAACAGTTCGCAGCAGCCGCTTCTTCTCGAGCCGGTCGGCAAGCGAGCGAGCGGAATAGAGAAATTCGAGCTCTACTACCGGGCAGACCGCGATCACGCCTGCGGCCAGTTCCTCTGCCCAGGCCTGACGCAGCTCACCTTGCAGGATCCGGAACAAGCCAGAGGTGTCAATAAGATAGATGGCGAGACTCACCTACGGTAGGCCGCCTTGTTGCCGAGGAAGTCGTCGAAGTCACCTCGGTCGGCCATCTCGCCCAGCCTGGCCAGGGCCCGCAGGCGCTCAAGTCGCTGACCAACCTCCCGGAGAGCGGCGTTGACCGTGTCCTTCTTCGTCTTGGTGCCAAGCACCTCAGCGGCCGTCGCCAAAGCCTCCTCATCGATTTCGATCGGCGTCTTTACCATGGCCATGACGACCACCTCCATCTGTAACGGTATCACAGGTATCTAGCTTAGATATCCTGGATACCTCAGCCGCCGGGCCATGCGGTGGACCGCCTTGGTCGGCCATCTCACCGAGCCTGGCCAGGGCCCTGCAGGGCGGGGTCATTCCTGGGCGGAGAGGACTTCGGACCAGAGGGAGCGGAAGGCGCGGGCGGCTTGGCTGCGGGGGGCGAAGGCGGTGACCGGGGCACGCTCCACGGACATTCGCTCGATGAGAGACAAGGCGGGAATGGCGGCCACTGTCACCCCGGATCGTTCCGCCGAAAGGTCTTTGGTTATCTCCTGGTGCAGTTTCTTGCGCCGGTCGACCATGGAGAAAAACGCGCGCACCTCGGGACGGTCGCCATCGAAGCCGGCCACGAAATCGGTGAGCTGGTCCAGCGTGCGCACCGACAGCGTGGTCGGGATCAGCGGGACAAGCAGAACGTCAGCGGCGTGCATGACGTTTTCCGAGACTAGCGAGATACTCGGCGGGCAATCGAGGAAAACATTGTCGTATTCGGCGGCCAGCGGCCGGAGCAACTGCGCGAGCTTGCGGGTTTGCTTCCGTTGCTCGGTGCCCAGGAGAAGGTCCATATTGCGGTAGGTGAAATCGGCCGGAAGCAGGTCTAGATTGTCGAAGTCGGTGCCTTTAATGGCGCCTTCCAGCGTTTTCGTGCCGCGGATGAGCGCCTTTCCGCCGCCCTTGACCCGGGGCTTGATCCGGAACAGGAAGCTGGCCGCGCCCTGCGGGTCCAGGTCCCACAGCAGGGTGCGCTGGCCGTCCGCGGCCGACAGGTAGGCGAGGTTGACCGCGGCGGTTGTCTTGCCGACGCCGCCCTTGATGTTGTACGTGGCGTAGATCTTCATGGGGTCTTCGGGTCGGGCATGGCGGGCTGTCCCGGCCTGACGGGCGGGCCGGGCTTGGCGAGCAGGGTGCTGATCCGCGGCTGGGCCGCCGGGCCCGCGAACCGGGCGAACCGGCGGGCGAAGTCGGCGCGGGCTTCGGCCTGGCTGACCGCGAGCCGGGCGGCGACTTCCCCCATGGCTAGCAGGGTAGCCGCAGGTACCCCTGGCCCACCCGACAGCGCCTCGGCCAGCAGCGCGTCGGCCAGCGTGCCGATCTCCTCGCGCTGGACCTGGCTGTCCTGGAAGTCGCCAAGGCAGTCCTGTAGCTGCTTCAGGTCACCGACGACCTTCCGGTAGGCGACCGGATCGTGCAGTGGTGCGAAGAATTCCAGCAGGTAGCGCAGCTCCTTACAGCGTTTACGCAGGTCATGCAGGGACTGCGGGGGCGAGTCCGGGGTGATCGCGCCGCCTTGCGCCGCGATCCGGCGGAACGCGCGGCCGGTGGTACGGACCGCCAGTTCGGCCGCGGTGGGCTGCCTGCGCTTCTTGGGCGCGCTCGCATCGCGGATGGCGAGCAGCGCCTTACGCCAGTCATCGGTGATGGCCCCGAAGCGCGGGGAGCGCAGGGCGGCGGCCAGCCGGCGGAACTCGCGCGCGCGGCGCCTGACCAAGAAGGCGCGGAACGGCTCGAGATCGGCCGGGGCCGCGGCCACCAAGTGCTCGGCCGTCGCGGCGAAACCGAGCAGGTGGACGTCGAGGTCCCTGGTCGGCGTGGTCAGGTCACCGAGCCACTTGAATTCCCTGGCGTAGCGGCTGGCGTCGGCGGCGGGCAGGACCTCGCCGAGGAGCTTGATCGCGGACCGGGTCCGGCGGACCGCGACCCGGAAGTCGTGCAGGAACTCGGTGTCGATGTCCCGAAGCACACCGTCGACGTTGAGCTCCAGCGTGTCGAGCAGCTGCAGCAGCAGCCTGGCCACCGCGACGGACCCGGGCAGTTCGGCGGTGATGTTCGCGTCCACGCCGTTGGTGTAGTTCGCCGGGTGACGGCCGAGCGCGGTCAGCGCGGCGATGAACACGCTCTGGCTGGCCGGGGACGCACCGGGGACGGCGGCCAGCAGCGCGGCGGCCCTGCGGGCCGGGGCGAGATAGCCGCGGACTTCGGCGACGGACACGCGCAGCGGCAGTTCGGCGGTCGATTCAGTCGCGGTGGCTCTCGATTCAGTCGCGGTGGCGGTGGATTCAGTCGCGGTCACGGTGGCGCGTTCGGCGGTCAGGCGGGCGACGGTCTTGCCGTCCGCGTTGAGCAGCCGCGTGGCGCTGACCGTGCTGACCGCACTGACCACCGGCAGCAGCGCCCGCGGGCTGATCAGACCGATGATCTGGTCCCGGACCGGCCCGGCGGGCAGATCCTGGGCGGGACGGCGCGGCGGCCAGCCGGTCACCGGCTGCTCGGCCCGCGGCGTGCCGTCGGCCTGGCTCAGCAGCAGCCGGCCGCCCCGCCTGGCCTGCTCCAGCTCGAGCACCAGCCCGGCCCGGTACAGCCGCCAGTCGAAGGTGTCCAGCCAGGTACGCCGCCGGGCGCCGCTGCCGGGTGCGCCGCGCTCGGCAGCCACGGTGAACGAATCCGCCAGTGCGGCCAGCGCGGCGGACAGGAGATCGGCGGCCGGGTGCTTTCTGGTGCCCTTGCCGGTGTTTTTGCTGTTGCTGGTGCTCTTGTGGTCGCCGACGGGCGGCGACAGGACGTAACCGCGCAGGCCGGGCGTCAACACTTCGCGCTCTCCTTGGAGCAGGGCTAATGCCCAGCCCGTTTCTTTACCTAATGTTCGCCTAATGTTCCCCACCCGTCTAACTCTTGAATCTATCTGATCTGGCTAGGTGTCCGGCCAGACGCGGGCTGGGCCTAGCGGCTACTTTACGCGACGGGCCAGGTCAGGCCGGTGACCGCCCGGACGTCCGCGGGGTGCGGCATTCCGGCCTGGGCGCCCGGGCGGGTGGCGGCGGTGGCGCCGGACGACGCGGCGGCGCGCACCGCCTCGGCGGCCGGGACGCCGGCCGCGAGGGTGACCGCGAGCGCGCCGACGAAGGTATCGCCGGCTCCGACCGTATCGACCGCCTCGACCTCGAACGCCTCGATGGTCAGCGGGTCACCGTCCGGGCCGGCCAGGGCGGCGCCGTGCGCGCCCGCGGTGANNCCGCGGTGACCACGGCGTGGCGCGCGCCCGCGGTGACCAGTTCGGCGGCGGCCTGAGCCGCGTCCTTCAGGCCCTCGACCGGCCTGCCGAGGATGGCGCCTGCTTCCGACTCGTTTACTACCAGCCACTCGACACCGTCCGCCACGATCGCGGCGGCTTGCTCCGGGACAGGCGCCAGGTTGAGCACGCACAGGGTGCCTTGGGCCCGGGCCAGCGCGGCCCTGATCGCCGGGACCGGGACCTCGGCGCTGATCACCAGGGCGTCGTAAGGGGCGCCGACCGACGTGGCGGCATCGGCCGCGCCGACCTCGTGGTTGGCGCCCGGAGCCACCGTGATGATGTTCTCCCCGGCGCGGTCGACGGAGATCATGGCCAGGCCGGTCGGGATGTGGTCCACGACGCGCACGCCTTCGGCGTCTACACCCGCCTCGCGCAGGGCGGCCAGCAACCGCCGGCCGAAATCGTCGCCGCCGACGCAGCCGGTCATCCGCACCTCGGCGCCCAGCCTGGCCGCCGCTACCGCCTGGTTGGCGCCCTTCCCGCCGGGGGTGAAGACGGCCGCCGAGCCGAGCACCGTGGCGCCGGGCGCTGGCAGCCGCGGCACCGTCACCGAGATGTCCATGTTCAGGCTGCCCAAGACGGTGAGCCGAGGTTGTTTCGCCATGTCCGCACGGTAGCGCGTGGCCGGAGCGCGTGTCCCGGCGGGCGACTGCTGACTGGACGGCTCGGGGATTTAGCGGCCCGCTGGTTCTTCGACTGTGACGAGAGTCTTTTCAAACCAGTGGTGGGCGTAGGGCTCTTCGTTGAATGCGGCTACCTCACGGTAGCCGGAAGTACGGTACAGGCTGATCGCCTCGGCCAGGGCGCGGTTAGTTTCCAGCCGTAGGACGCGGACGCCGTTAGCCGCGGCGTGGGCCTCTAGTTCGGTCAGGAGGCGACGGCCCAAGCCCAGGCCGCGCGCCGTGGGGGCGACCCACATCCGCTTGATCTCGGCTGGAGCTTCGTGGTGGAACTTCAGCGCGCCGCACCCGACCGGCTCAGCGTGCAGGGTCGCGACCAGGAACAGGCCTGCGGGCGGTGTCAGTTCTTGGTCGTCGGCGGAGATGCTGCGGGCTGGGTCGAAGCCGCCGTCGAAGCGGTGCGCCAGCTCGCCGAGATAACCCTGCAGGCAATGCCGGGCGTCGGGATGCCGGGGGTCGCACACCGTGACCTGGACCTGATTGGTCATGTCAGGACGTCCGGGAGTCAGCTGTCCTGGACGACGCGCAGCGCGATCCGGCGGTTTCCGCCGCGGGCCTGCACGAGGGCCATCCACACGGGCGTAAGCGCGTCGACCGTGCCGGCCGCGCCGGGGTCTCCGAGGAAGGCCGGGTCCAGTCCGACGGCGGCGATAAGTTCTTCGGCGACGATGCGGGCAGCGGGATCCGCGGCGAAGAACAAGTTCGCGCCGGGCACCGGGTCGGCGAAGTTCTCCCAGCCCAGCGAGTTGAACGCGCGTACATAGCGGGCGTCGGGCGCCACGTCGGCGATCAGCGCCCGGCTGTTGAGCTCCGGCTGGCCCATCCGGTTCACGGCGTCGATCACGATCTTCCCCGCCAGCGCCGCACTGTGCGCGCCGACCACGTCCGCCACGGCCTGGCCCGGCACGGCCAGCACCACCACGTCGGCGCCGTCCAGCGCGTCACTTATCGCGAGCACGGGTGCCCCGCCCGGGCCGGTGCCCGAGCCGGCGCGAGACCCGTACACCACGTCGTATCCGGACGCCCGCCACTTGGTTCCGAGTGAACCGCCGATATTGCCCGTCCCGATCACTGCGATCTTCATGGGTGCCACAACTGGTGTGAGGACCGTCTCATTCCCGGCCGGTCCGGGGCAGCGGGGACCGGGCTATCTGCGGGGGTGCTGCTGCCTTAACCGTCGCCGGGCACGTCAGGTCCGGCGGCGGCCGAGCCGCCAGAAGCAGGACCCGGCCAGGGCGAGGGCTAGGGCCAGGAAGATCCCGGTCTCGATCCCCTGAAGGGGCCAGTAGCGGCCGGCGGGCTCGTAGGTGATGGCCTCCCGGAAGCCGTGGCTTTGCAGGCAGGGCCCTGGGGAGGAGCCGATCTTGGGCCCCAGGGTCGTCGCCCCCAGGCAGGCGTCGGGGAGCGTGCTGACGGTCTGGCCCGCCGCGTTGATGGCTCCGCTGGAGAGGATCCAGGCGCCGGGCTCGCCGGGGACGACGGTGGCGGTCAGGTTGCCGAAGTCCAGGTCCACGGACTCGATCGTGGCGACCGTGCGGTCGGGCGGGATGAGGTGCGGGCGGACCCCCAGCGGCATGGCAATCTGGACGGCGGCGAAGATGGCCAGGGTGACGGCCATGGCGGGGACGGTCCGGCGGATGAGGGCGCCGGTTGCGGTTCCGAGGGTAAAGGCGAACGCCGCGTAGCCAAGCGGGGTGATGCCGTGGGTGGCGAAGATCAGCGAGCTGAACCGGCCCCCGCTGAACAGGGAGGTGCTGCCGCCGAGATCGATGGCCTTGCGGATGGGATCGGCCCACCAGGCATAGCTGAGGCTGAGCGCCTCGGTGACGGCCATCGCGGCCAGGCCGGTCAGCGTGAGCTTGACCACGAGCCACCGGGTGCGGGTGATGCTCTGGTTCCAGGCCAGGGCGAACGTCCGGGTCTCGAGCTCGCGGGCGATCAGCGGAGCGCCCCAGAAGATGCCGGTGATCGCGGGCGCGACGAGAATGAGCGCGAGGCCGAGCAGGTAGACGATCGGGTAGGCGCTGGAGGCCTGCAGCTGGCTGAGGAACGTGATGGCCGCGCTCTGGCAGCCGCCGACGTGGCAGCCGGTGATCGCGCTGGCGGCGTACCGGCTGGCCAGCTGCGGCCCGGTGGCCGCCAGCAGGATCGCGAACGCGGCCAGCGCCGCGGCCGCGGTGAGAGCCTGGACGCGGAACTGCCGCCAGGTCAGCCAGATCATTTCCGTACCTCCAGGTGGCGGTGGTCGTCGCGGCGGCGGCGTCCGGCGCCCTGGCTCATGTAGGCCAGCACCAGGTCCTCCAGGCCGACCTGAGAGACCGTCCAGGCCGGGTCCATGACCGGGCCGCTGGTGCGCACCAGCAGCGTGGTCTGCACGTCGGTGTGGCTGGCGGAAATCACCTCCAGCCCGTCCGGCAGCGTGTCCGGATCGCGGCGCGGGCCGGACAGCAGGTGATGGGTGGCCAGCAATTCCTCCACCGGCCCGGCGACGCGTACCC
The DNA here is from genome assembly GCA_003168295.1 of Actinomycetota bacterium. The sequence continues at coordinate 10,523 of PMST01000588.1, forward strand.
GGGAGCCGACGAGCACGATCAGGTAGTCGCAGACCCGTTCCAGGTCGCCGACCAGGTGCGAGGACAGCACCACGGACAGCTCCTGCTCGGCGACGGCCTCCATCAGGTCGGCCAGGAAGTCCCGCCGGGCCAGCGGGTCCAGGCTGGCCACCGGCTCGTCCAGGACCAGCAGCTCGGGGCGCTTGGCGACGGCCAGGGTCAGCGCGAGCTGGGCCCGCTGCCCGCCGGACAAGGTGCCAGCCTTCTGACCCGGGTCCAGGTCCAGCCGGTCGACCCGGCCGCGCGCCAGCCCCGCGTCCCAGCCCGGGTTGAGGCGTGCGCCCAGCTTCAGGTGATCGGCCACCGACAGCCCCGCGTACACCGGAGCGTCCTGGGCGAGGAACCCGACCCGGGACAGCTGCGCCGGGCCGGCCCCCGGCCTGCCGCCGAGCACCTCGATCGTGCCCGCATCCGGCGCGAGCATCCCGGTGGCCAGGCTCAGCAAAGTGGTCTTCCCGGCCCCGTTGGGGCCGACCAGTCCCACCACGTGCCCGGCGGGGACCGACAGCGTGCAGTCGGTCAGTGCCCACTGCCGCCGGTACCGCTTGCCCAGCCCGTCAGTTTCTATGACGGCACTCACGCTATGTCCTCCTCGCTAGCGGACCGAAACGTGCTGGCGAATAGCGCCTCGATCGACTCGTCGTCCAGCCCGGCCTGTCGTGCCCGGGCCAGCCAGCGCGCCAGGTCGCGGCGCAGCGGCCCGTGCGCGGCCAGCGACCCGCCGTCCAGCGTCCCGGTCACGAACGTGCCGATCCCCGGGCGGGCCGCCACCAGGCCCTCGTACTCCAGCTCCCGGTAGGCCTTGAGCACCGTGTTCGGGTTGATCGCCAGCCCGGCGACCACGTCTTTGACCTTCGGCAGCTGGTCGCCCTCGCGCAGCAGGCCCAGCCGCAGCGCGTGCCGCACCTGATGGATCAGCTGCCGGTACGGCGCGACCCCGGAGCGGGCGTCCAGGTGGAACTCGATCACGATGACCTACCTTAACTAGGTGCCTAGCACTATAGCTTTTTACCTAGCTGGCATGTCAAGGAGATCCGGCTAGTCAGCCGCGGGGCCCGGTCGGCGGCGGGCGGGGCGATCGGTGCCGCGTTCAGTGCCGCGCGGGGCCAGGGGCAGCCGGGACGGCGGCTTGATCTCGGCCAGCCGCAGGTAGGTCACCAGGCGCTGGCCGCCCCGGGTGGCCAGACTGGCGAGGACTTCTTGCAGTTCGGTGACGTCGCGGGCGACGACGGAGAGCAGATAGTCCGTCTCGCCCGCGACGTTGTCGGCCGCGATGATCTGCGGCAGGGCCCGGATCAGGTCGTCGAACACGCGGCTGGAACGCGGGTCATGACGGGCCAGGGAGGCGGTCACGTAGAGCTGCAGCGGGAAGCCGGCCGCAGCCGGGTCGAGCTGAGCGCTTATGACGCGGATGACGCCTGACTCCTTCAGTCGCCGCACCCGGTGCAGGGTCGCCGCAGGTGAGAGCCCGGCCAGGCGGGCAAGTTCGACGTTGGTGCGGTCCGCGTCTTCCTGCAGCGCAGTGAGCAGAACTATGTCAACATCATCAAGTGAAACGGCCATAATGCTAAATATTATATCGTCATAGCGTCCTAGCGACGAATCCTGTACACCCATCGGTGAGTATGACGATATGAACAACAGCCGTCGTTATGCCGTCGCAGCCCTCGTCACGGCCGGGCTGCTGTGGGGTACCACCGTGCCGCTGTCCAAGCTGGCCCTGCAGTGGCTGGCACCGGGCTGGCTCACGGTCATTCGTTTCGGGCTGGCCGCCGCGGTCCTGCTGGCCGCGGGCCGCCCGGGGCTGCGGGCCGCGTTCACGCCCAAGATCCTGGTCTCGGGCGCGCTCGGGTACGGCGGGTCGGTCATCGTTCAGAACGCCGGCATCGCCCGGACCAGCGTGACCCACGCGGCGCTGCTGATCGGGGCCGTGCCGGTGCTGGTCGCGATCATCGCCGCGCTGTGGCACCACAGCGTGGCCCGCCCGGTGGCCTGGGTCGGCTTCGTGGTGTCGCTCGGCGGCGTCGGCCTGATCACCGGCGGCAGCGGGGGCGGCGCGACGCTGGCCGGCGACGGGCTGGTGCTGATCTCCCTGCTCATCGGGGCTACGTTCACCGTCGCGCAGGTCCGGCTGCTGCCCGGCCGCGACCCGGTCGCGGTCACCGCCGTGCAGTTCCTGGCGGCCGCGGTGGCCGCCCTGGCCTTCACCCTGGTCACGGAGGGCGCACCGGCCGTCCCGGCCGGCCCCGGCCCGGTCCTGGCCGTCGGCGCGCTGGCGGCGTTCGGCACGCTGGTGCCGTTCACGCTGTTCGCCTTCGGGCAGAGCCGGGTGTCGGCCGAGGTCGCCGGGGCGTTCCTCAACCTCGAGCCGCTGGTCGGCGCCATCGCCGGCGTCGCCATCTTCGGCAACCCGCTCGGCCCCGTGCAGGTCGGCGGGGGCGCGGCCATCGTTGCGGGCATCGGCCTGAGCAGCCTTCCGCTGCTGGCGGGCGGGCGCAGGCCCCGGGCGCTGGACAGCGGCGACGAAAACCACGGTGGTGACGGCGGGCCCGGACCTTACACTCGGAACCATGCCACATCAGTTCCGTCAGGTAGATGTCTTCACCGAGACCCCGTACTTCGGGAACCCCGTCGCGGTCGTGCTGGGCGCCGACGGCCTGAACGATGCACAGATGCAACTGCTCGCGCGCTGGACCAACCTGTCGGAGACGACGTTCGTGCTGGCCCCGCGGGCACGCGGGGCGGACTACTGGGTCCGGATCTTCACGCCCGCCCGGGAACTGCCGTTCGCCGGGCATCCCACCCTGGGCACCTGCCACGCCTGGCTGGAAGCAGGCGGCCGCCCGGCCCAGGACGGCCAGGCGGTGCAGGAATGCGGCGCCGGCTTGGTCACGGTCCGGCAGACCGAGGCGGGCCTGGCGTTCGCGGCCCCGCCGCTGGTACGCGGCGGCCCGGTCGAGGACGCGGTCACCGAGCGCGTGGCGCGGTCCCTGAACATCGCGCGGGCCGACATCGTCGACATCCAGTGGGCCGACAACGGCCCCGGCTGGGTGGCCGTCTTGCTGGCCAGCGCGGAGGCGGTCCTTAAGGTCCAGCCGGGCGCCATCGACATGGAGATCGGCGTCGTCGGGCCCTACCCGGACGGCTCGCCGGAGGCGATCGAGGTCCGCGCATTCAGCCCGCAGCTCGGCGCGCCGGGCGAGGACCCGGTTACCGGCAGCCTGAACGCCTCGCTGGGGCAGTGGCTGCTCACCACCGGGCGGCTCACCGCCCCCTACGTGGCCAGCCAGGGCACCGCGCTAGGCCGGCGGGGCCGGGTCCGCATCTCCCGTGATGACGACGGGCAGGTCTGGGTCGGCGGCGGCACGGTCACCTGCGTCAGCGGCACCGTCGAGCTCGGCTAAGGGTTCGGTGTGTCCGGGAGCCGCGAGCCGGGGGGACGGACGACGGGTCCCTGCGGCCAGGCCCAATCCTGGCCGGCCAGCACACGGGGCAGAGACTCCCGTGGCAGGCCGGCCTCGTGCCAGAGCGGGCCTAGACGGTCGTGGCCGTCGGCACGGGGCTGATGCCGGCGGATGGCATCGCCCAGCGCGGCCCGCGCGGCGTCGGCGCGTACCGTTGCCGCCCGGTAGCGCAGGACACCGGCGAAAAGCCCCGGCGTGCCGATGGTCGCGCTGCGGTCGAGGCGGTTCGCGGCCCGTTCCGCCAGGGCAGCGAATTCTTCGAGCGCTTCGGCCAGGTCCCCGAACGGGCCAAGCGTGTGCGTGCCCCCGTCGTTGGCTGTGTCGTCGAAGCAGGCCAGCCAGATTCCGCTGTCCTCGACGATCAGCACCGCGGCCTCGTAAAGGATGCCGCTGCGGGTGCTCGGACTGAGCAGGAAGATGGTGGCGATTCGCTCATCCCACGGGGTGTGCAGCAGATTGGTGGCCAGCCAGGCGTCCACGAAGGCACGGCCCGCCGGCTCGCTGGGCATCCCATAGGCCTGGCTCCGGTCACTGGGGTCGGCGCCCGTGATCCACGCGCTGTACCGGCCTTGGTAGTGGGCCAGGTAGCAGGCCGATACCCCCCATTGCCGGGAATGCACGGCATGCTCACGGGGGTCGATGGCGGGCGGCCGGGCCAGCGGGGCCGGGCGGTCCGGCCCGGCCTGCACGGCCCGCCGGGCGGTGCTGTACGGCTCGCCGGTGGCGGTCATCCGGGCGCGGGCGGCCTTCTTGGCCGAACGATCGGAGGTCATGGCGTCATCCGTCCACGGCACCGGAAACCCACGCTTCCCGGGCCGGTTAGATCGTCATGACCGCGGGTGAGAACGACGCGAGTCGGTGACCCTTGTCCTCTTAACGTCGCTGTCGGCGCGGGCGGCGGCGGCTCGGAGGCGGGCAGGCGCTACTGCCTCTGCCCGTAGCATAACCGCGCGTCGCCGCCTTCCGCATCTGCGGCGAGGGCCGGAATGCGGCGGCGTTACGACTGCGGTTGCCTTTGGCGGACGGGGAGATGGCGGGCCAGGAATTCCTCGGTGCGCCGCCAGGCGCGGGCCGCGGGCTCGGGATGATGGAACATGGGCGCCTTCCTGTTATGAAAGGCGTGCCCGGCGTCTTCCTCGACGTGGACTTCCGCGTTGTGAGTGTGTCGCGCGGCTTCTTCCACCCGCGCCACTTGATCACGCGGGATGTACGGGTCGCTCCCGCCGAAGTGGAACTCGATCGGAGCACTGATCTGCGCCAGCACGTCGGTGTGGCCGGGCACCTCCGAACCGTAGAACGAGACCACCGCATCGAGCTGGGTCCGGGTGGCGAGGAAGTAGGCGATCGAACCCCCGAGGCAGAACCCGATGACTCCGAGCCCGCCGCGGACCTCGGGCAGCGCCGCGAGGTGCTCAAGCGCGGCGGCGGCGTCGTCTACGCCCTGGCCGAGGTCGAATCGCGACCCCAGGTCTAGCGACTCAGCCACGCCTTTCTCGTCGTGGACGGCCTGGTGTCCCGGCTTGAGCCNNCCTCGGCGACGGCGCGAATGTACTCCCCGACGCCGAAGATTTCCTGGATCAGGAGGATGCCAGGGCCGTGCCCGGCCTCGGGGAGCCACACCGTCAGGTCGAACGGTCCGTCGGGCGTGCCGACCCTGTCAATACGTGAGGTCATGGTCACTTCCCTGGCTCGTGCTGGTTCCGGCGCAACAGATGGTAGCGCGCT
>PMST01000089.1 GCA_003168295.1 Actinomycetota bacterium
CATGGTGACGGGCTGGTCGGTGCCGGCGTCGCTGGTGGTGGTGACGTGCTCGGCGCCGACCAGCTTTTTGCGTTCGCGGTAGGCGGTCATGGCGCTGTGGCCGGGGTCGGCGCAGTACTGCGGGCGGCGGCCTGGTCCTGACGCTGGCTCGGGCGGGTTCTGACAGCCTGGGTATCTGCACGTTTCGGTGGTGGCCTGGTCGGTCATGGCGAGCTCTCCCGGGGGATGGCGGATTAAAGCCATTCTATATCATTTCATTCATTTCGACGATGATATGAATAGACGGATCTGCCATGAAATGAATGTTTCTCGGGTTGCCATTTGACCGCGAGCTGGCGGACATGAGCGACACAGCGGGATGTAGGCGTCTACCTTCGCGGTCATGGCCTGCGGCGATACTCGCCGAAGCTGCGGCGGGACGACTGAAATTCGCAGGCTAACGGCCAGGTGGACTCGTAAGATCGCTGCCCAGGAAGCCCGTTGTGCCCTTGCCCCGCAACGCCAGTACGGCCTGACTTACAGCTCGATCTCTGCCTCGTAGGAGGCTTGGGCCCGCACGATGTGCTCGGGTTCTGCATGGGCTTCTCGTTCGAGACGAGCGGCGTACTCGGCTCTGGCCTTCCTGGGCGCCTCTTCAGCGGTGAAACGCTGGGCTGCCTCGGTAGCCTGGCCGAGTCGGCGGTCAGGCCGGGCGGCCTGGGCATCCGGGCCGGACTGGCCATCGGCTTCCTGGTCGGCTCTGGGATTGTTTTCCGACTCCGACGCGGGCTCAGCCTCGGGCCGGAGGTCGCGCTCGGGGGGCCAGGGCTCGCCTGCGGTGATGGCGGCCTGGTGCTCGCGCCTGATGGCCCGGTCCACGGCGACGAGGTTGGCTTCGAGCTGGCGCCACCAGTCGACCATGGTCTGCGGTCCGTCTTCGGGTTCCGCTTGCCGCTGTCCGGCTATCTGCTGCGCGAGCTCCCGCCGCCCCAGTTCGGCTTTGGCTCTCCCGCCGGCTTCCCTCCTGCCGCTGGTATCAGCAGTCCATGTCTCGTAGCGGGCGTTCGCGGCTTCGAGTTGCTCGCGCTGGGCGGCCATGTGCCGGGCGAGCGCCGCCGCATCTGCCCATCCGGCCTTGTCACCCCCAATTTCGGCGTCGGCGGATTGCTGCCAGGCGTCGGCTTCGGCCTGGGTGGTAAGCCGTAGCTGGCTGGAGACATCGGGTGGGGCGCTGACTTGGGCACGCTCGGCTTCGAGGGTGCGGNNTCCGGGCCTCGAGCTCGCCGTGGGTCATGCGACGGAGGACCTCGGTTTCGTCGCGTATTTCCAGGGCACGGATCGCGGCCTGGCGCAGGTGATCGAGTTCGGGGTTGCCGCGGTGCGGTTCGGGTGCGATGGCCTGGCGGGGGTCGGTGATTCCGGCGGCTTCCCGGTAGGCCGCAGCGGCCGCGGCCCGCCGGGCGTAGTCCTCGCGCAGCAGCGGCGAGGCGTGCGGGGCCAGGACGCCGAGCTGGGCGGCCAGCCACGGCTCGGGCCAGGCGGCCAGCCGTTCGCCGAGCGCCCGGGCCCTATGGTCCAGTCCGGCGGCTAGCTCGTGCGCCACTGCGGGCGCGTCCTTCGGTGTCCGATGGGCCCAGGTCACGTCGTGGCCGAGGTCGGGTAGCTGGAGCTGCTGGAGGCGGCCGTACAGGACGCTGGAGATGGACCGGGCCCGGTCCGTCGGCGCGGCGGTGATCCGGTTGATGATCGAGTTGATGTCGTGTCCGGCAAGCTGGGCGGCGCGCAGCCGCCGCTCGAGGACCGGGCGGGCGTGCTCCCGGTCGTACCGCCAGGCGTCGGATCCGGTGAGCCGGGCTTTGATCTGCTGGTCGATCTGCGGGTACAGCGACTGCCGGACCGCGGCGGACCACAAAGTGAGCAGGCGCCCGGTTCCGCCGACTCGTTCCTGGGCCTGGCGGATCTGCTCGGTGGCCGACAGGTCCGCGTCGTCCCGCTCCAGGATTTCCTTGACCACCGATTCCGGGGAGGCCCGCGCATACGACGGATGCCCGGGTGGGGCGGTGTTCCCGGTGACGATGTGCGCGGTGTTGGACTCCCGGCCCCGGGTCATCCCGACGTACAGGGACCGGCGGGACAGGCTGGCGGTGACCAGCAGGTGGGCGGTGTCCACGGTCCGGCCCTGCCCGACGCGGGTGTTGCCCGCGTAGTCCAGCTCGGCGCTGTCCGCCAGGTACGCGCGGGGGATCAGGAACGGGCTGGTCCAGGTCCCGTCGAGCTCGCGCCGCCGTACCTGGGCGTGCGGCCCGTGCCAGGCGGTGATCTTCAGCGTGTCGCGGTTGGTCAGCTCCCGGCCGCCCGCGTTGATCTTGGTGTTGAGCCGGGCCCGGATCAAGTCGCCGGTCGCGGCCTGGTTGCCGTCCGACAGCGCGGCCTGCGGCCGCTGGACGGCGCCGAGATGGATCAGCTTGGCCTGGACCCGGCGGGACAGCTCGGCGGCCTCGCCGTTGGACCCGGCCAGCAGCAGGACGTTCCTGCCGCGCAGGTGGTCGGCCAGCCACATGCCCGCCGCGCGGTCCATGGCCGCGTCCTGGTCGGCGCCGCGCATCCTCCCGTGCCGGTCGTAGGCGGCGTACGCGATGAAATCACCGGCCCGCAGCCGGACGGATGCGCCTGCTTCCCAGTCGGCGTCGAACCGGCGGACCTCGTGCAGCT
>PMST01000530.1 GCA_003168295.1 Actinomycetota bacterium
GGGCGCGTTCGGCGCGCTGCTGGCCCCGTCCGCGCTGGCCCTGCTCGCCACCACCTTCACCGACACCCGCGAGCGCGGCAAGGCGCTCGGCATCTTCACCGCGATCGCCGGCGGGGGAGGAGCGATCGGCCTGATCCTCGGCGGCGTCCTGACCGAGTACCTGTCCTGGCGCTGGTGCCTGTACGTCAACGTGGCCTTTGCCGCCGTCGCCCTGGCCGCGGCCGTCCCGCTGATCACCAACCAGCCGCGCAACCCCGGGGCCAGGCTCGACGTGCCCGGCAGCCTGCTGGCCGCCGGCGGCCTCGTCGCCATCGTGTACGGCTTCAGCCAGGCCGCCGCGAGCGGCTGGGGCAGCGCGTGGACCGCCGGGCCGATCGCGGCCGGCGTCGTCCTGCTGGCTGTCTTCGTCCTGGTCGAGCGCCGGGTCGCCCGCCCGCTGGTACCGCTGGGCATCATCGCCGACCGCACCCGCGGCACCGCCTACCTCGGGGCGGTCATCGCCGGGATCGGCCTGATCGGCACCTTCCTGCTGGTCACCTACTACCTGCAGGGCGTGCTTGGGTTCTCCCCGCTGCGCGCCGGGCTGGCCTTCCTGCCGTTCGTGGGCGGGGTCGTGGTCGCGGCCAACTTCGTCAGCAACGTGGGCCTGGAGCGGTTCGGTCCCCGGGTCATTGTCCCGGCCGGAATGATCCTGGCGGCCGGGGCGGCCGCCTTGCTGACCGGGATCGGCGTCCACGGCGGTTACGGCACCCGGGTGGCTCCGGCGCTGGTGCTCATCGGGCTCGGCATCGGCTGCATCGTGACGGCGGCCTTCAGCCTGGGCCCGGCCGGCGCCCGCCCGGCCGACAGCGGCGTGGCGGCCGCGCTGGTGAACAGCAGCAACCAGATCGGCGGCTCGCTGGGCGCCGCCCTGCTCAACACGATCGCCGCGAGCGCGGCCGCGGACTACCTGGCCCGGCACGCGCAGCGGGTCAGCCTGCAGGACGCCACGGTGCACGGCGACGTCACCGCGTTCACCTTCCTGATCGTCCTGTTCGCGGCCGGTGCCGTCGTCACGGCGCTGCTCTACCCGCGCCGGGCACCGGCCGGAGCAGCTAACTGAAACCCCACCTGCCGTGGGTCACATTGACCAGCACTCGCCCGGTGAGGATGCGAACCGGCTGTGCCAGGGCTGGAACCACAGTTCGTTCGGCAAAAGATCCTTATTCGGAACGGGCGGTGCTGCCACGGTCCGCGGCGGCCGGGAGCGACGCCCACCTCGACGCCATCAGGCGCAGACGTGCGCGGCGAAGATCAGCCGCCCGCGTCTGGCCGCTGTCGTCGGCACAGGTTGCCGGGTGGTGACGGTGCGGGCTTGGTGCCCGGCCGGCGGCTTAGTCGGTTACCGCGACCGGGCCCCGGTCGCGCCGCAGCATGAGCACGACGGCGACCACGCTGGCCAGCACGATGACGGCGCTGATCGCCTTGACGTCCGTCCATGCGGGAACGAGCGGCCGAAGTCGGCGGCACCCTCCAGATCACCCGCGACCAGACGGGATCCCAGGTCCGCGCGCCCTGCCCCTCGGCTGATCCAGGCCGGCCGGTCCGGTGCTCCCACCCCAGCCGGGGTGACGTAGTGGTGTGCCGGTGACGTAGTGGTGTGGTTGCGGCAACCTACACATAAGACTGTTTACGTTGCCACAACCATACAAATCGGACTGAGGCGTACGGGGTGAGAATACATTTGTGGGGTAGCCCTGCCCGCGCGTGGCGCCGAGCTCGGGCCCGGCACGCGAGGCTGGCAGACTGTCGTGCGCGCCGCAACCGCGACACCTGAGTCGAGATCGGAGCGAATGTTGAAGGCAGTCCGTTTCAGCCAGTTCGGCGGCCCGGAGGTCCTCGAAATCGTGGATCTCCCCGATCCGCATCCGGGTCCCGGTCAGGTCCGGATCGCGGTGCGCGCGGCCGGCGTCAACCCGAGCGACTGGAAGAAGCGCAAGGGCCTGATGGACGCCGAGCTCCCGCAGACCCTGGGCTACGAGGCGGCGGGCGTCGTCGACGAGCTCGGCGCGGGCGTCGCGGATGTGGCCGTCGGCGATCGCGTGTTCGGCTTCTCCGCCGAGGGGGCGGCCCAGGCCGAGCTGGCGGTGCTGTCCTACTACGCGCCGATCCCGCCGTCGCTTGACTTCCCCGGCGCGGCGGCGCTGCCGGCCGCCATCGAGACGGCCACCCGCGCGCTCGACCAGCTCGGCGTCGGGAGCGGCGGCACGCTGCTCATCAACGGCGCCTCCGGAAGCGTCGGCAGCGCCGCGGTTCAGCTCGCCGTGATGCGCGGTGCGCGCGTGATCGGCACCGCCAGTCCGGCCAACCACACCTACCTTCGCTCGCTGGGAGCCGAGCCCGTCGGCTACGGCGAGGGCCTCGCCGGGCGGGTTCGCGCGCTCTCACCTGACGGCGTCGATCTGGCGCTCGACGTTGCCGGGAGCGGCGTCCTGCCCGAGCTCATCGAGCTCGCGGGCGGCCCGGAGCACGTCATGACGATCGCCGACTTCGGTGGCGCGCAGGAGCACGGGGTGAGGTTCAGCCGCGGGGACGCTGGCCGCGCGGTCCACGCGCTCGCCGAGATCGGCGAGCTGATCTCCTCCGGGCGCTTCTCGCTCCCGGTCACGCAGACCTTCCCGCTCGCCGAGATCGCGGCGGCGCACCGCGTCAGCGAGGACGGTCACGTGCGCGGGAAGCTCGTGCTGGTGGTCGGCCCCCGGTGATGCTTTGCGCGGTACGCATGGCGGCTCGGCCGGCCTGGCCTCCGTTTATAGCTCAGGCCAATAGCGCGATAGCCACCTCCGCCTTTACTACCGCGAGCCAGCCGTATGGACTGGCGAATGAGGGAACATAATCCGCCCCCAGCCGGGCCATAGAAGGACACCCGAAATACCGCCACCAAGTACTCATGCGGCCCAGCCGTAGGGTGAGAAGGGCGAAAAGCTATGCCAGGCAATTTCGGTGACTTTCAAATGGGCGTCTATCTCGATGCCGTGAATGGCGTCAACTCCCGGTACCCGTTCGACTCTGAGTCGATCGAGCGGAAGGCGTCCGAGGCGCTTCCCGACTGGGTATATCGATATGTTTCGGCGGCCGCCGGGGATGGGCGGACTCAGCGCGCCAACATCGCCGCATATTCACGCTACGGAATCATTCCCCGGATGATGGTCAGCCCGCCCGAACGTGACCTGTCGATTACGTTGTTCGGTCAGCATTTCGACACTCCGGTCTTTATGTGCCCCATCGGCTTGATCGGCTTGTGCGCGCCTGACTTCCAGGGAGATGTAGCCGCAGCCCAGGCATCGGCCGCCACCGGCGTGCCGTTCACGCTCTCGACGTTCGCCCAAGTTCCGATGGAGCAGGTCAAACCGCACACCGGAGCCACGCCGGGTTTCTTCCAGCTGTATCTGCCCAATGACCGGGAACTGGCGGCCAGCCTCATCAATCGTGCTGAGACCAGCGGCTATTCTGCCTTGATCCTGACCGTCGACTCCTGGGCTCTTGGTTACCGGCCACTTGATCTGCAGTGGGGCAACTTCCCGCAGTTCCGCGGCTTCTGCATGGAGAACTACTACTCTGACGAGAACTTCACCAAACACCTCGCCAAGCCGCCGCACGAAGACCAGCCTGCCGCCTTGCAGCACTATGGGAAGATCTTTCAGCATCCGGTGTCGTGGGAAGATCTCCGCTGGATCCGGTCGCAGGCCAATCTTCCGGTCGCGGTAAAAGGGATTCAGCACCCAGATGACGCCCGCATGGCGATCGATAATGGCGCCGACGTACTGTACTGCACCAATCACGGCGGTCGACAGGCGAATTCGGGAATCTCGACGCTTGAGCTCTTGCCCGGCATCTTGGCGGCGGCGGGCTCGACCCCGGTCATGTTCGACGGCGGGGTGCGGGACGCGACGGATGTCGTTATCGCACTGGCGATGGGCGCTACCGCCGTCGGCATCGGCAGGCCATACGCTTACGCGCTGTCCTATGGCGGCGCCGAAAGCCTGACCCACTTCTTGAAGTCGTTTCTCGCCGAACTTGACCTGTGCCTGGCGGTCTGCGGCTTCAAGGACATCGCCAGTCTCAAGGAAGCCGGCTGCGAACAGGTCACGACCTCATGAGCACCGACCACGACCACACCATCGCCACCGCCACCGTGATAAGTGAGGAGAAGCCGTACGGCGTCCGCATCGACGCGGGGGGCCACGAGTTGCGCGGCGACGAACCGGTTGACCACGGCGGGGCGGACAGCGGTCCGGCTCCGTTCGGCCTGCTGCTGTCCGGGCTCGGTGCCTGCACCGCGATCACCCTCCGGATGTACGCCGAACGTCAGGGCTGGCCGCTGGCCGGGGTGGACGTCGAGCTGACCTACGTCGTCATGGACCGGAACACCAGGTGGATCGACCGGCTGATCACCCTGCACGGCGTCGACGAAGACCAGCGCGCGAAGCTGGCCGAGATCGCGGAGAAGACCCCGGTCACCAGGGCGGTCCGGGCGGGAACCGAGATCCGTACCACTCTTGAGGCGGCCTGACCGGTGCCGACGTGCGCGGCGCCGCGGCCCGGTCGATGGCGTGCCCTCATCCGATGACCGAGCGGATTGTTGTCATCGGGGCGGATGCGGCCGGGATGAGCGCGGCCGCGCAGGCCAAGCGGATCGCGGGCGATACGGTCCAGGTCGTCGCGTTCGAGCGTGGCGCGTACACCTCCTACTCTGCCTGCGGCATCCCGTACTGGATGGCCGGTGACGTCGAGGGGCCGGAGCGTCTGGTGGCCCGTTCGCCGGAGGCGCACCGGCGCAACGGCATCGACCTTCGGATGCGAACCGAGGTGGAGGAGATCGACCTGGAGGCCGGGCGGGTGTCTGCTCGTGACCTTGCCGCCGGGCGGTCGTACCGCGAGGGCTTCGACTCCCTGGTCATCGCCACCGGCGCGGTCCCGGTGCGGCCGCCGCTGCCCGGTGCGGATGCGGCCGGCGTCTTCGGCGTGCAGACTCTCGACGACGGTGCCGTGCTGTTGGCGGATCTCGATCGCGCGCAACCCCGGCGGGCCGTCGTGATCGGCGGCGGGTACATCGGCGTAGAAATGGCCGAGGCACTTGTGCGACGCGGCGTCGCGGTGACCGTCGTTGATCAGGCGGCGCAGCCGATGACCACACTCGACCCGGACATGGGGGCGATAGTGCACCGGGCCATGGAGGATCTCGGCATCGAGGTGCGGGCCGGCACTGCCGTCATCGGATTCGAGACCGGCAGCGACCGCCGGGTCCGCTCGGTGGTGACCGTCGACGGCTCGATTCCGGCCGATGTGGTCGTCCTCGGCCTGGGGGTACGGCCAAACGCCGCGCTGGGACAAAGGGCCGGCCTGCCGCTGGGGAATCACGGCGGCCTGCGCACCAACCTGCAGATGCAGGTCCTCGGCCACGACAACGTCTGGGCCGGCGGCGACTGCGTGGAGGTCCTCCACCTGGTCTCCGGCCAGTACCAGCATGTACCGCTCGGCACCCACGCCAACAAGCAAGGCCGAGTCATCGGGCACAATCTGGCCGGCTCCTACGCCACATTTCCCGGAGTGATCGGCACCGCGGTAAGCAAGGTGTGTCGTCTGGAGATCGCCCGGACCGGGCTGCGCGAGCGCGACGCCAAGCGCGCCGGGTTCGCGTACGTGACCGTCACCGTGCGGTCCGGCACCAAGGCCGCTTACTTCCCGGGCACCCAGCAGATGACCGTCAAGATGATGGCCGAACGCCGCAGCGGCCGCCTGCTGGGAGTGCAGATTGTCGGCTACGGGGGATCGGCCAAGCGGATCGACACCGCTGCGACGGCGCTGTGGAACCGCATGACGGTCGAGGAGATGACCGCCCTGGACCTCGCCTACGCTCCGCCGTTCTCGCCGGTATGGGATCCGATCCTGGTGGCGTCGCGGCAGGCCGCCGCGGCCGTGCGCCAGACTGGAGCAGACGACAGGCGCATGACCTTCAGGACGGTGAGTCCGCCGTGAGCTTCAACCAGATGATCGTCGACCAGCTGCAGCCGGAGATCGCCGGTTCCGCGGTAATCCTCGGCGAGGTCCACGTCGGCGCCGGCGCGATCCTGGCGCAGGGCCTGGTCGCGCGCTCGCACGGCGCCACGGTGAGCATCGGCAACTACTCGGCCATCTTGGAGAACGGGGTAGTGATAGGCACCCGTACCCATCCGGTCCGGGTGGGACAGCGCACCGTCTTCGGTCACCGGGCCACCATCGTCGGCGCCACCATCGGCGACTTGTGCGCCACCCTGCGCAGGGTCCAACGGTGATCGCACGGCCGCGAGCTCCGGCAAAAGGTACACCGGTGTCCCGCGCCCGGTTCCGGAGCGCAGGACACCGGTGTGCTGCTGGCGTTTAGTATTTACGCTTGCAGCTAGATTTGATCACGACGGGTACAGTCTCGGTCTGCTTGGTGGTGCCGTCGCTGACCCACAAGGTGATGTTGAACGACGAGTTCAGCTGAAGGCCGGCCGGGATGGCCGTATTGGCGTAGGCCTCAGCGAAGTCCTGCGGGGTTGCGGTAACGGTGAAGGGTCCGGTTCCGTTGCTGGAGCCCGGCGGCATGGGAGCCGGGCCGGTGGAGAGGAAGGCGTACGGCGAGCTTGCGAAGTAGTAGATGAGGTCGCTATACGAGGCGCCGGCCGGCAGGCCGGACGCGCCGAAGGTCAGCGGGCTCGACCAGCTCCCGTTCAGGTTGATCTCCAGGGGGTTCGATCCCCCGGCGGTGGTGTAGCAGACGGGATTGCCGGCGAACTCATTGGTGAGCTGCCAGCTGGAGCTGGCTGAGGCCGGGGTGGCCAGCGCCAGCGCCAGCGTGGCGATGGCGGCAGAAGCCAGGAGGGCCGCTGCACGCCAGGGTCTGGATGTCATGGTGTTGTCTCCTTGAACCTGGTTGTTCGCGCTCAGCCGGGTGGCGGGGCGTCATCGTCCGGCCAGGCAGGCGGAGGCCGCGGGCCGAGGTGGTGCGGGGCGGTTCGGCGGGCTGGCGGGGGATAGTGCCGGGCCGGGTAGGGCAAGGCTCGTGTTCTTCTCACTGCGGGCATCCTTCTGTCGGCCGCGCGGCGCGGCCGATATCGGTGCTGGCTGGATGCAGTGAGAGCGCCTGTCAGGCGGCCAGCGAGTCTGCTATGTGGTGGAACGGGCGTGCGGACCGTTCGGTTCGAACCCAGCCGCAGGGTCCGGCGTGGCAGCGGTCGCGGGTGTTCAGCGGGTGCTTGTCTGCCGCGCCGATCCGCCAGTGTGCGAGATGACGATGGGCCGGTGCCTGAGGCGAAGCGGAGCCCCGGGCACCGTGGGGGGGACGGTGCTGCCGGGGCCCTGCCCCTGACCCGGCTCGCTGCCTGCCCCTAGGGCACTTCGCGGGCCGGGCTTCTCCAACAGCATGCTCCGGGCCGAGCGCGTTTCAAAGGGAAATATCCCATGTTCTCGGCCGAGAGCATCAACTTGCCGGAAAGACCGCCGTGAGCCGCAGGGAAAGCTGCTGCAGGCGACTGGCGAGACGGAATCGTGGCGTGCGCTGAGCCGCCGGGGCAGAATGGCTGAGTGACATCCGCTTGGTCCACAATGCCGGAGATGCTTGCCCTGCGCGACACGGATCCGCGCGAGGTGGGTGTATACCGGTTGCTCGGCCGCCTCGGGGAAGGCGGGCAGGGCGTTGTGTTCTTGGCTGAGGGTCCTACTGGAAGCTGGGCCGCGGTCAAGCTTCTGCCGCCCACCACGGACCCGCAGGTCCGGAGCCGCTTTCTGAAGGAGGTCGCGGCAGCGCAGCGGGTCGCCCGTTTCTGCACTGCGCAAGTTCTGGATGCGGGGATCTTCGAACGGCGGCCGTTCATTGTCAGTGAATATGTCAGCGGGCCATCGCTGGTAGAGCTCCTCGAGCAGTTCGGGCCTCGCGGCGGCGCCGCCCTCGAGCGCATCGCTGTCGCCACGCTGACCGCGCTGGGCGCGGTGCATGCCGCTGGGATGGTGCATCGCGACTTCAAGCCTGGCAATGTCCTGCTCGGGCCCGACGGGCCCGTGGTGATCGACTTCGGGCTGGCTGCCGTGCCCGGGATGACCACCACCGGCCTTTCTGGCCAGACCACGATCGGAACTCCGGCGTTCATGGCCCCTGAGCAGCTGGCTGGGACCCGGGTGACCGCAGCGGCCGACGTGTGGTCGTGGGCGGTGACGATGGTGTTCGCGGGTACCGGTGAGTTGCCCTTCAAGGGCGAGTCGTTGACCGCGGCGGCGTACGCCATTCTTCATTCCGAGCCCAAGGTGGGCAGGCTTCCCGAACCGCTGGGCTCGCTGGTCCAGCGTTGCCTCGACAAGGATCCAGCCGCCAGGCCGTCGGCCCGCGGCGTGCTCGCCGAACTGGTGGCCGCGGGGGCGCGGCTCACCGGCCCGATGCCGCCCATGGCCTCCGCTCTGGCCACGGAGGGCCCGGAGGGCACGGAAGGGGAGGCCCCTAGTTCGCGACGTATGTCCGCCGTACTGTCGGAGCCACCGCGGGGCAACAGCGAACCTCTGATCGCCGGCCGGCCGTCCCGGCCCCGGTCCGGGCGGCACGGGAGTCGTCGCATCCGGTGGCGTCGGCGGGCGCCGGTGCTGCTGGCCGCGCTTCTGCTGGTCGGCAGCCTCGGCGTGCTCGCATTCAATCTTCCCAGCCGCGGCACGGCGTCTGAGGCGCTAACGGGGCGCCCCGCCCCGGCCAACCAGGGTCTCTCCGCTGAGGCGGCGGTGCGGAAGCAGGCCGTCAACTGGGTCGTGCAGCAGGTCAGCCAGGCCGCAGTCGTGTCATGCGATCAACAGGTATGCGCGGATCTGGTCAGCGCTGGCTTCCCGGCCTCGGACCTGTTGGTGCTCGGGCCCACGTCGACAGATCCTCTCGGCTCTGCCCTGGTGATCGCCACGGCCACTATCCGAGCCCAGTTCGGCGGCCGGCTGGCCTCCGTCTACGCCCCGGCCGTCATCGCGAGCTTCGGCTCAGGGAACGCCAGGATCGACATCCGGCTGGTCTACTCCAGCACGACGTACCCGGCCGCTGCGCAGGCGGCGCTGCGCGCCAGGAAGGTCGGCGACGCCCAGTTGCTGGCCAACAGCCAGCTCAAGGTCTCAGCCACGGCCCGGGGCCAGCTTCTCAGCGGCGATATCGATCCGCGGCTGTCGATGCTCCTCGCCGAAATGGCCGGTATCCACCCCGTGCACATCGTGGCCTTTGTCAATCAATCGCCTGGTGGCGGATCTGCCAGCCTGCTGCGGTCGGTGGACCTGGCCACGGCGGGCGGGCCGGCGCATATGACAAGTGCCGCATACCTCAGCTGGATGCAGTCGATCGCCTCCGCGCAGACCGCCCAGTATCTCCCCGCATGGGTGCAGAAAATCACGCCGCGTACCGGCCAAGCCGTGCTGAGGATCGGGTACCAGGCGCCGAGCTCGCTTTAACTAGCCGAGATCCGGGCCGGCATCCCGCTGCGTGGCCGGAGCACCCTTGCGCTCCCCTCCTAGCTTGCGCGAGGACGCCACCGGCCTGCAGCGCGCCGGACTGAGCTCATCACAACCCTGCTACGTCTAGGAAGAAACAAGAAACTATCTCATAGTCTAGGCACCTTAGAGCAGAACAAGTAGGAAGTAAAGAGCATGAACAAGATGAGTCGCGAAGAGAGGCGCAGCTACGTGCCGTTAGCCGGGAGCTGAAGAGCTAGAATCTTCTATCTTCTTCGGATAAGGATGGTCATGTGACCAGTGGCGGGACTAGCATCGGCTCACGGGAAGGGCGGTCAAATGGCCGGGGAGGACTGGCGGCGGCTCGCCGATTACGTCGTCGCACGCCGGGTCGAGCTAGGCATGCGGGACCGGCGGGCCCTGGCCGAGGCGACCGGGGTGACCGAGCGGACGCTGGGCAAGCTCGAGAACGGCCAGCATGTTTCCCCCAGCACCCTGGGTATGGTCGAGAACCGGCTCGGCTGGGCCCCCGGTTCGTGCCGGCGGATCCTGGCCGGCGGGGAACCTAAGGTGGGGTCGCCGGACCCCGGGCAGGCCGAGTACGAGGACCCGACGCTCTGGCACATCGCGAGCACTCCGGGGCTGCCTCCCGAAGTGGTTCGCGGCCTCGTCGCCCTCGCCCGGAACTGGCGGCAAGGCGACGACGGCACGGACGAGCAGGCCAGGCGCACGTGACTGACGGCCGCCCGGCCGATGGCCCTGCCCCGCGGGCATCTTGGCGGCATGGTTGGGCGGCTTCGGCCTACGGGTACAGGGGCTCGCGTTCCTTGACCCCGCGGCGCCAGCGGTCCGGGTCGGGGTTCCAGTTCCGCCAGCTCCCGTCCGGGCCGAGCAGGTCCCACCCCCAGTGGGCCTCGGGTTCGAACTCGTACTGGGACTGGATCGCGACGCGGCCCGGCCCGGTCAGCCGGATCATCGGGATCAGCTGCCAGTGGGCCCGGGGCGACTCCGGGCGCTCCATGTGGATGTTCATGGCCACCGATCTGTCCTTGTAGACCAGGGCCCGCGGGACGACGTAGATCCGCTCGCCGTCGCCCAGGTCCCGGATGAAGGTGTTCCCGCGGGCGTGCAACAGCAGCAGTCCCCGCTGCTGCGCGGTGAACCGGTCCGCGTACCGCCCGCGCGGGTAGTGGTAGACCCGCTCGCTCTTCTGGCCGATGGCCCACCAGACGACGGTGTTGACCCAGTCGTAGGAAACCGCCGCCGTCGCCACGAGGAAATGGCCTTCGGTGACGTCGATGCTCTGGCCCGCCTCGAGCGGCACGGCGATGAGCTCGCCCGGGTCGTTGTCGGAGAAGGCGATCCGTCCCGGGCCCGTCGCCTCCAACATCACCAGCGGCATCCCGGCCAGGCGCCGGTCCCAGCCCTTGGCCATCGGCCGCGCGGCGAGCTGCGTCGCGGGGTCGGCCCACAGCAGGACATGATGGGAGAAGTAAACCTGGTCACCCGCAGCAAGGCTCATCTCGGCCACCGGCACGTAGCTGCCGGTGATCTGACACCGGGACCGGCCAACCTGGATGCGGGCCAGGTCGGCGATCGGCGGCTGCTCCACCCACCCTTCGTCGTCGCGGATCTCGCGCACGGCGACGGGCGCCCCGCAATTCGGGCAGGCCGGGCCGCTCGCATCGGAGCTCAGCCGGCAGTACCGGCAGACGTAGCCGGGGGAGGCACCTACGGCGGCATTCTCGCTCATCGCGGCGCTCCAGTCTCCCGGTGGACGTACATCGACTGGATTCCGACCCGTCCCGGGCCGGTCAGTTCCGCCCAGTTCGCGTGCCGGAACCCCGCGCCGGCCTGCACCGGGACGGGGTTGATCGCGACCGGTGCGTCTTTATAGAGAAACCCTCCGGGCTCGACCAGGATCTTTTCGCCGACGCCCAGCCGCCGCTGGAAGACGTTCCCGTACCCGTGCAGCAGCAACAGCCCTTGCGTGTCGCCGGCCACGAACCGGTCCAGGTACATCCCGGGTCCGCCGTGCAGCATGCTGGCCAGCTTGTCGATCCGGATGAAGCTGTAGCCCACGTTCTGCGACGCGGCGAGGAAAGCGTGGCCCCGGACGTCGGTTTCGACTTCGGGATGCAGCGGGAGCACGACCACCTCGCCGGAGGCATCGCGCGTGACGGCGATGCGCCCGGGACCCCGCGCCTCGATCACCGCGTGCGGCATCCCGGCGATGGTCCGCTGGCGGGCTGCTTTCAGGTTCTTCCCGGTGAGGGAGACCGTCCGCTCCTTCCACAGCAGCGTGTGCTGCTCGAAGAAGATGGTGTCGCCGTCGGCCAGGGTGAACTCGGCCACCGGGACCACCTGGCCCGCGATCTGGCAGGTGATGTCCCCGACCCGGAATTCCGCCATCTCCTTCAGCCTGGGCGCCGCACGCCACCCCGACTCCGACACCGCCTTCGCGGCATCCAGCGGCGCCCCGCACGTCCCGCAGCTCACCCGGTCCGGCTCGTTCGGGTAATGGCACCACGAGCAGGCAATCCCCTCCACGGCCGCACCTCCCTCCCGCCGGCGACGGCCGCCAGGGCGCGCTTCCTGTACGCCCGGTCGACTTGGTTCCTTCACCAAGACGGCGTTCCATCGCGTGCCGTCCCGTTCCACGCCCAGCACGCACCAGCCCAGAGGCGTGAACCACGCTCCGGACCCTGATTGCTGCTCGTCATCATGCTTACCAGGCCAAGAATCAGGCCCGGTCCGGCACCAGTGCAGGACGTCCTCATCGGGGCATGACGCGGGCATGGTCCGGCCCATGACTCATGTCATGTGGGCAACTCGCCTAGGCACTTTCTACGGACACCTGCAGGCGGCACTCGAGGCCAGCTCAGGACCGTAGCGCCACGCCTCGTTCCGTTTTAGCAAATTTCCGGAACGGGACGTAGTTCCAGTACCCGGATATATGAGTCAGGTCTACTGGTCGGCCTGTGAAACGTGTTAGCCAAAGTGGTTAGCGGACGCGCAGACCAGGGGATCGGTTGAATCGCCACCGTTCCCGTAGCCGTGGTCCTGCCGCATACTGGTCCGGTGGAGCCGGCAGCTGATTCCGTCGCGGGGCAGATCCGGCCCCCGGCGGGCCGCTTCAGGCGGGCGCGCCGCCCGCGGTTCTCAGGGCCATCCGACCAGGCCCTGCACCGGCTGGCCGGCTGGTATTGCATCGGCCTGCGCCTCGGCGGCGCGGTCTTGTTCACTGCGGTAGCGGTGCTGGCCGCGACGAAGCAGATCTCCGGCTGGTGGCTGGGCGCGCCGCTGACCGCGCTGTGCTTGTGGTCGGCCTTCTTCGCCTGGCGGGTCTGGCGATCCGGGTTGACGCCGACCGTGGTGCTGGCCGACGCCGCGGTTATCTCGGCGCTGGCGCTGGCGCAGCAGCACCTGGTCCCGGCCGTGCTGATCAAGGACAGCACGACCTGGATGCTCCCGCTGGCCTGCACGTCGATCTACATCCAGCAGCTCGCGCTGCGGCCGCGGCTCGCGCTGCCCGGGGCCGCGATCGTGGTCATCGCCTACGGGCTCGGCAGCGGCCACCCGGCCGATGCCTGGCTGCTGGTGGTAGAGACGATCGTCGTCGCCGGGCTGGTGGCGGTGATCCGCGGCGGCGCCGGGCAAGCGGACGCGATCGTCGCCGCCAGCCTGGAGACCGAGCGGCAGATCCGGGCCGAGGACGCGCGGCGCGCTGACGAGCGAGAGCAGTACCGTCAGCTGCACGACACCGTCCTGTCCACCCTGACCATGGTCGCGGCTGGCGCCTTTGCCGAACCGTCCCCGGCGCTGACCGCGCAGGCGGACCGGGACCTGCGCGTGCTGCAAGGACTTGAGGCCGCCCCGGCCGCGCCGGGCGGATTTGTGCCGCTGACTGACCTGAGACCGAAGCTGGAGCGGGCCGTGGCCAGCGCCTATGACCTGGCCGTGCGGCTGAGGCTCGTCCCGGTCACGCTGCCGTCTCCGGTCGCGGATCAGCTCGCCGCCTGCGTCGGCGAAGCGCTGCACAACGTCGAGCGGCACGCTGGAACCGACCAGGCGGAAGTGACCGTCACCGGCGGTGCGGGCTGGGCGGTCGTCGAGATCACTGACCGCGGCCGCGGCTTCGACCCGGCCGCCACCCCGCCGTCGCGCCGGGGCATCCGCGAGTCGATCACCGGGAGGATGCTGGCCGCCGGCGGCCGGGCCGCGATCGCCAGCCGTCCTGGTGCCGGCACGACCGTCACCGTGAGCTGGCCGGCATGACCGCGGTGCAGCCGGCGACGATGATGTCCGGCCGCTATCAGCGGGCCTTCACCATCGCTGTGGTCGTCCTGGTCGCGGGCTGGCACCTCGCCGGAGCAGGCGGGCAGCTGCTTGATTACCGGTCGGCCTACGGCTCGTTCGCCTTCCAGGGCGCCATGTGGCTGGTCATGGCGCTGGCGATCACCGCCGGATCGGTCCTGGTGCTGCGCGGAACGCCCGGCCGGCGCGCGGCCTGGGTGGTGGCCGTGATCGCGCTGGCCGCCAGCACGGCCGCGGCGGCGGCCAGCCCGGCCGGCCGGATGCTGGCGGTCAACTGGGCGTGGGGTAGTGCCGGCTGGGCGGGCGTGCTCGTGCTGTTCCGCCGCCGGTTCGCCGAGCTTGCGTGGTTTCTCGCCGCTGAGGCCCTGGCCATCCTGGGCGTGCAGGTGTGGGACGGGCTGAACCGCACCGACCTGGCCGGGTTCCTCGCCCTGCTGGCCTGGTCGACCGGCGCCCAGGTGGCCGTCGCCGCTGCGGTCAGGGCGCTGGATCTCGCCGCCGGCCAGGCCGCCACGGCGGCGGCGAGTGAACACGCCGCGCGCGAGCGGGCCGCCACCGCGGAGATCATCCGGGCCGCCCGGCACGCCCGCTGGCTGGCGCTGCAGGAAAGCGCCGTCCCGCTGGTCGCCGAGCTGGCGGCGGGGACGGCTGACCCGGGCGATGCGCAGGTGCGCATCAGGTGCGCGGTCCAGGCGGCCCGGTTGCGCCGACTGCTGGCCGAGGGCGATGAGGTACCCGGATCGCTGGTGCACGAACTGTACGCGAGTGCCGATGTGGCCGAGCGGCGCGGGGTTGCCGTCGAGATCGAGACGGCCGGAACGCTGCCGCCGATGCCCGGCCCGGCCCGGCGAGTGATCACCGACGCTGCCATCGCGATCCTGACCGCCGCGCACAGCCAGACGCGGATCACCCTGGCGGTGGTGGCCGCCGGAATCGCCGTTAGCTTCGTCGCCGATACCGGCGCGGTCGTCCGGCTGCCCGCAGCCGGCGAGGGGGTCGTCTTCGAACACCAGCAAGACGGCGGCATGCTCTGGGCGGAGGCACGATGGAACAGCAGGTGACGGCGGCGATTATCGAAGACCATCCGGTCGTCACCGAGGGGGTGGCGTCCTGGATCCGGTCCGATCCGGGCCAGCGGGTGCGGCTGGTGCTGACGGCGCGTGACCTGACCGGGCTCCGCGCCGTGCCGCCGCCGTCGGCCGACGTGATCATCCTGGACCTGGAGCTGTCCGGCGAGCTGGTCACCGCGCAGATTCCCGAGCTGGTGGCAGCCGGATACCGGGTGGTGGCCTTCTCCGGGCACAGCGATCCGGCGATCGTGATGGAGACGCTGGACAACGGCGCGCACGCCTACGTGTCCAAGGAGGAGGGCAGCGACCATCTGGTCGAGGCCGTGCTGGCGGCTGCCGCCGACCGGCCGTACGTGACCCGGTCGCAGGCCAGGGCGATGCTCGCCGACCAGCGCCCGGCCCGGCCGACGCTATCGGAGCAGGAGCGGCAGGCGCTGCTGCTGTGGTTCCAGGGCATGTCGAAAGCATCGGTCGGGCGGCGCATGTCGATCAGCGAGAACACAGTCCGGCAGTACATCAGCCGTGCGCGCGCCAAGTACGCAGCCACCGGGCGGACCGCGCCGAGCAAGGACGCGCTGCTCGCCCGCGCGATCGAGGACGGCGTGATCAAGCCAGGCGAGATCACGCCGTACACGTCATTCGCCCGCACCGCGGCCGGGCACCCCAGCGAGGGTGCCCCGGACCGGTGAATGGCCCGGGACACCCTGTCCCCCCCGGAGCTCCCCGGCGAATCGACCGCAAGCCGACACCAGGCGGCATGGCCGGGCGCAGCGGCGTCATCAGATCGCGGGCTGGCGCACAGTCAGCATTCCCGATCGAGGGCGACAATGTCATGACGCCCGATCGGGTGACACGACGGCCGGAAACTATGCCTCCACGGCGGTGTTGATCTCGGACATCACCTCGGGATCACCGCGCTCGAACGCCTGCCAGAAGGCCGTGTCCTCGTAGATCCGGGCCCGCGCCACCTTGCCGTCCCGGAACACGTAGATGGCCACGATGTAGTTGGTGTACCTGCGGGCTGGATTGGCCCGGGGGACAGCGTGAGTTTCCGTCTCCACCACCACCCGGTCGTCTTCCGCCGTCATGGAGCGGATGATGGTCTTGAGCCCATCTCCCGGCCCGTACTCGTCGGGGTACCGGAACACCTCCTTGGCGCGCTCGAGCCCGGAAAGGATCTCGCTGGCCGAATGGGGCCGTCCGGCCGCGGGGTGGCTCGAGGGGTGCGCCTCAATGGTGTATTCGAAGTCGTCGGTGACGAGCCCGGGGTGGACCCCGTTCTCCGTCATCGTCTGGGCCATCCGCTTCATGTCCTCAAGGTCCATCGCCGTCTCCGTTCCGTTCGCCGCTGGTCCGGGCCTTACGCACGGGGCCCTCACATCGGTATGGCAAGTCGCCGGTATAATCGGAGACTACGCCCCGTATAGTACCGGAGACAGCGCCCCGTTTGTCAATCCTGGATCGGAGAAGTTCCTGACGGCCAGACCCATGCGAGCCGACGCCCGCCGAAACCATGACCGGCTCATCGAGGTAGCGACCGCCGCCTTCGCCACCGAGGGAGTCTCCGTCTCTCTGGATGAAATTGCCCGCCGGGCCGCCGTTGGTCCGGGGACCCTCTATCGGAACTTCCCGACGAAGGAGTCTCTTATCGAGGCGGTGGTCCATCACCGGCTGCAGCAGCTGGTCGACGACGCTCGGGCCCTGCACGACTCTCCCGAGCCTGGCGTAGCTCTGCTCGAATTCGTGGACTATCTGGTCACCGAGGTCGCGGCCAAGCGCGATCTCGTGGACGCTCTGGCCAATGGCGGAGTGGATGTGGGACCTGTCGTCACGGCGACGAGCCACGAACTCCGGAGTGAAATCGGTCATCTCTTGCGTCGGGGCCAGCGAAGCGGGGCGGTTCGGACCGACATCGGAACTGCGGAGCTCATGGCCTTGATGTCTGGGGTAATAATGGCCCTCGGACCCCAGCTCGGTGAGCCTCCGGATCCGCGTGCGGTACTTGCCGTACTGCATGACGGACTTCGAAGCAGACCGGGCCACCGCGGATCACGATCGAGAGCCGAGCAGACGGAATCTCCCCAGCCGAGTACCGGCCGGTAGCAACTTACGTACCTGCCAGGAAAGATCGCTGGTGAACACGCTGCCCAGGATCGGCCTGCCCATCAATTAATCTGTTACCGTGCTCCCGTCCCAGGCAATTCTGGGGTTGCTTTTCGGCCTGCTATGTACCCTGCTTATCCCTTTTCGGCAGGGCGCTCATTTCGGCAGGGCGCGCTCCCGAAGCACCTAAAAGAGGAGTCTCCCGTGCTTCGAAGTTTGCTCGTCCTGCTCATCGCCTTGCTCGCGGTCACCTTGACGTGCGTCATTCCCGTCTTCGGCGCCGCCAGCGCGGCCGCTAACGCCGGTATCAGCCAGTCAGCCGCAAAACAGTACTATCTGGCCCTTGGCGACTCGCTCGCCGCCGGGGACCAGCCGAACCGGAATGCCACCCAGGGCTATGCGAACCAATTGGACACCGAGCTCCGCTCGCACGGTCGCGTCTTGTCGCTCGACGACCTCGGTTGCGCGGGCGAGACGACCTGGACGTTTATCCACGGCGGCGTCTGCTGGTACCCGGGCGAGCCCGGCATGGGTGATCAACTGCGGGCCGCGCTCGACTTCCTGCAGGCCCATTCGGGACACGTCCCGCTGATCACGATCGATATCGGCGGCAACGACCTGAACGCCTGCGACGGCCTCAGTTCCGTCTCCGCGGCAGGCGCCTGCGGCGAATCGCTGATTCCCCGGATGAGCCATAATCTGACCGCCATCCTAAAGACGCTGCGCACGGCGGACCCGTCGGCCGTAATCACCGGGCTGAATTACTACGTCCCCGAGGTGGTCTACTGGATTGACGGAGCCGCGGGCCGGTCGTACGCGACCACCCAGCTCTCGGTCACGAAGTCGATGAACGCGGCGCTTGCCGCCGACTACAAGGCGGCCCCGGCGCGTTATGCGGACGTGTTCTCCAAGTTCAAGAGCGGCGACCTGACCGACAAGACCACGCTGCCGGGCTACGGCAGCGTCCCGGTAGCCGTCGCGCTGGTGTGCCAGTGGACCTGGATGTGCGCCGCCCCGCCCGAAGGCGGGGACGACCACGCGAACAAGGAGGGCTACGGCGCCATCGCCGCGGCGATTTATGCCGTACTCCCCGCGAGCATCGCCAAATAGGCGGGCGAAGCTCGCATCTTAAAGCGCTCATGATCCGCTGTCAGGCGAGGCCGAGCTGGCGCTGCTGCAGCCGTGCGTCCCAGAAGGCGGAGATGACGATGAGCTGGTCGCCGTCCCACTTGGTGGTCTGGCCGAACTCGACGTCGAACGCCTTTCCCGTCGGGGGGATCACGGTGCCGTCAGGCAGCGCCATCTCTCCGGTGAAGGTGCCGGTAGCGTTAGTAACGACCGTGATCCAGTCGCCGCCGCCGAACTGGACCGGGTACGGGTCGCTATATACGTGCATGTCGGGGAACATGTGCAGCATCTGCTGCATCGCCGCGGCGTGCGCTTCCTTTCCGTAGACCGGCTCGGCGAGCCCGGTGATGTACGCGACCATGTCCGGGTGGTGGACCTCGTCCACCGCGGCGAAGTCGCGGGCGTTGAACGCGTCGTCGCCCTTCTTCATGAGCGCGAGCAGGCGCGCGGTCCGGCCGGCGTCTTGGGTCGGGATGGTCATGAGGACTCCTTTTGCTAGGTGGTGATGGTGACGTTCACGGCCGGATGGCCTGGCTCTGCGTGCGGCCGCCCGCGAGCCTCACGAGAACGCCGCGGCGTAGTCGGCGGCGAACTGCTCGAAGGAACGCGCGGGATCATGCCGAAACCTTCCTATAGTCTACTCAAATCTTAGTGTTGACTATAGCATTTTTTCGCTCGGACTTATTCCGGCCCGGTGCTGCGAGGTGGCGAGCAGGTTCACGGCGACGTGCCCTAGGGCAACCAACACGGTAGTGACTGCTCGATTTTTGTTGTGCGCCTAAAACTTAGAGTGCCCTGCTAGGCTGCTGGGATGGCCGCCATCGGACTGCGCGAGCTCAAGAAGGCACGCACCCGCCAGCTCATCGCCGACACCGCGGCCCGCCTGTTCGCCGAACGCGGCTACGAGCACGTCGCCGTCACCGACGTGGCCCGCGCGGCCGAGGTCGCCGAGCAGACCGTCTACAACTACTTCCCGGCCAAGGAGCAGCTGGTCACCGATCGCGAGCAGCAGATCCAGGACCGGCTGAGCGACCTGATCCGCTCCCGGCCGCCCGCCGTCACCCCGGCCGCCGCCATCCGCGACTTCGTCCTGGAGTCCGTCGACGCGATCCGCCGCATCGCGCCGGAGATGTGGCGCGGCGAGCTCGGCTACCTGGCGGCCATCAGCCCGGCCGTGCACCGGCTGGCCCTGGAGCTGACCGACCGCCAGGCCGCCGCCCTCGCCAGCGCTATCAGCGACACCACCACCGTCGCCCCGGAGATCGCCAGGCTGCAGGGGATCGCGCTGGCCGGCGTGTTCCAGATCATCATCAGCGAGGCCGGCCAGCGCACCCGCGAGGGCCAGAGCCAGCCGGAGATCGCCAACGAGCTGCATCCGATCATCGAAAACGTTCTGGACGAGCTCGACCGTTGGCTCAGCGCGTGCTAGTCGAGCAGTGCGGTGAGCTTCTTCGGCGCGAGGACCCGGTAGCTCTCGGTCACGAGCTCACGGATCTCCTCCCAGTCCGTGTCGCCGGTGAGCAGTACCCCGATGCGATCACGGCCGGCTCGCGTGGCGAAGAACGGGCGGCCCACGGCCAGCAGCGCATCGCGTTCGTCTGGGTCGACGCGCAACACGAGCAGCGGGCCGGGCTTGCCGGTTGGGCCCTCCCATGCCACCAGCAAGCAGAACGACCTCCGGCGGATGTCGAACGAGTACGCCGTCGATCTCGTTCTGGTTAGTGAACCGTCGACCCGCACCGTCACTTCGGGCAGCGCCAGGCATAGCGTGCGGACCCGCTCGACGATGCCCGCCGGGACCTCTACGGGCGCCCCCGCGCGAGCCGCTGGCGAACCGCCGTCGTTCCGTTGCCGCACCGGCGACCTACCCTCGGAACGCAGTTCGGGTTGCGGCTGCGGTGGAGCTGAAGTACTCGGNNCGATGAAGCCCCACTCGTTGAAGGTCCGGCCCCTGGTAAGGGCGCGTCGGTAGCCGAAACAGGCGAGGTAGAGCGTCCGGATGTACATGACCGCCTCGAGCCGGTCGAGTTCGTCGTCGGTCGGCTCGATGTGCCGGCGGTAGGCGTGGACAGCAGCGTCGATCCACTCCTGGTTCGGCCGACGCGGGTTCCACGAACCCGTGCCCCACATCAGGTAAGCGAAGTCGGCGAGGCGCGGTCCGCGCCCGGACGCCTTCCAGTTGATCGCGACTGGCCCTTGTTCGCTCAGGACGGCGTGATCGGGGGCGTGCAGGAGATTTCCGTGCAGCAAGCCCTCCGGCAGGCCCTGACCGTCGTCGGCCGAGCGCACCTGGTCGCGGAGCTGCTCGAATCGCTCCCGGTCGGCGGCCGCGACCTTGGTGTCGACGGCATCGAGGAACGACAGGGCGGCCAGCAGGTCCTGACGCGGCGTGCCCTCACGGCTCGGGTCCTCACCACTCGCTCCACCCGGGCGGCTGACCGAATCATCCTGCGGCAGCGCGTGCAGCCGTCCGAGCAGCTCACCCATCATGGCGAACTTCGCGGCCGGGCGGGGGGAAACGCGCGGGCGACCCACGGGCTGCCGTCATTGCGGTCGATCCGGAACACGTAGGTCTTGTGCACACTGAGCTTCGTCGCCGCGACCGGGTCAATGCCGTAGCGATCCCGGAGATGGGCGAGCAGCTGCCCGGCAGCGGGCTCGTGGTGCATCCGCGCACCGAGACCCTCGATAGCCGTCAGCGCTTCGGTGTAGCGCTGCCCAGTCTCCCCGGCGTGGCGCCGGACAACCTTCTTGAAGCTGGCGTCCTTGGTCATGGACAAGCCTCCCCTTGACACCCCTCGTCCCCCAGCGACGCGGTGCAGGAAGATGGCCTGTGACATTGACGACCGAGAGGGCGAATCCCCTTCGCCGGTGGAACCCCGACTGGGGCGGATGTTCCGCAGCTCGGCGACCGGTCGCCGCCGTGACCATATTTTTCCTGAGGCGCTCGCTCTTCGTCAAGTGCTTCACAAACAGGACCGCATCCGCGGCGACCGGCGGCCGTCCCGGAACGCGCGCCAGGGTTGAGCGCCGGGATCAAAGCGAAGGGGTCGCTCCCCAGTGCAGGGAAAGCCCGCTGGCGGCACGGTCTGCGGTGATCTGCATCATGCTGCCGAGGATTGTCGCCCGGTCCGCCACCAGGGCTGTCCCGTCCGGCCCGTAGGTGATCCGGTCGCTGACCAGCACCGGCGCGCCCTCGTCCTCGTCTAGGTGCCGGGCCACGTCCGCGTCGAGTACCTCCGGCCGGATCGTCTCTGATGCCCGGGCCACTACGACCCCCACGTCGGCCAGGGCCGCGTACAACGACGTGGTGGTGAAATCCACGTCACGCAACCGGTCCGCGTGCGGCTCGCGTACCCAGGAGATCTGATGAATCGCGCGGCGGCCGGCAAAGGCGCGGACCCGCTCCAGCCGCAGCCCGGTCTCGGTCTCGCGGANNAAGGTGCCCTTGCCGGGCCGCTGGACAATCAGCCCCTCGGCGCCCAGCTCCCGCAGCGCCTGGCGCAGCGTCATCAGGGTGACGCCGTACGCCGCGCTCAGCTCGCGTTGCGCGGGCAGCGCCTCGCCGGGGGCGTAGTGACCGTCGCGGATCTTCGCGGCGAGGTCGGCGGCGATGGCCCGGTAGCGTGCCATGCTGCTCCTTCCTCTTCGCCT
>PMST01000638.1 GCA_003168295.1 Actinomycetota bacterium
TCGCGGTAGAGCCGCACGAAGTCCGCGTTCGGCTGGACGCATATGTAGCCGTCCGCCAGCCGGGCCGCCAGCTTGATGGCCTTCTCGCCGAACCCGGACATAAAGACCGGCGGCGGCTGGTCGGGAACTGAGTACAGCCGGGCCGTGTCGATCCGGTAGTGCTTGCCGTGATGAGTAATGAGACGGCCGGTGAACAGCTCCCTGATCGCCTCGACCGCTTCGGTGAGCATTTCCAGCCGCTCCTCCGCCGACGGCCATACGCTCCCGAAGATGTGCTCGTTCAGTGCCTCCCCGGTGCCGACACCCAGGGTGAACCGGCCGCCGGTCAGCAGCGAGGACGTGGCGGCCGCCTGGGCGATGATCGCGGGATGGGTCCGCAACAGCGGGCAGGTCACCGCCGTCGTTATCGGCAGTGAGGTGGCCTGTGAAATGGCACCGATCACCGACCAGACGAAACTGCTCTCACCCTGTTCGTCCAGCCAGGGATGGTAGTGATCGGAAATCCATAGGGCGTCGAACCCTGCTTCGGTGGCCAGCCGGGCCTGCCGGACGAGTTCGGCGGGGCTGCTCTCCTCAGAGGAAAGGAAGTATCCGTAGCGCGTCATCTGCGAATCCGCTCCTTAAGGATTGTCCTTTGCTCTGGCCGACCGATCGGCCAGGCGGCGACCCGCACTACCCGCCGCCGCCACGCCTAATCCCGGTCCGGTCACCGGGCTCAGCAATCCGGCCGCGCGATCAGGTTCAGGCTCTTGGCCCCCGGCGTGACGGCATCGGCGGCAACGGCCCAAAAGCCCAGGGTGGCTCCGGCGAAGACTGAAGCTCATACGCACCGCGAACGCGGCAGAGCGGACCCGGCCCAGACCCACGCATAAAGATCATCGAGCGCCCCGTGGGTTAACCCCACCAGGAAGACGGGGGCTCACCACGTTCCCTGGGAGATGCCCAGTTCGTAGCGTAGACGGGCAGGCGCAGACGACAGCGTGCTCGCGGCACGAGCGCGCCCCAGCGGCAAGAACGCAGCCGTGAGAGCACCGCCACTGGAGGTCCTGATGATCGAGGCACGCGGTCTCGTCAAGTATTACCCGTCCGTGCCCATCACGGTCGCCCGGCTGTGCGCCTGCAGCAGCTCGGTGGAAGAAGCGTTCTTCCAGCTGACCGACGGTGCCGCCGACTATTCAGGGAGCCTGTGATGAGCACCACGACGCTCAGCCACCGCGCCGCCAGTCGCACCCGTGGCGGCTATGGTTTCCGCGCCGTCGCCCAGATGGAGTGGCAGAAACTTCGCACGGTCCGCTCCACCTGGTACATCGTGGCCCTCTTCGCGGCCGGCATGATCGGCCTGGCCGTGCTCGCGCTGAGCCACGAGAGCTACGCGCAGATGTCCGCCACCGGCCGCGCGTCCTTCGACCCGACCTACGACGGTTTCCTCGGGCTCGTGCCCGGCCAGTTGCTGCTCGGCGCCCTCGGCGTGCTCACGATCACGACCGAGTTCTCCTCCGGGATGATCCGCGCCACGTTCGCCGCGGCGCCGCGGCGTCCGCTCGTGCTCGCCGCGAAGGCGGCGGTGCTCGGGGCCGTCGCACTGGCGGCGGGGGAGATCTCCGCCTTGGCCGCGTTCTTGGCCGGCCAGGCCATGCTGAAGGCCCCTGTCCCGCACGCCACGCTGGGCCAGCCCGGCGTGCTGCGCGCGGTGCTGCTGGCCGGCGCCTACCCGGCGCTAATCGCGCTCATCGGCCTGGGCATCGGCGCGATCATCCGGCATACCGCGGGCGCCATCTGTGCTCTGGTCGGCGCGGTGTTCGTGCTGCCGCTGCTGCTCTTCTCGCTAGGCAGCTCGTTCCGGAACACCGCGCAGAAGTTCCTGCCCGACACGATGAGGAATTCACTGATCGCGGTCAAGCCGGTCGCGCAGATGCTGTCGCCCGGGCTGACCGTCGGCTTGCTGTGCGCGTATGCGATGGTCGCGCTCGCGGCCGGGGCCTGGGCGCTCACCCGCCGTGATGCCTGAACCGCCAAGCCAGCACCAGGTCGAGCCGGGCACCAGTCGGTCTGGGAACCATCGCGTACGTGGGCTGCCTCTTCAGCTAACCGCGCGGCACCAAGGCGAGCTGGCGCGACTGGGCGACAAGGTGCCCGGTTGAGTCCCAGATTTCGCCGTCCTCTTCAAGGAAGCCACCGGTCACGAAGTGCGTGGCGAACGTGCATCGCAGCCATCCCGGCGCGGGCCGAGCGCGAACGTGCACGGTGAGTTCAATGGTGGGCGTCCACGCCACGGGAAAATCGGCATTGAAGGCTGTCGGCGGAAAGGCATCGGCGGCACACAGAAGAGCGATGGTGTCGGCCGGTTCATCGTCGCGCAGCCGGAACCAGCCGCGCATCAGCGCGTGTCCCGTCCGTTTGCCCAGCAGGAACTGGCCGTCATCTGGATGCAGGCGGAGCTCGATTTTCCCCATGAACGGTGGCGGGAAGGTATCGGTCGCCACCACCGGTAGGCACTCGCCAGGATCGGGCATCTCCGGGGGGCCCTGGTCGAGGATCTCCGGTCCTGACGCCTCGGTGAGGTCACCGAAGGTGCCGATGCAGCCCAGCAGCGCTCGTCCCTTCGACAGGAGTGTCGCGGTGCCAGAACTGAACCTTCGGCCCTCCTTCAGGACCTGGGTCTCGATCGTTACGTCACCGGGCTTGCCCGGATGGAAGTAGTGAGCCGAGATGGTCACCGGGTCGGGACGAGCGAGCGCGGCGGCCAGCGCGCGGGCGGCGATCGCCAGGAGGTATCCGCCGTTCGCGTTGCCCACAATGTCCCAGCCTGGAGCTATGGCACCGGACCAGGCGGCGCGCTGGCCCGCGGCATCGGCGTCCTCGGCGGAGATATCGAGTTTCGCAATCTCGGTCGCGGTTCGGAAACTCGATGGTTGATGGTCAAGATGCTGGGTCACTTACTCACCTCCCCGGGTCGCGATTCGGTTTCCCGCAAGCCCGTACTGAACGGCTGATGTAGTCCAGTATCCCAGGTCAAACCCAACGCGTAGAGCGCGCCGCGGGCCCGCGCAGGGCTGGTAAATGGGTTAGCCTTACTCCTCGCTGGCCGTAACCGCCCTGGCGGAGCGGGAAGCTTGCAGGCTCACGACGGCGAGATAGTCGCGGGCGGCGCGGCGGCGGCGCAGCACGATCACTTGCGCGTTCCCGGCGTGGTCGTCGATCAGCCGCCGGACGCGCGGGGCCATCTGGCGGCGGTAGCCGTGGATGTAGCGGACGAAGTCCCAGGTGATCCCGTCGTATACGCCGATGTCCTTGTGCTGGCCGCCTCGGTGGCGGAGCAGGCCTGACGGAACAGACTCGGAACTCGGCCTCCGGGTGACCTCGCCGAACCCCACGAGAAAACCGATGGCGTCACGCAATCGGCAGTCCTAGCGTGTGAACCGTGACGGACGCGGTAGAACTGGTGCCCCTCGACGAAGACTCCTACTACCAGGACCCGATGGGGTTCTTCGCGCGGCTGCGCGAGTCCCGCCCGGTCACCCCGGTACGGATGCCGGACTACGGGCGGACATGGATCATCACCCGCTACGCGGACGCGCGGGCAGCCCTGACCGACCCCCGGCTGGCAAACAAGGTCCGCCACTGGCCGGGCGGCGGTCGGTCCTTTCCGAATGAGGCGGCGGGCGTTCACGCGCTGCTCAACACCGACCCGCCTGAACACACCCGGCTGCGCCCCCTGGTGCAGAAGGCGTTCACGCCGCGCCGCGCCGGGCAGCTGCGGCCGCGCACGAAGGAGATCGCCACGGGCCTGCTGGACGAGATGGTGGCGCGCGGTGACGTCGTCGATCTGCTCGACGGGTACGCCCGCCCCCTCCCGATCACGGTGATCTGCGAGCTGCTCGGCATCCCGGTGGCGGATCGCGGGTGGATCTGGGCCACCGTGACCGACTACGGCAAGGGCGGCGAGGAGCTCCAGCGCGTGCCGCGGGAGCTGGCTGCCTACTTCACAGGGCTGATCGCCGCCAAGCGCGCCGAGCCCGGCAACGACCTGCTGTCGGCGCTCGTCCTCGCCCACGACAACGCCGATGAGGACGGCGCCGAGGCCGCGCTGACCACCGTTGAGCTGCTCTCCGCTGCCTACCACCTGGTCATGGCGGGCTTCGACACCACCGTCAACCTGATCGCCTCCGGCACCCTGGCGCTGCTGACGCACCCCGGGGAGATGGCCCGGCTGCGGCAGGATCCGTCGCTGCTCCCGGCGGCCGTCGAGGAGCTGCTCCGGTTCGCGAACCCGGTGAACCACGTGACCGCCCGGTTCACCACCGAGGACCTGCCCATCGGCGACGTGGTGATCCCGGCGGGCGAGCAGGTTCTCATCGCGATCAGTTCGGCCAACCGGGATCCCGCCCAGTTCCCCGACCCGAATTGCCTCGACCTCGGCCGCGACACCAGCGGCCATGTCGCCTTCGGTCACGGCATTCACTACTGCCTGGGCGCTCCCCTGGCCCGGATGGAGGCCGAGGTCGCCCTCGGTGCCCTGTTCGCCCGCTTCCCGGAAATATCGCTCGCGGTCCCCCCGCAGGAACTCCGCTG
Organism: Actinomycetota bacterium; assembly: GCA_003168295.1. Next base: position 4,573 of record PMST01000638.1, read on the forward strand.
GCGTCCCGTCAGCCTGATGAACGGCCTGGAGTCCCTCCCGGTCCGCCTCGCCTTGACCAGGCAATAGAACCCAGCCGAGACGACGACGCTCACGGAACAGGGACGGAACAGGCTACTTGAGAAGCTGCCGGGCCATCACCATGCGCTGGATCTGGTTGGTGCCCTCGTAGATCTGGGTGATCGTGGACTGCGCGGCAGTTTCCGCAGGTAGATGGCATGTCAGGCAGCTGGGTGTCAGCACGGATTCAGCACGCATTGCGTGTGAGCCGGTTGCAGACCTGCCGGTAGGCCCTCGTCGAGAACGGCGCGGGCGCGTCCCGCTGCGGCCGGGCCCCGTTCCCGGGTCCGCGCGCGAGGGCTTGCATCCAGCGGCCACGACGAATACTTTCTTTCACTAACTGATTAGTGGAAGAGGTGATTGTGATCGAGTTCCAGCTCGACCCCGCCTCGGGTGTCGCCACCTACCTCCAGCTGGCCCAGCAGGTCCGCGATGCCCTGCGGCTCGGCCTGCTGGAGCCGGGCGACCGGCTGCCGACCGCCCAGCAGGTCGTCGCCAAGCTGGCGATCAACCCGAACACGGTGCTCAAGGCCTACCGCGACCTGGAGCGGGAGGGCCTGGTGCGGGGCCGGCCGGGCATGGGGACGTTCGTCATCCGGACGCTGCCCGGCACCGACCCCGCCGCGCAGCGGCGGTTCCTCGCCGCCATGACCGACCTGCTGCGCTCGGCGCGGTCGGCGGGCCTGGGACCTGACGACATCGAGTCGATCTACCGGACCGCGGTCCGCAACTGCTTTACGGAGGGAGTGGCGTGAACACTGTCATCGAGGCCAGCGGCCTGGGCAAGCGCTACGGGCGGCGGTGGGCGCTCGCCGGCTGCACCCTGGCGGTCCCCGCCGGGCGGGTGACCGGGCTGGTCGGGCCGAACGGAGCGGGCAAGTCCACCCTGCTGCAGCTGGCCGCCGGGCTGCTCGAACCGGACTCGGGAGGGATCAGGGTCCTGGGCGAGCCTCCCGCCCGCACCCCGGCGCAGCTCGGCCGGGTCGGTTTCCTCGCCCAGGACGCGCCGGTCTACGCGGGGCTTTCCGTCGCCGGCCACCTGCGCATGGGCGCCTGGCTCAACCATGGCTGGGACACCGAGTTCGCCAAGCGCCGCATCAGCGACCTTGGCCTCAACCTCCGGCAGCGGGCCGGGTCGCTGTCCGGCGGCCAGCGCGCCCAGCTCGCCCTCACCCTGGCGACCGCCAAGCGGCCCGAGCTGCTGCTGCTGGATGAGCCGGTCGCGAGCCTGGACCCCCTCGCCCGGCGGGAGTTCCTGCGGGACCTGATGGAGACCGTCGCCGAGCAGCAGGTCAGCGTCGTGCTGTCCTCGCACCTGATCGCCGACATCGAGCGGGTCTGCGACTACCTCATCGTCCTGACTGCCTCCCGGCTGCGGCTGGCCGGGGAGACCGAGGCGCTGCTGGCGACGCACCACCGGCTGTCCGGTCCCCGCCGTGACCCCCGCACGCTCCCGGCGAGCTGGGAGGTCATCGAGGAAAGCCACGCCGGCAAGCAGAGCACGCTGCTGGTCCGCACCTCCGAGCCAGTCCTCGACCCGGCCTGGACCGTCCGGCCGGTCAGCCTGGAGGACCTGGTCCTCGCCTACATGAGCCAGCCGGGCGACGCCGCGCGCGCCGACCTGGCCGGATTGGAGATCGCATCATGATCCGCTTCGCCTGGACCCGGTTCCGCACCCAGGCCGCGGTGGGCGCCGGCGTGCTGGCCATCGCCGCCATCGTCCTGCTGGTGACCGGGATCCAGCTCGCCCACGCCTACGACGCCGCCGCCGCCGCCTGCAAGCAGCACGGCAACTGCGCGGGCCTGTTTAACGCCTTCCTCACGCAGGGCTACTTCACGGCGGGCAAGCTACTGGGGGCCGCCGGCCTCGCCGTCCCTGGCCTGATCGGGATGTTCTGGGGGGCGCCGCTGGTCGCCCGCGAGCTTGAGACCGGCACCTTCCGCCTGGCGTGGACCCAGGGCGTCACCCGGACCCGCTGGCTGGCCGCCAAGCTCGCCATCGCCGGCGCGGCCGCCATCGCCGCAGGCGAGCTGTTCACCCTCATGGTGAACTGGTGGTCCAGCCCCATCCACAAGGCGAACGCGGGTTATACCGCATTCACGTCCGGCAGCTTCCAATCGGGCGTCGCGCCTGTCGGGTACGCGGCGTTCGCGTTCGCCCTCGGGGTCACCGCCGGGCTCCTTATCCGCCGCACCCTGCCCGCGATGGCCGTCACCCTCGCCATCTTCACCGCTGTCATCATCGCCTTCCCCATCTGGGTGCGGCCCCACCTCATCCCGCCCGTCCGGACCACCTCGGCGCTCAGCCTGGCATCGGTCGCCGTGACGGGAGGCACCAGCGACGGGCACCTGATCCTGACAACGAACACGGCGACGGTCCTGCCCGGCGCCTGGGTAATCTCCACGCAGGTCACCACCCCGGACGGCCGTGCCGCCTCCAGCGAGCCAGCTGGGCCCTGCGCCACCTCATCGGCATCGGCCCAGGCATGCAACGACTACATCGGAAGCCTCCACTTCCAGCAGACGGTGACCTACCAGCCCGCGAGCCGCTACTGGGCCTTCCAGTGGGTCGAGACCGCGATCTACCTCGCCCTCGCCCTCATCCTGGCCGGACTCTGCTTCCTGCGGATCCGCCCCGGCCGCTCCGCAGAACCCGGCATTCCACCGCCCCCGCGCCATCGGCCGGGCCCCCGCGCTCGAAAGGTCCCCGTGACCTCGTTTCAGCCAAGTCGTACGCGCCTGGCAGGCCAGGCGCGGCGGAGGCCGAAATGGCTTCCCGCCTGCCGAGGGACATGGAGCTGACCCGGCGGCATCTGGAAGACACGATCTCGGCTGGCGCGATGAGCGCGGCCGAGCTGGACGACTGGCAGCACGCGATGATGCGGTACGGGTACCGGACCCGCGACGTGCCCTCGCCCATACTGCTCGACGACCTGACCGGGGATCTAGCGGACCTTGAGGCGGCGATCACCCGGCACCGTTCGGCGTCGGCGCTGCCGCGACTCGCCGGAGTCGCTGCGGGAATGTCGGGCATGATGGTCCTCACGCTGATCAAGACAGCTGACCGGCGGGCATGGCGCGGCTGGAGCCGCACGGCCGAGCACGCTGCTCTTGAGGCGGGGGACGCCAAGGTGTTGGCATGGGCGAGGGCGCAGGAATCCTACGGCTGGTTTTACGCGGGCGAGATGACGACGGCGATCGATACGGCCCGCGCCGCGCAGACGGTTCCGTGCGTCGGGGGCGGCGCTCGCGGCGGCACTGGAGATGCGCGCTCACGCTGCGCGTGGAGACGGCGGCAATGCACGGGCGGCGCTCACCGAGGCTGAGCGGTTCCTTGACGCACTTCCCGAGGCCGACCGGACAGCATCGGCATTCGGGTACGGAGAAAGTCAGCTCCGCTTTCATGCCGGGTCGGCGTTTACTCTCCTCCGGGATCTCCCTGCCGCGCTCGAAGCGACGGCCCGAGCGCTGGAACTGTGCGCGCCCGGCGATTATACGGACTGGGCGCTTAGCAGGCTGGACCGCGCTCAGTGCTTCGCCTGGACCGACCCGGACACGGGGCTCAGCTATGCGGCGGAAACGATCGCGGCGCTGACCGGCCCGCAGCGGCGGGGCATCATCGCCGATCGTGCCCGCAGGCTGCTCGGAGCGCTGAGTCCGGCTCAGCTAACGTCGCCGTCGGCTCGCGAGTTCGCAGACCTTGTAGAGGCTTAGGAAGAGGATCACGTTGATCAGGCTCGCCCAGGCAACGGCTGCGGATGTAGACGATTTCGTTGCGCTAGCCACCGAGATGGATGTGTTCTACGGAGACGTGCGGCCGGACCCGCCCCAGCAGCGGGCCACGGAGATCAGCGCCGTCCTGTTCGGCGTTCCGCCTGCCGCGTTCGCGCTGCTAGCGCGAGACGACGCGGACGAGCTCGTGGGGTTCGCCGCGTACTCGTTTCTATGGCCGGCCGTCGGGCTGTCGACGTCGCTGTATCTCAAGGAGCTGTACGTCGCCGATACTGCCCGCCGCACGGGGGTGGCGACCACGCTCATGCGGGGCCTTTACGCGATCGCTGCCGAACGCCGGTGCAGCCGAATCGAGTGGACGACGGACGAAAGTAACGAGCAGGCGCAGACGTTCTACGCGACACTCGGAGCGAAGCCGCTGCCGTCGAAGATCTTCTACCGCGCCGAGGGAGATGTCCTCAGCAGTTGAGCGTCCCGGAATGAACACCGTCTGAGACCAAACCACCCTGCCGCTGCTGGCGGCTGCGGAATGAGCCGGGCCGGCAGGACTCAGCAGCGGCGCCCGTCGGGGTCCCTTCTCGGCCGCTGTGGCCGGGCAGTTGGCGTACCCAGGAACGCTAGGTGCCAGCACGGATTCAGCACGGGGTCCGGAAACGACGGGGAACAACCGGCATCAACCAGGCAATCAGGACACGCGAACGGGCCACCAGACTCATGGGCCTGGCGAGCCGTTCCGTGCGGGAAATAACCGAGAAATAGCAGGTCAGCGGCCCACCATCAGCCCTTAAGCAACTGCCTCGCCATGACCATGCGCTGGATC
>PMST01000587.1 GCA_003168295.1 Actinomycetota bacterium
CCCCGCAGCTGCCGCGTTCTATGTGAAAATCGGCGCGCTATGAAGCGTCTCCGCCCTGATCAGCGTCATTATCTTTTGCGTCCGCGTGGTCGTCGTCAGCGTCAGTGGGCGGCCAGGTGCGCAGTGGCGGCAATTTGTACAGGCTGTCTATGTTGAGCTGCTGCGCATCCTTCAGCACGACGTCCTGCTGCTCCTGTGCCTTCTCGGCGGTCTGCTTGGCCAGCTCAGAGGCCAGCCCGCCGAGCTGCTGAACGCCCACGCTATCGATGACGATACGGCTCGTGGCGAAAATAACGATGCCTTCCACGCGCCGTTGTTTTTCCTCGGGCAGGGAAAGAGCGGCGGCGACCTTCGCTACCTCGAATGGGTTCGCGGAATGCGCGGCCAATTTATTGCGCTCTTCAATTATCCATTTATGGAATTTCATGACTGCCCCGTGAAGAGGCAGCTTCTGCACGTCTTCCGTGGTGAGCCCGAATCGCTTGCCTTTACTGAAGCAGCGGGCGTAGGCGATCACCGTGGACGACCAGATCGCCAGCGGCAGAAGCGGGTCCCGGTCTTCCTCGGGCTTGGCCAGCTCGGCCAGCAGCCGCTTACAGCCATCCATGACGAACTGAAGATCCTGGATGATCGCTGCCTGGTCAGCAAGGATGTACGCTGACGGCACATCGAGGGCGACAGTCACCATTGGCTTGTCAGGCGATGCCGCGTCCATTCCGTTTACCACTCCTCGTTCCGGCTTCCTGGGGCTCCGAGCGATTCGATCCTCGCACAGCGGCAACTTATTCCCGTCTCACATCGTGACAAGTTTCCTGCCGATGCCGCCACATCGGCGCGGCCGGCGCGACCCGGGGAGGGCCTTGATCGGGGACAGTAGCTGCTGCGGGATCGAGGACAGCAGCTGATGCTGGCTACGCAGCCGGGGCTGCGGGAGGCGCAGAGGTAGCCCAGCGGATGGCGTGGACCATGGCCCGGCCGGCCGGACGGACGACCACGGCCTCGGTTACCGGCAGGCGGGGCAGGCGGAGCGGCCGGCGGGCCCAGCCAGGCAGCAGCGACACTGCGGCCGCGGCCAGGACCCCGTAAGGGGCCCGGGCGATGACCGGGAGCGGAGGACTGATCAGCAGGAACCTGGCCGCGTCGCGCGCGTCGGCGGTGGCGGTCAGCTCGGCCCGGTACTGGCCGATCCGGTCGGCGAGCTCGGCTTCGGTGCGAGGCGGGTCGGGCACGCCCAGCTCGATGCCGATCCGGGCCATGTCGGCGACGTAACCGTCGCGCCCGGCCTGGTCCAGGGGCTGAATGCCGAACCGGGTGTGAGCCCGCAGGAAGCTGTCCGTCTCGGCGATGTGCACCCAGGTCAGCAGGTGCGGATCCGAGGCCGCGTACGGCCGCCCGTCGGGCGCGGTCCCGGTCACGTGCTGGTGGACGGCCTTGACTCGCGCGATCGCCTCCTGGGCGTCGCCAGCCTGGCCGAACGTGGTGACCGCGAGGAAGTAGCTGGTCCGCTGCAGCCGCCCCCAGGGGTCGCCGCGGTAATCCGAGTGCTGAGCCACGGCGGCCATGGCCAGCGGATGCAGCGACTGGAGCAGCAGGGCCCTGATCCCGCCGATGAACATCGACGAGTCCCCGTTTACCCGGCGGACCGGCCGGTCCTCGGCGAACCAGTGCTCGCCTCCGGCCTGGTGGATCTGCCGCCGCCGCGTCGAGCCCTGCGGCCCGGCGACGCGTTCGAAGATGGCCGAGCCGATCCGGCCACGTAGTCGATCTGCGGCACCCAGGTTTCCCACCTACTCATTATCAACGCATTTCGCCCACAGTCTCCGGTGAGGTCTTCGTCGCGTTTCGGCTGGGTCTGTGTTCACGCTGGTTTGGGCTTGTGTCCGCCGCGTAGCTGTCGCGGGCTAGAAGCACCGCTTAAGGATTTTGCTGGCGGGTTCTGGTGGTGGATCCGGGCCTGGCGGTGCATCGGGGGGACCGGAGTACCCCCGATCGACCGCGAAACCCGGATCCACCGCACAGGCGAGCCTTCACACGACCACCGTGGTACCGGTAGCCCCTCCTGACTCAGTCGTCTCGCGCGGGGCCGTTTACCAGGGAGGATTGGGGTCTTTGGGAGGTTTTGGTGGGTTATGCTGGCACATGCCCACCTATGCGTCACCGCGGCGGCCGCCCCAAAAGCCCTGGCAGCGGCCTCATCCCGGTCACGCTCGGCGAGGTCAGACGTCTCCTGGCACATTTAACTGCCCAGCATCCAGCCCGCGACGCAGCCCCGGCCTGGTCCCGGTGGCCCAGGCGCCCACCAGCACCGCGCCAAAATCAGCCACTACCAGCGAAGACAGGCCAATTACAACGAAGCGCTGCTGGAGTATTAATCGTCAAGCTGGAACGGTGGAAAGATGACGCTCAAGCGTCAGGATCCGATAGCGGCTATCATCTTAGGCGCTGTCAACGATTGCTTGACAGCGAACGGGCTGGATCGTCATCGGTGTACACCAACCTAAGTGAGCGTCTGGTAAATCGGAACGGGACGGATGCCTGGATGGCTCAGCTGGAGATGGCGGCGTGTTAAAACGCTCGCCAAGAGAGCTTCGCACTCAGCGATTCCTCACACGCCGCATCTAACTCTCGTCTCCACATGATCTCCCAACGATCTCCACACGATCTCCATGACGTCATCGCACTGTCTAAACCGGCTTCCATATCGCCTTTAGAAGTGCCATAAGCATTCGTGGGACGGTTAGCACCCTATAAGAGCACTAGGCACATCTTCGATTCGGTCTTACAGTGAGCCTCGCCACGCAAGCTACGTCGGAAAGCCGAAAAGGGAGGAAGTATGTCTGGACTGCTCGGAACTTCAACCGTTGCTGGAGAACCCGGCGTGAAGGGTGACGCAGGATCTACCGATAATGACGGTGTTCAGGGTTTTACGTCGAGCCCAAGTAATGCGGGAGTAATTGGTGTCAACAATGCCGCCGGTGTCGGTGTCCATGGTGTCAGCGAGGGTCACGATGGTGTACAAGGGGACGCTAAGACGATAGACCATGCTGGCGTAGTCGGTCATAACACGACCGGCGTCGGTGTCATAGGCATTAGCGAAGGACATGACGGAGTCCAAGGCTTCTGCTCTACAAGTCAACGCACGGGCGTGGTCGGGTCCCACTCTGGGGATGGCGTTGGGGTTCTCGGTCAAACAGAGAGTGGCGTCGGAGTACACGCGATTAGTAAGACAGGAACAGGGCTGATCGCAAGTGGTAGCCCCGCTGGATCTTTCGACGGGGACGTTTACGTGTCCGGCAATCTTCTAGTTTCTGGTCAGAGCATTGCGAGCCTGGCGCAGCAGGTTACGGCTCAAGCGCAACAGATTACGGCTCAAGCGCAGCATATTTCCGCGGTCCAGCAGCAGTTGGCTGCGACTACGCAAACAGTTTCAGCTCTTCAGGCACAGTTGAACTCTGTCAGCCAGAATTTGACCGCTCGTGTCACGCAAACGGAAGCTGCCATCAGCGATCTTAAGGCCCGTGTAACGCAACTCGGTGGGTAATTTTGAGCCTTGAGAGGCTAATCATCGAGCACAGGGGTATTTAGGACGGGCCTCTGCCTCGGGTACTGCGGGTGAGGCGCAGCGCCTAAGGTCTCGGGAACGGACGTCTGCACATGAGAGCAGCCCATACAAGGCTGGGTGACTAACTGAGTGACAATCACCACGAACACCCGCGGACTTGCACGTATCTTAATGAACTTGTTTCCGCAGGTCCCCTCCTGAGATGCTCCTGGTTCCCGACTGGTAGTACTACGCTTACAAGCGAATGGTCATCGACAGCTCTCTATGAGAAAATCTTAAGCGGTGTTCCCTTCGGGTGTTCCAGGGAGATTTATCTCTCCCTCGGCAGGCAGAGTTCCATGTACTCCTAAATCCTGTCTTGCGGACTGATAAAAAGCACTCCGAGCAGTAGCTGCCTGTCTGAGCTCTTGCTGCCATTCAACTTGTGTACTGCCTCGCACATGATGCTCTAGACGCCAAGCACAGCTATGCCATTGTCTTGCCGCCTCGATGGTATTAGCACTCCCCATGAGAAGCACTGCCTCCCATTTCATTCCCCGATCTGCATCCGCGGCGGGTTCAATAAGCCCCGCTTCAAGATCGAGAGGCGGCAAATATTCTGGCATGCCACTACCTGCAGCGATCCGGCGGGAAATATCTATAATCTTCTTTACTGCATATCCATATTCCATATAGGCGACAGCCCGATTCTCGTCCCATTTAGCTTCTCGCTCCCTCTGCCAACGCGTCCGCTCATTGGCGAAAGTAGCAAAAAAAGAGGCGCCCGCTCCCACGACTACGCCAACAAGCGTAGGAAGCTGTGCAGCGAAACTGGTCACTTAGCCCACCTTCTTTATTCTCATCCCTGCCATAAGAGTGCGCGCGACTAGAACCGGGGCCGATCGAGCATGTCCGGCAGCCTATCGGCGGAAGCCGGGCTGGGAGCCAAGAGATCGGACCTGCGATGAAGACCTCCCGGTCGGCACCCGGCTCCGGGCGATCCTCCGTCGCGGCGCGCTCACGTCCGGGCCGGTCAGAGCCGGCGGGCTTTAGTTTCGCAGCCGTGGCGACGGGGCGGGCCAAGGGCTAGGCTTCCGTTGCGGATGGCCACTGATTCGAAAACTAGCGAGGGTCATGGTACCGGTGCTCACCGATGATGACGTGGTGGCGGCCTTCGCCCGGGACGGCGTCGCATGCCTGCGTTCGGTCCTGGATGCCGGGGAGGTCGCCACTGCCGCCGACGCGATCGATGCGGTACTGGCCACGCCGGGCCCGCTGGCGCAGGCGGCGAGCGGGCCCGATGACCCGGGCGCTTTCCTTGAGGACTTCTGCCGGTGGCAGGACATACCCCAGATCGAGCGGCTGGCGCGGTACTCGCGGGTTCCCGCTCTCGCTGCCGCTTTGATGGCCACACCGCAAGTCCGCTTCTACCATGATCACGTCCTGGTGAAGGAAGGCCGGACCAGGCAGCACACGCCATGGCACCAGGACCAGCCCTATTACAATGTCGACGGTCGCGGCGTGAGCGCGTGGATCGCGCTGGACCCGGTGCCCGAGGACGGGTGCCTGGAATTGGTGGCTGGCTCGCACCGCGGACCCTGGCTCATGCCGCGGACGTTCCTGCACCGGCAGGCACGCTGGTTTCCCGAGGGGAGCCTGGCGGAGCTGCCTGAGATCGAGGCCGACCGCGACGCGTTCGACATCCGGCGATTCGACTTGCAGCCCGGTGACGCCATCTTCTTCGACTTCCTGACCGTGCACGGAGCGCCCGGATTCCGCTATCCCAGCCGGCGGCGGATCCTGTCGCTGCGGTACCTGTCCGCCGGTGCCCGGCACGCACCGCGCGGCTGGCGCACCTCACCGCCCTTCGATGACCTCGAAAGCCAGCTGCCCGCCGGCGCGGCCATGGACCATCCCCTGTTCCCCGTGGTCTGGCCGGTCTAACGGCGTCATGGCGTTCGCTTATCCGGTCCCTGGTCAGAGTCTGCGCATCACTTTGTTCCGATCCAGCTCCCCGGGAGGCGTTGGTTAGGTTTGTAGGGAGCGGGCGGCCTTGGTGCCCGCAGCGCCGGCATCTCGGACGGCTGGGGGTATTTGAGCCGGTCTTCGCGCTGCGACCGCATCGGCTCGGCGAGTTCCATTTCGGCGAAGGCGGCTGGCCAGTCGGCCGGGCCGTACCCGGCACCGAGGTCACAGTGATGCAGTTCGACCTCCACCAGCCGCCGGGTCAGCAGGTCGGCGGCCGGAAATGGACCGAAGTCCAGCATCCGCACGCCGAACCGCCACGCGTCATCGGGCAGCTGCGTGACCACGGCGCGAAACGCCATCGCCGCGCCGGCTAGGTCATCCGCGAGGTCCTTGGCGTTCATTCGCGCGCTGGCCTCAATGCCGGCGTCGCGTGCCTCGGCGCTGGCGTACGCGGGGCGGTTCCGTCCTGACCGGGCCCCGGCCAGCAGGTTACGCATCGCGTCGGCGTTCCGGGCAACATGGGCGAGAACATGCGCCCGCGTCCATCCGGGCAGCAGGGACGGCGCGCGGAGGTCCGGCTCGGTGATGACGCGGGCTACGTCGAGCAGGCGCTGGGTGGCCTGATCGATCTGGTCATTGAGCTGGCGGTGCGCGGCGTCCATCAGCTCACCTTAGGCCAGGCCATACGGGCCACGTCCAGGCCGGGCTGAGCCGGCCGGGCCGACCAGGCCCCGGTCGGGCGCTTCGGCTGGACTGATTTGCCAACCATCTCGTCACGGGGAAAGCTGGCTCACGTGATTAACCCTGACTCGGCGGTGCCGCCATACGAGCAAGTCGCGAAGATGCTGCGAGACGAAATCGCGCAGGGAACCCTCGACGGGCGGGTTCCTTCGATTCATACGATCAGCGCGCATCACCGCGTATCGCACCGCACCGCGGCCCGTGCCCTGTCGATCCTGAAAGGTGAAGGCAAGATCGTCAGCGTGCCCGGCCAGGGGCATTTCGTGCGCGGTCACCAGGGATAAGCGCCGCCCTACCGGGGGCTCGCCGAACTGCCCCGCGCGATCAGCTCGATGGGCAGTTCCTGCCGGAGCGGGTGAATCCGCTCGCCGCGGAGTAGTGCGCACAGTCGCCTCGCTCCCTCGGCGCCGCTCAGGTCGAGCGGCTGCCGGATGGTGCTGAGCCGCAGGAACGCCGCGGACTCGATGTCGTCGAAGCCGACGACTGACAACTGGTCAGGTACCGGCACGCCCAGCCGGTCCGCCGCAGCCAGGACGCCAACGGCCTGAGTATCGGAAGCCGCGAAGATTGCCGACGGCGGATCAGCTGACTTCAGCAGCTGGGCGGCGTGCTCCGCCGCCGAGGCGGCATCATGCGGACCCCGCTGGATCAGGCCGGCCTCGGCTTCGATGCCCGCCGCGGCCAGGGCCTGCTTATAGCCGCGCAGCCGGTCGGCCGAGGAGGTGAACCCCAGGCCCTCCGGGGGCTTGCTGAACGTCCTGTCCCCGATGAAGCCGATTCGCCGGTGGCCCAGGTCAATCAGATGCTCGGTCGCTAGCTTGCCGCCGAGGACGTTGCCGATGACCGTCTGGGGAACCCCGGGATTGGCCGCGTCCACGGTGACAAGAGCGACTCCGGCCCTGGAGAACTGGTCAAGCTGCTCGCGGGAGAACGGCAAGGAGATCGCCAGGACCCCGTCGGCCCGGTGAGTGGGCAGCAGGGTCTCCAGGTGCCGGTCCCGCTCCAGCGGGGTGTCCACGTTGCAGACGATCGTGTCGTAGCCCTGCTCTTCAAGGGCCGCGAGCGCGCTGGCCACCCGGACCACGGCGGAGGGCCGGGTCAGGTGAGCGACCATGATCGCGACGGTGTGCGGCGTGCCGCGGACCAGCGCCGCCGCCGCATGACTGGGCCGGTATCCCAGCCGGTCGATGGAATCAAGCACCACGCGGAGGGTGGCGGCCCGCACCTGCTCGCTCCCGTTGACCACCCGTGACACCGTGCCGACGCCGACGCCGGCATCGGCGGCCACATCGGCGATCGTGACCCGCCGGACCGCGGCTGCTCCTGACGAGGAGCCGCCTGAGGCTCCATGCCCGGGAGCTCCGGGCCCGGAGCTCCCGGGTACGGATTCACTCCGGGGCAGCGCCGGTCCTCCCGAAAAGGCCCCTGCCTGGAAACGCTTCCATGCGGTACCAGGGCCACTGTCCTGGTCGCGGGCCGGGTAGCCGTCAAGGCTCATTTTCGCGCGCTGCTGGGCGCCGGTGCTCTCACCCAGCCGCAGCGCGGCGGGCACGACCTCACCGGGGCGTTGATCCGGCCCGTGGTCGATCTGCCGCAGGGCCCGGGCGACCACCCGCTGGGCGATGTCATCGACGGGAATGGCCACGCTGGTCAGCTGCGGATGCATCAGGCCCGCCGCCACGCTTCCGTCGAAACCGGTGACCGCCAGATCATGCCCGATCCGCAGCCGCAGTTCCGCGGCTACCCCGTAAACGACCGCGGCGAGGCGGTCGCTGCTGGTCACGATCGCGTCCGGGCGGCCAGCCGGATGCGCGGTAGCGAGCAGCGACCTGACCTTCCTGCGGGCGCTGGCGTCGTTCACGAGCAGCATGTCCGAGTCCTCGGCGGCCATCCCGGACCGGGTCAGGCCGACCTTGAAGCCGGCCACACGCTCGGCGTCCCAGTGATTCCCCGACCGGTAACCCAGGAACGCGATCCGGTCAAAGCCCCTGCTCAGGACGTGCTCGACGGCCGCCGCCGTCGCTTCGCGGTTGTCGATGTCGACCCAGTGCTGCGGCAGTGCGGGGCCGGTGCGGCCAAAGCAGGCGAACGGCATCCCGGCCTCGGCCAGCATGATCACGCGGGGATCGGCTGGCTGCAGCTCGGACAGCAGGAAGGCATCCACGCTCCGGCTGGCCATCAGGCGCTGGATCTCTTCACGGGGGTCCCCGTCGGTGACGGCGATCACCATGCTGTAACTCCGGCGTGCGCTGGCCGCCGCCAGGGACTGGAGGAACTGCTGCATGATGTAGTTGTCGGGCAGCAACTGGACCCGCGGCATGACGTAGGCGATCTGCCGTGTCCGCCGGGAACGCAGGCTCCGCGCGCCGTGATGCGGCTGGTACCCGAGGGCAGCCACCGCGTCCCGCACCCTGGCTTTGGCCGCCTCGCCCACCCGGCCGCTGCCGTTGAGCACGTTCGAGACGGTTTGCCGGGACACCCGGGCGGCTTGGGCCACGTCCTGGATCGTTACCTGGCGCGTGGTCGCAGGCCTGGACTGGCCTGATCGGGACCCTGTCACCCTGCTACTTTACCGCCAGCGCAATTCACCTCTTGACAGGCATTAGCCGTAGCGCTTCTATGTGATAGATCGTTCTATCAGCAAGCTGAACCCCCAGACTGGATCGCGGCCTTGGCCTGCGGCGGGCCCGGGCCGCGATCCTGCTCATCCTGGCGCTGCCCGGGTCGGCGTACCTGTACCAGGGGGAGGAACTCGGCCTGCCCGAGGTCGCGGACATCCCCGCCGAGTTCCGCCAGGATCCGGTCTTCACCCGGTCCCGCGGCGCGGAGAAAGGCCGCGACGGCTTTGTCGATGTACCGTCAGGCGCTGAACTGGCGGCACAAGCTGCGGACCGCGGAGTCCATGGACTGGATGCCCGGCACCGGCGGCCAGGTCCTGCACTTCACCCGGCCAGGCGGCTGGCGGTCGATGACGAACTTCGGCCCCGGGCCCGTTCCGCTGCCGCACGGCATCGTCATCGTCACCAGCGCGCCGCTCGAAGGCAACCAGCTCCCCGCCGACACCACCGTCTGGATCCTCAACGGCGGTTAAGCGCGCGATCGCCGGGCGATGAGCTCGTCAGCGCTACTGGTATTGATGATCCGGTCCGCGGTGAGGCCGGCCTCTTCGGCCCGGACGGTACCGTTACCCAGCCAGTCCAGCTGGCCGGGCGCGTGCGCGTCGGTGTCGATGGCAAAGATGCAGCCGATCTCGGCGGCCATCCGCAGCAGCCGGGTCGGCGGGTCTCGGCGCTCCGGTCGGCAGTTGATCTCGACGGCGACACCTTCGGCCTGGCAGGCCCTGAACACCGCCCTGGGGTCGAATGCCGATTCCGGCCTGCGGCCGCGCCCGCCGCTCAGCAGCCGTCCGGTGCAGTGCCCGAGCACGTCCACGTGCGGGTTGCGCACCGCGGCGACCATCCGCTTGGTCATCGGCCCGGCGGGCATCCGCAGCTTGGAGTGCACGCTGGCCACCACGACGTCGAGCCGGCCCAGCAGGTCCTCGCGCTGGTCCAGCGAACCGTCGTCCAGGATGTCGACCTCGATCCCGGTCAGGATGCGGAACGGGGCCAGCTCGTCGTTGAGCTGATCGATCAGCTCGAGCTGATCGATGAGCCGTTCGGCGGACAGCCCGTTCGCCACCGTCAGCCGCGGCGAATGGTCGGTGAGCGCGACCCATTCGTGCCCGAGCGCGCGGGCCGCCTCGGCCATCTCGCGGGGCGGGCTGCCGCCGTCTGACCAGTCCGAGTGCGTGTGGCAGTCGCCTCGCAGCGCCGCCCGCAGCCCGGTCCGCTCCGCGACCGGCGGCTGCTCGCCCAGCAGCCGGGCCAGGTAGGCGGGCTGCTGGCCGGCCGCGGCCTGCATGATCACCTCGGCGGTGGTCGCGCCGATCCCCTTCAGGGCCTCCAGGGTGCCCGCGGCGATCCGGCGGTCAAGCTCGCCCGCCGCCAGCCCGTCGAGCACCTCCGCGGCATTCCGGAACGCCCGGACGCGGTACG
>PMST01000705.1 GCA_003168295.1 Actinomycetota bacterium
GGCCAGCGCGCCCAGCTCGCGCTCACCCTGGCGCTCGCCAAGCGCCCCGAGCTCCTCCTCCTCGACGAGCCCGTCGCCAGCCTGGACCCGCTCGCCCGCCGGGAGTTCCTCCGCGGCCTGATGGAGGCGGTCGCCGAGCACGGCACCAGCGTCGTGCTGTCCTCCCATCTCGTCGCCGACCTGGAACGGGTCTGCGACTACCTGGTCGTGCTCGTCGCCTCCCGGGTCCGCATCGCCGGGGAGGTGAGCGCGCTGCTCGCCTCCCATCACCGGCTGTCCGGGCCCCGCCGCGACCCCGGCACCCTCCCCGCGGGCCAGGACGTCATCGAGGAAAGCCACACCGACAAGCAGACTGTCCTCCTAGTCCGCACCGGCGAGCCCGTCCACGACCCGGCCTGGACCGTCACCCCGGTCAGCCTGGAGGACCTGGTGATCGCCTACATGAACCCGGCGAGCGATATCCCGGCCCGCAGGCCGCAGCTAGGAGTGGCGTCATGATCAGGCTCACCTGGCTCCAGTTCCGCGCGCAGGCAGTGACCGCCGCCGCCGCGCTCGCGGCCGTAGTGGTCGTGCTCGCGGTCAGCGCCCCGCACCGCGCGCTGGATGCCGGCGCATCCCATTGGCTTTACATGGCCGGCATCGTGGTCCTGTACCTGACGCCCGCCATCATCGGGATCTTCTGGGGAGCGCCGCTGATCAGCCGCGAACTGGAGACGGGCACCTTCCGGCTGGCCTGGACCCAGAGCATCTCCCGCACCCGCTGGCTGGCCGTCAAGCTCGGCCTGACCGGCCTGGCCAGCATGGCAACCGCCGGTCTGCTCAGCCTCATGGTGACCTGGTGGTCCAGCCCGATGGACCAGCTCAATCCGCTCGGCGGCTACCGGCTATCGGCCCTGTTGTTCGGCGCCCGCGACCTTATCCCGGTCGGCTACGCCGCCTTCGCCCTCGCCCTCGGCGTCACCACCGGGCTGCTCGCCCGCCGCGCCGTCCCCGCCATCGCCATCACCCTCGCGATCTTCGCCGCCGTCCAGGTCGCCGTGCCCCTCTGGGTGCGGCCCCACCTCATCCCGCCCGTCCGCACCGTATCGCCGCTCAACCTCAGCGCCATCAGCGGACTGGGAAGCTCGTTTCCCGAAAACAGCCTGGGCGTGGAAGCCAGGGTGAACATCCCCGGCGCCTGGGTCTACTCCAACCAGGTCACCACCCCAGGCGGCAGCACCTCCCTCGGCCTGGCGCCCCACGCATGCACCTCTGGGTCAACGAACACCCCACCATCTGGGCAAACGAACGCCTGCAACGCCGCACTCGCCAGGCTCCACCTCCGGCAAGTGGTCACCTACCAGCCCGGCAGCCGCTACTGGGCATTCCAGTGGTCAGAAACCGCCATATACGTCCTGCTCGCCCTCCTCCTCGCCGGATTCTGCACCTGGTGGATCAACCGCCGGCTCAGCCGCTGACAGCGCCATCGCTCACACAAGGCAGTTGATCTATCACAACTAGTGAGACAGATCACTACCGGCAAGCATCCCGCGCGGAAACGAGACACGAAGACTGGCCCGAGGACGGCTACCTGACCAAGTGAGGCCGGTCCGCACAGCGTCACAGCCAGACCGGCCCCGGCTCGTCAAGTGACGGGAGTGTCCGGTCCGAGGTCGAGTTGCTTGCTCATGTCGAGCTCGAACTTGCCGTACAGGTTCAGATGGGTCCAGAAGAGAGCGGACAGACCGCGCCGGTCGGCGTCGGTGAGTTTCTTCTGCCACGCGGGCTCGGCCAGGACGATCTGGACCATCCGGGTGTTGAGGTAGACGATCGAGGCCTGGACAGGTGCAGGGCCAGGGCGGACACCTCGACGTGCTCGCGGTCGTCGCCGGTGAGGTCGCCGGCCTTGCCGTAGAAGATGTCCTTGTTCGCCGCGTTCCAGTTCTCCACCACGTTGAGGCCCTCGTGGATCTCCCGGCGCAGGTCCTCGTCGGCGAGATAGTCGCAGATGAACACGGTACGGATGACCCGGCCGAGTTCCTCGATCGCACGGTAGGTGGGGTGCTTGGGCCCACCTCGGGTGAACCGGCGCAGCATCTGGTGGGCCTCGGCGGTCCTGAGCCGCAACGCGGTCGCATACTTGATCATCTGGTCGTACTGGTTGGCGATCAGCTCCCAGTCGATCGTCTTGCCCGACAGCACGCCGTCCAGCTCCGGCTACGCCTCTCCCTCGGCCAGGCCCGGCCGGTACAGGCGAGCCGACCCGACGTTCTTCAGCCGTGGCAGCAGCTTGAAGTCCAGCAGGTGCGAGAACGCGAACCCGACGATCGAGGCACCGTGGGTGTCGGTGTACTGGCGGTCGATCTCGGCGGAGGTCAGATGGCGGAGCAGGCCCTCGATCATCGAGGCGACCTCGGAGTCGGTCGTGGACCCGCACCTGGCTGTAGATGCAGACGTTCTTGCGTTCGACGTGCCAGTACACCATGATCCCGGCGCCCCCGTACCGCTGGTGCCACTCGGTCATGAAGTTCGCCGACCACGACCCGAACTTGCGCGAGTCCGACGCACACGCCGTACCCGGCCCCCACAGGGAGGTGTCCCGCGCTTCCAGGGTCTTGTTCACCACGGTGCGGATCGCGGCCCGCAGGTTGTCGCGGTTGACGAACAGCCGGCGGGTCCGGCGCAGCGCCGCCTCGGTGTCGGCCTCCATGCCCGGGATCGCCGCCGTGCCGTCGGCGACCCGCTTGATCCCCATGTTCGTGCCGAGCCCGAACGTGCACAGCAGCAGCCTGCGCCGCAGCACCGCAGCGTCGGTGACGGTGCGGGAGGCCACCGAGGCGAACTCGCCGATGAACTCCGTGGCGTGGTCGACGTTCTTGATCAGGTCTAGGAGGTCGATGACACCCCACCGCCTGGCGATCTCCTCCTTCAGCGCCCCCAGGTTCTCCGGCTCGGCCTGCTTGAGCACGGGCGGGACGCTGATCCACGGCTCGCCCTTCTTCCTGGTGATCCTCACCCCGCCGGTGCTGCCCTTCCTCAGCCCCGTGTTCAGCCCCTCCAGAGCGGCGACGTGCCGCTTCTGCAGGTCGGCGACGAAGTCGGCCGGATCGCGGGGCTTGGACAGCGCCCGGTAGTGCACGTCCCGGTTGTCCTCGAAGTCGCCCGGCAGATCGTGATCGGGGTTACGCCAGGTGCTGCCGCCCTCCACCCAGATCTCCCGCCGCCGTACCGCCTTGCGCAACGCCACCAGCACGCACAGCTCGTAGGGGATCCGCTCCACCAGGCCGGTATCCTCATCGACCACGGCATCCCGCCAGTCGTCGGGCACCACGTGCTCCAGCGGCACCGCGTCAGCGGCGTCGTAGAAGTCGGCCTCAGAATCGGCGTACCGGCCCAGCAGCGCCAGGGCGTCCATCACCGGCTGGAACGCCTCGTTGCTGGACCTGAACGTCACCGCCTTCAGCAGCTTGGGCAGCCCCCGCCGGTAGTGGTGGGAGTAGGAGCCGCGCAGCTTGGTCCGGACCCGGGTGTTGAACTCCTTCTCTTTCGCCTTGGCCTCGGCGATGATGTCCTCCAGGGTCCGCTTCCCCACCACCGGGTACAGGGCCTTGCGGACGATCACCTCGGCAGCGCCAGCGCCGCCGTCGCGAGCTTCACCAGGATCCCGTTCTTGCCGTGCACCCGCCGGAACTCGGCATTGATCTCACCCTCGACCTTCCTCTCCGCCCGCACGCTGATCTTGTGGACGAGCTGGATCAGCAACTCCACCAGCCCGTCGATCAGCTCGGTCCTGCGCACGTGGCACAGCGCCGCCAGCAGCGTGAGGCGAACCGGCGGCGCGGCCGCGGTGAAGTCCGAGGAGTACATCTTCATCGCCCGCGCCCGCCACGCCGCCACGACCTTCTCCGACACCCCCTCGAACAGGTCCGCCGGCAGGCCGATCGCGTTCACCCGCCCCAGCTTGGCGATCTCGGCCAGCAGCGTGTCTAGCTGGAACGACCCCGGGTCCTCCTTCAGCTCCTGCAGGAAACCCCGCCGGCCGCCCGCCGGGTCCCCATCCTCGCCCTCCAGCAGCAACTCCTCCAGCTTGCCCGCCGAACCGTCCGGCAGCCGGCTCTGGGTGCAGGCCGTGAAGCTCTTGCCGAACAGCGACTCGGCCTCACCCAGCACCCGCTCGATCTGGCCCGGCGCCGGCGGCTCGATCCGCAGCTCCCGGCACCGCGCCAGCAGTGCCGCCCAGCCGGTCCCGCGAGGTCTCCATCGGGCACATGTCGGTGGACAGCCACACCGCCAGCCCGTCCTCGTCCTGCACCGTCGCCTTGGCGAACTTGTGGAAGTCCCGGACCTGTCCCCGATGGTTGGCCGCCTGCCGCGAGGCGAAGCCGTATTCGGCGAACAACTCCGGACCGACCTTCACCTGCCCCGCCACGAAATCCACCGCCGCCCGGGGCACGTCCTCCCGCCGCGGGAACCGAGCCTCCTGCTCGAAGTACTTCAGCAGCACAGCGAAACCCAGCCGCGTCGCCCCGGACTTGTTCGCCAGCAGGGCGAACTCCTCCTCATCCAGTGTCCAGCACGCGATCAGCTCCTCAAGTTCCCATTCCCGCCGCATCCCGGCACCTTCCTCCTGAACCCAATATGGTCAGGAGAAAACATGATCTGTAGCCGTTTGACTACCAGCCGGTATCACCGAGTCGTGATCTTCGCGTAGCGAAGCTGCAACGTAGCTCTGTGCTACATTTCACCCCACCCAGACCATCAAGAGCCCAACCCAACCTGCACGGGAGCAATCACTCAGAGCTACTTTGCACTTGGTCGCCCGGACCCGAGCGGGGGGCCCATGAGCAGGAAGATGCCGCTTTCCAGCAGGAACGCCACCGTCTCCCAGTTCACCGTCTCGGCCAGCCGGTCCCTGGCCGACAGCAGGCCCGGGCCCTGATGGCCGGTGACCAGCCCGGTCACCACCGCGGCCAGCACCCCGGACGCGCCGAGTTCCTCGGCTGGGACCCAGGCCAGGAACGGGACGATGAAGGAGACGGCCGTGCCCAGCACCGGATCCTTCAGCATGGACCTCACCCGCACGTTCAGGTACCCGACCACGAGGCCGACCGCCACCGCCACCACGACGGCGTAGACGAAATCCAGGCCGACCTTCCACAGGTGCACGGTCACGGTGGTCGCGGCCACCGCGGAGCTGAGCAGCACCAGCGAGGACGCGTCGTTGACCAGCCCCTCGCCCTCCACAATGGTCAGCAGCCGCGACGGCAGGCCCAGCCGCTTGCCGACCGAGGTCGCGGCGACCGCGTCGGTCGGGCTGATGATCGCCCCCAGGGCCAGCGCGGACGCCAGCCCGAGACCGGGCAGCAGGGTGTCGAACAGCAGCCCGGAACAGACCGTGGTGAGCACGACGAGCAGCACGGCCAGCCCGGCGATCGCCTTGAAATCACGCCGGAAGTCGTGCGCGGGCATGCGCACGGCCGTGGCGTACAGCAGCGGCGGCAGCGCGCCCGCCAGGATCCACTCGGGATTCACCTGGATCTTCGGCAGGCCAGGCAGGAAGCTCAGCGCGATGCCGACCACGACCAGGCTGAGCGGGGCGGCGACCGCGATCCGGTCCGACACCGCCGCGACCGCGACGATCGCGACGACGGCGCCGATGACGATGATGGCCAGTTCCATGACCGTCTCATTCTCCTGGGTCCGGCGAGCGCCGTGGCAGGGTTAGTGCGGGACGCCGGTACATTCGGCAGGACGAGTTGTGGGGGTTAGCCGTGCCGACCGACTACCAGAAGATCCGGGACGAGAACATCGCCCGGTACGGCTGGGACACCGCCGTGCTGGATCTGCTCGGGCAGCTCTACAGCGAGCGCACCCACTTCCTGTTCGAGCTGATCCAGAACGCCGAGGACGCAGGCGCGACCGGGCTGGCCTTCGAGCTCTTCGACGACCGGCTGGAGGTGCGGCACGACGGCCGGCCGTTCACCGGGGCGGACGTCCGCGGCGTCTGCGGGGTCGGCCAGAGCGGGAAGTCCGGCGACCTCACCCAGATCGGGAAGTTCGGCATCGGGTTCAAGTCGGTATACGCCTACACCAGGACGCCGCGCGTCTACAGCGCGGGCGAGCACTTCAGGATCGAGAACTACGTCCGGCCGTTTCTGGTGCCGCCGCTGGACGAGGCGGCCACCGGGACCCTGTTCGTCTTCCCCTTCGATCACGACACCGTCTCCCCCGCGGTCTGCGCGCAGGAGATATCGTCGGCCCTGAACGCCCTGGCGCCCGGCATCGTGCTGTTCCTGACGAACATCGGACGCCTGCGGGTCCGCGGCGCCGGGGTCGCGGACGCGGTCATCGAGCGCGCGTCGGTGACCGGGTCCGGGAGCGGCCCGGGGGCGCCTCGCCGGGTGCTGCTGTCAAAGGGCCGGGCCCGGCGGGAGGAGTGGCTGGTCTGGGATCGTCAGGTCGCGGGCCTGGGCGACCGGCTGGCCCGGATCGAGATCGCCTTCCGGGTCGAGGCGGGCCGGATCGTCGCGTCCGCCCGCTCCCCGCTGACGGTGTTCTTCCCCACCGAGAAGGAGACCTTTCTCGGTTTCCTGATCCAGGGCCCGTACCGGACGACGCCCGCGCGGGACAACATTCCTGAGCACGACCCGTCCAACGCCGCGCTCGTCCGCGCGACCGCCGCGCTGCTCACCGACGTGCTCCGCGAGCTTCGCGACGACGGCTTGCTCACGGTGGAGGTCCTGACCACGCTGCCGCTCGAGGTTGCGCGGTTCCAGCCCGGCTCGATGTTCCGCCCGCTGTTCGACGCGGTGCGCGCGGCGCTGGCGGCCGATCCGCTGATTCCGGTCGCGGGACTTGGTGACGGCGCGGGAGGTGGTTTCGCCGCGGCCGGGGAGCTGAAGCTGGCCCAGGATGCTGACCTGCGCGAGCTGCTGACCGCTGATCAGCTCGGCGCGCTGTACAGCGCGGGACACCCGGTCCGTTTCGCTGCGGACGGCATCACCGAGCACCTCACCCCGGTGCTGTGGCGGTACCTGCGGGAGGAGATCGGCCTGGAGGAGGTCACGCCGGAGGGCGTGGTCTCGCGGGTGAGCCGCGCGTTTCTCCAGGCGCAGCCGGATGAGTGGATCACCCGCTTCTACGCCTTCCTCTTCCTGCATTCCGCGCTGTGGCGGGCATCGAGATCCGCTGATGGACAGCCCGGTCCGGCCCGGACCAAGCCGGTCATCCGGCTCGAAGACGGCAGTCATGTCGCGCCCTTTGACGCCCAGGACCGCCCGGCCGTCTACCTGCCCGGGCCAGCCGCCAGCAGCCTGCCCACGGTCCGGCGCGCCATCGCCGACTCCCCCGCGGCCCGGCCGTTCCTGGACGCGCTGGATCTCGCTCAGCCGGATGTGATAGCGGAAGTCCTGCAGGTCATCCTGCCCAGGTACCGCGACCTGGATCTCGGGGAACTCGACCTGGCCCAGCACGACGCCGACCTGGAATGCGTCGTCCGGGCTCTGGACGAGGCCGCGGCCGGCCCCCGGGCCGAACTGCTCGAGCAGCTGCAGGAAACGAACTTCCTCATCGGGGAGAACGCCGCCACCGGCGAGCAGCGGCTGATGCGACCGCCCCGGCTGTACCAGCGCAGCAAGGACCTGGAGACCTACTTCGACGGGAACCCCGACGCCTGGTTCGCCGGCGACGCCTACGGGCCATGGCTAGTCCAGCTCCGCGGCATGGGCGTCCGGTCCGACGTCGAGGTGCGCGCGCGGACCCCGGATCCGCTCGGTTACGTGCAGATCATCGTCGACTTCGGCCGGAACGAGCGCGGCCTCGACGGATTCGACCCCGACGCGCAGATCGACGGCCTGGACTACGCCCTGCGTCACCCCGGCCACGCCCGGTCGGAATACGTCTGGAACGTCCTGCTCGCGCCGAACCGCCGCCTGGTGGCCGGGGTGGTCGAGCGGTCGGTGCTCCAGTCGTACTCAGATTCTCACTTGGACCACGCCGGCTCGGCGATCGCCGCGGCCGCGGAGGGCGAGGCCTGGCTGCCCGGCCGGGACGAGACCTTCCGGCGGCCCGGCGACCTGTCCCTGGACGACCTGCCGCCGACGTACACCCGGGACGAGGGGCTGGCCCAGGCCCTGCACATGCTCCAGCCCGTGGTGGCCGAAGCCGCCCGGCAGCTCGGCATCGCCCCGGAGGTGCTGTGGGGCCTGAGCACCCACCCCGACCTCGTCGCCCTCATCGAACGCGAGCTCGCCGTCCGGTCCGCCGCCCGCGGCGGCTGACGCAAACGGAGCCGGTGGCCCCCCGCCGCGGCGTGGTCACGAGAGCGCGGTCCCCGGCCTTCGGTGCGTCTCCGCGTCGGAGGTGTGGGCGATGGTGGCCCGGGCCCGGCGCACCGCGATCCGCCCGGACTCGGGCAGCACTTCGGTGATGAACCCGTAGGCCTTGGCTAGTTCAGCGGCGTGGCTGGAACCGGCCGCCGCCTTAGCCCCGGTGCGGGCGAGCCAGTCGATGATGTCCCCCCAGCCCGGCGCGGCCAGCGACCCGCCGACGTACTGGACTGAGAGCGCGGCGCACAGGTTGGCGAACGCGAGCCGCTGCCGCAGCGGCCACTCGCGCAGGGTGCCGAGGACGAAGGCGGCGCCGAAGACGTCGCCGGCTCCGGTGGGATCGTGGGCGTTGACCGGAAGCGCGGGGACCCACTCCTGCTCGTCGGTGGTGGAATCGACGGCCATCGCACCCTGACCGCCGCAGGTGACCACCGCGATGGGGACCCGCGGAGCCAGCGCGTGCAGGGCGTCGTGGGGATCGTCGGTATGGGTGTAGGCCATCGCCTCGACGCTGTTGGGCAGGAAGGCGTGGAAGCTCTCTAGCTGGTCCAGGACGCTCGGCGACCATTTCTCGTCCTGGTCCCATCCCGTGTCCGCGAACAGCAGCATCCCGGCGGAGGTCGCGGCCTGGAACCATGCGCGCGGCTCGGCGTCCAGGTGCGCGAAGCCAACACGCGCGGCGGGGATGGTCGCGAGCAGTTCGCTGCTCGGAACGGGCGGCGGGTGCATATGGGTCATTAGGGCCCGGTCTCGTTCGACCACCATGGAGACTGTCACCGGTGAGTGCCAGTCCGGGAACCGGCGCGAATAGGTGAGGTCGACGCCCTCCTGCTCGGTGAGCGTCGACCAGCAGAAATCCCCGTACACGTCATCACCGAAGGCCGCGGCCAGCGATGTATGCACGCCGAGACGGCTGGCGGCGATGGCGAGGTTGGCGATGCCGCCCGGGCACGACCCCATCCCGGTGGCCTGGAGCTCGGTGCCCCGCACCGGCAAGGACGCCAGGCCGGTGAATACGACGTCGAAGAACACGGTGCCGTGTACGAACAGGTCGTACTGGTCGTTCATGGCGCCTCTCCTCGCTGTGCCTCTGCCTTCGGTGTCCCGGGCCCACGAGCTCCGCCGTGGTCGCCTACCGGGCCAGTTTGCCCGATAGGGTCGCTGGGGTGCGAGTCACCATTCTCGGCGGCGGCGGCTTTCGGGTACCGCTGATCTGCCGCGAGCTTGCCCTGTCCGGCCTGGCGGTCGACGAGGTGGTGCTGTTCGACGTGGCCCCCGAGCGGCTCGGCGTGATCGCCGGGGTGCTCGCGGGTGATCACCTGCCGCTGCGCGCGACGACCGATCTTGACACCGCGCTGCGCGGTTCCGACCTGATCTTCGCCGCGTTGCGCGTCGGCGGCCTGGACGGCCGCGTCCGGGATGAGCGGGCCGCATTGGATCTCGGTGTGCTCGGCCAGGAGACGGTGGGGGCCGGCGGCCTTGCCTGCGCCGCCCGGGCCGTGCCGGTCGTCGACGCGATCGCGCAGCGCATCGCGGAGCTGGCTAGCCAGGCGTGGGTCATCTCGATGACCAACCCGGCTGGCATCGTCACCGAGGTCATGGCGGCCAGCCTCGGGAACCGGGTCATCGGGGTCTGCGACTCCCCCATGGCGCTGGTGCGCCGGGCCTGCGCGGCGGCCGGAGTCGATCCGGGCACGTCGCTGGCCCGGCTGGCCGATCGGGTCGAAGCCGACTACCTGGGACTCAATCATCTCGGCTGGCTGCGCGGCCTGAGGGTCGGCGGAACGGACCTGCTGCCTGGCCTGCTGGCCGATCCGGCGCGGCTGCTCGCGATGGAGGAAGGGCGGCTGTTCGGCGCCGACCTGCTGCAGGCGCTCGGTGCGATCCCCAACGAATACCTGTACTGGTACTACGCTCAGGCCGAAGCTCTGCGTGACGTCATGGCGGCGGACCGGACCCGCGGAGAGCACGTCCGGGCCAGGCAGGAGAGGTTCTACGCCGCTGCCGCGGCGGCTCCGGGCCAGGCCGCGCGGCTCTGGGCGGCGGCCAATGAGGAACGCAACCGCAGTTATTTCGCCGAGTTGCGCTCCGGTGAGCGGGACGCCGCCGACGTGGCCGCCGGGGGTTATGAGTCCATCGCGATCGGACTTGCCGCCGCGCTGACCGGCGGGGGCTCGAGGGGCGGGGGCGGACCGGCGCGGCTGATCGTGAATGTGCCCAACGGCACGACGATCCCGGCGCTTGGGCCGGACGCGGTCATCGAGACCGTATGCCTGGTGGATAGCCAGGGCGCGGTGCCGCTGCCGGTATCGCGGCCGTCGGAACATGAGCTCGGCCTGATGTGCACGGTGAAGAGCTGCGAACGGGCCATCGTCACCGCCGCCCTGACCGGCTCGCAGGCAGCGGCCTTGCGGGCGTTCGCGCTGCACCCCCTGGTCGCGTCGCTCGGCGCCGCCCGGGCCCTGGCCACGGCCGCCGCGATGCCGATGGCGTGACGTCAGGCTACAGGCGGACGATCATCTTGCCGGTGTTGTGGCCGCGGAGCAGGTTGATGAACGCGGACGGAGCTTGGTCCAGGCCGTCGACGATGGTCTCGGTGTGGAAGAGCTTGCCCTCGCGCAGCCAGCCGCTGACGTCGGCGATCATGGCGGGCGTCCGGTCCTGGTGGTCGGAGACGATGAAGCCGCGCAGGGTGAGGCGCTTGGTGATGGCCAGCCCCAGGTTGTGCGGGCCTGCGGGCAGCTCGGTGGCGTTGTAGTGGGCGATCGCGCCGCACATGGCGACGCGGCCGTAGGTGTTGAGCACGGCCAGCGAGGCTTCCAGGTGGTCGCCGCCGACGTTGTCGAAGTAGACGTCGATGCCCTCGGGCGCGGCGTCCCGGAGCTGCCCGAATACGGGGGCGGCCCGGTAGTTGAAGGCGGCGTCGAAACCGATCTCGCGCAGCCAGCTGACCTTCTCCTCGCTCCCCGCGCTGCCGATCACCCGGGCGGCGCCCTTGAGCTTGGCGANNTGGCGATCTGGCCGGCCATGCTGCCCACCGCGCCGGCCGCGCCGGAGACGAACACCACGTCGCCCGGCTTCAGGGCGGCGATGTCGAGCAGGCCGACGTAGGCGGTCAGCGCGGGCATGCCGAGCACCCCTAGGTAAGCCGACGGGGACAGCCCGGCTACGTCGGCTATCTTCTGCGCGTGCCGTGCGGGCAGCACCGCTTCGTCCCGCCAGCCCAGCATGTGTAGCACCAGGTCACCCTCGGCCAGGTCGGGCGACCGGGTCTCGATGACCGAGCCGATCGCGCCGCCCTGCAGCGGCTCCCCCAGCTGGAACGGCGGGAGGTAGGACTTGGTGTCGTTCATCCGGCCGCGCATGTAGGGGTCTACCGACATGAACAGGTTGCGCACCCGCACCTGGCCGTCGGTGAGTTCCGGCCGGGCCGCCTCGGTCAGGGCGAAGTTGCCCTCGGTCGGCCAGCCCGACGGCCGCGAGACGAGAACGATCTGACGTGGCACTAGTTCCTCCGCAGGGGGACAATTGACGTGGGCGGCTGCGCGGTCCTACCGTACCGCCCAGTAGTAAGCCGTCAGCGAGGATGGAGCCCCATGATCCGCAGCACCATGCAGGACTACCCGCTCACGATCGGCGCCATCATGCGGCACGGGGCCCAGGTGTACGGCGTCAGCGAGTGCGTGACCTGGACCGGGGCGCAACCCCGCCGGACTTCGTACGCGCAGGTGGCGCAGAACGCCGGGCGGCTGGCCAGCGCCCTGGCCCGGCTCGGCATCAAGCCGGGTGACCCGGTGGCGACCTTCTGCTGGAACAACACCGAGCACCTGGAGGCCTACTTCGGGGTGCCCAGCATGGGCGCGGTGCTGCACACGCTCAACATCCGGCTGCCCGGCGGCCAGGTCGCCCAGATCGTCAACCACGCCGAAGACCGGATCATCATCGTGGACGACACGCTCGTCCCGCTGCTGGCCAAGATCGCCGGCGAGCTGCCCACGGTGGAAGCGTTCATCGTCAACGGCACCGGGGATGCGACCACGCTCGAGGGCCGCGTGCCGGTGCTCCGCTACGCCGACCTGCTGGCGGCCGAGGACCCCGCGTTCGACTGGCCCGAGCTNNTACTCGCACCGGTCCACCTACCTGCACGCGATGGCGGTGATGGCCGCGTCGGTCCAGGGCATCACCGAGGCGGACCGGGCGCTGGCCATCGTGCCGATGTTCCACGCCAACGCGTGGGGTATGCCGTACGCGGCCTTCCTGTCCGGCGCCACGCTGCACATGCCCGGCCCGTTCCTGCAGCCCGAGCACCTCACCAGGTTCATCGCCGCCGAACGGACCACGGTGACGTCCGGGGTGCCGACCATCTGGAACGCGATCGGTGACTACGGGCTGGATCACGAGATCGACCTGTCCTCGCTGCGGATCGGCAACTCGGGCGGGTCGGCCGCCCCCCGGGTGCTGCTTGAGCGGTTCCAGGAGCGCTACGGGCTGCGGATCATCCAGGGCTGGGGCATGACCGAGATGAGTCCGGTCGGCGGCCTGGCGCTGCCGCCCGCGGGGGTGCCGGAGGGCACGGTCGAGGACCTGGACTGGCGGATGCGCGCGGGCCGGATCCTGCATGGGGTCGAGATGCGCATCATCGGCAGGGACGGCGAAGAGCTGCCCAGAGACGGAGTGTCGGAAGGTGAGATCGAGGTCCGCGGCCCCTGGGTCACCGGCTCCTACCACCANNAGTTCCACGACGGCTGGCTGCGTACCGGCGATGTCGGCACGCTCGACGACCGCGGCTTCTTCACCATCAGCGACCGGATCAAGGATGTCATCAAGTCCGGCGGGGAGTGGATTTCCTCGGTGGACCTGGAAAACCAGCTGATGGCGTATCCGGCCGTGCAGGAGGCGGCGGTAATCGGGATCCCGGACGGGCGCTGGGGCGAGCGGCCGCTGGCCTGCGTGGTGCTGCGGCCGGGCACCAAGGCCGGCGCCGCGGAACTCGCCGACTTCCTCGACGGCAAAGTAGCCAGGTGGCAGGTGCCGGAGTACTGGGCGTTCGTGGAGGAGATCCCGAAGACGGCGGTCGGCAAGTTCGACAAGAAGGTGCTCCGGGCCCGCGACGCGGCCGGCGATCTGACGATCGACCGGATCACCAGGTAACAGCCCCCCGGGCGGCCCATCCGGTGGCGCGCTAGAGTCGGCGCTATGCGATTTGCCACCATCCGGACGGACTACGGGACCACTGCGGCGCGGCTTGACGGGGACGTCCTGGTTCCGCTGGACGCCGCCGACGTCGGCGAGATGCTCGCGGGAAGCAGCCAGGGAACGGCCAGAGAGCGGGCGGGCGCGCCAGCAGTGCCGGCCGCGGAAGCCGACTTCGCGCCGGTCGTGACCCGGCCAGGGAAGATCATCTGCGTGGGACTGAACTACCGGGCGCACATTCTGGAGACCGGGCGGGAGCTGCCCGAGTATCCGACGCTGTTCGCCAAGTTCGCCGACACCCTGCTCGGTCCCCGCGACGATCTCGTCTTGCCGTCGGTGAGCGATCGGGTCGACTGGGAAGTCGAGCTCGGCGTCGTCATCGGGAGCCCGGTGTACCGGGCTGGCCGCCAGGAGGCCGCGGCCAGCATCGCCGGCTACACGGTCATCAACGATGTCTCGATGCGGGACTGGCAGCGGCGCACGCTGCAGTGGCTGCAGGGCAAGATGTTCGAGCACTCCACGCCGGCCGGACCCTACCTGGTCGCGCCGGACGAGGTCGGGCACGCGGCCGACCTGGAGGTCAGGTGCGAGGTCGATGGCGAGGTGATGCAGCAGTCGCGGACCTCGGACCTGCTGTTCTCCCCCGCCGAGATCATCTCTTACGCCAGCCAGGCGATCACCTTGAAGCCGGGCGACCTCATCGCCACCGGCACGCCAGGCGGCGTGGGCAACGCCAGGAAGCCGCCGGTCTACCTGCGCCCGGGCAACGTGCTGCGCACTTGGATCGAAGGCCTCGGCGAGTGCGTCAACCACTGCGTGGCGGACAAGGCCGGCTGACCGCGCGAGCAACGGCTCGTTCCGGATAATTCTTCGGAGAGGCCGGTGGCGAGTTCCGCGACGATGTCGAGCTGACCCAGGTGACGGGCGTACTCCTGCACCAGGTGGAACAGGACCCGCTCGAGTGTCGCCGGGTCGGCGCCCTCCCAGCGCTCACCGGGCTGGCCCACCTCGTCGAGGTTGTGGGAGGTGATGATGGCCCGGCTCCGTTCGGCCTGGTCGCGCAGGTCAGCCAGCAAGGTCGCGGGGGTCTCGTCGTCGGCGACGTACCAGCGGCCACCGGCACTGTCGGCCCACGGGTCACCGACGTCGCGGCCCTCAAAGCCCCACTCGAGCCAGCGGCGCTCGACGTAGCGCAAGTGCTTGAGCAGCTGAAGCGGCGTCCAGCCCGACGGCAGCCGGGTGCGCCGCCACTCGGCGGCGGGCAGCGCGTCGAGCTTGGCGGTCACCCGGGCACGGAAAAAGTCCAGGTAGCGGAGGAAGACTTCGGTGCGGGAACTCGCCGGAATGGTGGCCGACGGAAACGGCTCGGACACGCTGCACCTCCTGGACCGCGTCGCAGGAGGCTATTATCCCGCCGCCGCGACCGGCACGTCGCGCCACAGGCCGCCGTTCAGGTTCAGGTTGTTGCCGCTGTCCTTGCCGGGCGTGCTGTCGCCGATGTAGGTGTACAGCGGATGCCCGTCGTAGGTGGCCTGGGTCGAGCCGCCCGTCCGCTTGATCGAGCCGATGCTGCCGGTGACGCCAGGGCCGGCCGAGACATTCCCCGGGACCGGCGGCCAGTAGGCGGCGCAGGATCCGTAACAGGCCGAACGGGACGGGGTATCGGGTGCGAACGAATACAGCGTCAGGCCCCTGGCGTTCGTGAGCACCTCCACGCCGCCGATCGGCCTGGCCTTCAGCACCTGCGAGCCGGCCGTGACGAACGAGGCAGGCGCGGCCTTCGGCGTGGCGACGGCGGCACCGAGTAGCGCGAGCGCGACGACCGACACCACCGCGGTGGCGACTGGGACGCGGCGGCGGCCCGGGTCCTGGCCGGTCAGCGTCGCGGTCGCTAGCGCGGCGAAGGCGGCCACGTCGATGATCCCGGCCACGATCCCGGCGGTGGTGCGCACCTCGGTAAAGCCGAACAAGCCGACCTTCAGCGAGAGAAGGTAGCCGCCGAGCGTCCCGAGCGCGAACGCCGCGCCGGCCGCGGCGGCCAGCCGGTGAGCCGTGACTCCAATCGCGATGGCGAGCACGTACGCGGCGATCACCTGAAGCAGGAACAGCCAGCCGATCGTCGGAATAGACCGGTAACCCGTCAGGTACAGGTCCAGATGAATAGCACCCGAGGCGATGAGCAGGACTGCCCCGGCGATCACGGACGCAGACCGCCGGGGCAGTGACGGTCCCCACTTGCTCCCCACAACCTGATCACGTCCCCGCCAGCCATCCGGTTCAACGACTTTTCTACCGAAAGCAGACGTTTGCCGGATCTGACGGTAATCGTGCCCGGCGTTCTCAGCCCTGCGGCGAACGGCGCAGTTCACCGCCCGACTCGAAGTCCGCGACGAAGCCGCCCCAGCCGGCCGGCGCGCCCTCGTCGGGCGCGGGCGCGGTGACGACCAGCAGGCGGACGTCCCCGGCGCTGCGGATCTGGTAGCCGTGCTTTATGCCGCGGGGCAGGAAGACGAAACCGCCGTCCGCCGCCTCGAACCTGTGGTCACCGCAGCGGAAGGTGACGGCGCCCTGCAGGACGTAGAACATCTCGTCTTCGGTCGCATGGGTGTGATCACCAGGCTCCTCACCCGCCCGGGTGAGGTATTCGGTGACCGCGACCCGGCGGCCCTGGCCAAGCTCGCCTACCTTGGCGGTCATCTCGATGCCAATGTCGTAGGTCCAGCCCTGGCCCGGCTGAAGGGAATAGGGCTGCGCTGGTTTGCTCATGCGCCAGCGTAAGCCCTCTCCAGCGCGGCGATATCGAACTTGGTCATGCCGAACATCGCTCGGGTGACCCGGGCCGCCTTGGCGGCGTCGGGGTAGGCGATCATCTCGAAGAACACGGCCGGGACGATCTGCCAGCACAGGCCGTACCTGTCTTTCAGCCAGCCGCAGGCGACCTCCTGGCCGCCCGCGACCAGGTTGCTCCAGTAGTAATCGACCTCGGCCTGGTCAGCGCAGGTGACCACGACCGAGACGGCCTCGTTGAACGTGTGCTGCGGGCCGCCGTTCAGGGCCGAGAACTTCTGCCCGTTGAGCTCGAACTCGACGAGCATCACCGAGCCCTCCGGTCCAGGACCGGCCTCGGTGTAGCGGTGGACCCGGCCTAGTTCGGAGTTTTTGAAGATGCCGGTGTAGAAGGCGGCGGCTTCTTCGGCCTGGGTGTCGAACCACAGGCAGGTGATGAACGGCTTGTCGGTCATGGCTCCTCCTTGCTTTCATGTTTGCCGTTGTAACGGCCGCCGGGGCGAAAACTCATCGGTCCGGCCCGGCCGATCGGCGTGATAAGACGGTCCGGTGGACTCCAAGCGACAGATCATCAAGGCGATGGCCGTTATCAGGCGACCGCGGGACGGGGCGCTGCTGGTATCGGAGTCGGCCGACGCCTCGTTTCAGCGGCCGCTCGGCGGCCATGTCGAGTTCGGCGAGTACGCGGTCGACACGATCCACCGGGAGTTCGGTGAGGAGATCGGCCAGCGGCTGATCAATGTGCGGTTGCTCGGCGTGCTGGAGAACATCTTCGGCTGGCAGGGTGGCACCGAGCACGAGGTGGTGTTCCTCTTCAGCGCCGCCTTTGCGGACCCGGCGGCCTATGAGATCGAGGAGCAGGTCATCGCGGACAAGACCGCGGACCGCGTGCTCTGGCGGGCGCCTGGGACGGTGAGTCCGCCGCTTTACCCGGCCGGGCTGACCGAGCTGATCGCGGGCGACTGATCGTCGGTTTCCTCGGAGGCGCGGTTACGGGCGGTGCGGCGGTCGATCCGGCTGAGGGCGGGCAGGGCCAGGATCCCGCAGATGACGGTGGGCAGGCCGCCGAGGACCAGTGACCACCGTGCCCCGACGCTCTGCCCGACCCAGCCCACGATGGGACCGCCGATTGGCGTCGATCCGAGCCAGGCCAGCGCCCACAGCGCCATGACCCGGCCGCGCATCTCCGGCTTGGCGGCCAGCTGGAGCGTGGTCTTGGCGAACGAGTTGAAGGTGATGCTCCCGTAGCCGACGAAGACCATGGCCACCAGCTCGAGCGCTAGGTTCGGGGCGGCCGCCGCGGCCAGGATGGCGATGCCCCAGCCGATCGCGGCCAGGCACAGGGCACGGGCCCTCGGCCGGGGCCGCGCGGCGGAGATCAGGCCGCCGGCCACCGCGCCGGCCCCCATCACCGAGGCCATCACGCCGTAGGCGGCGGCTCCGCCGTGGAAGACGTTGGTGGCCATCAGCGGCAGCGTCACCTGGAACTCCCAGGCTAGCGTGCCGACGACGGCGATCATGACCAGCGGGATGAGCAGCTCGGGCGTGCCCCTGACGTAGCGCAGACCCTGCCGGACCTGGCCTTTTTCCTTAGCTACCGGCTTGGCCGGGAACAGCTCGGCCTTACGCATCGCGACCAGCGAGATCAGCACGGCCGCGAACGAGATCGCGTTGCAGCCAAAGCACAGGGCCAGGCCGAGGGCCGCGGCGAGCACGCCGGCCACCGCGGCCCCGAAGACGCGGGCCATGTTCATCGCCACCGAGTTCAGGGTCACCGCGTTCGCCAGGTCCGGGGGTGACACCATCTCGGAGATGAAGCTCTGCCGGGCCGGGTTGTCGAAGACGTTGACGAAGCCAAGCGCGAG
Source organism: Actinomycetota bacterium (assembly GCA_003168295.1). Next base: position 18,152 of record PMST01000705.1, read on the forward strand.
CGCGAGCAGGTAGACGATCCACATCCGGATGGACCCGGTCGCGATCAGGATGGCGAAGGCCCCGGCCAGCAGCCCGGACAGCGTCTGGGTGACGAACAGGACCCGCCGCTTGTCCATCCGGTCCGCGAACAGGCCGCCGAGCGGGCCGAACACGAAGATGGGCAGGAACCTGACTGCCAGGGTCAAGCCCAGCTGCGTCCCGCTGTGCGTGAGGTCCAGGACAAGGAACGACTGCGCCACGGTCTGCATCCAGGTGCCGATCACCGAGATGAGCTGACCGAAGAAGAACAGCCGGTAGTTCCGCTCCCGGAGCGAGGAGATCATCTGTCTCGGCTGGAATTGCGAGTGGCTACCCGTCAACGCCACGTGCACCGGCTCCCTACCTTGGCCTTTAACCTTCCCTTCCCACTATACCATTAGCTCTGCTAAGGAGTTAGGTAAACGCGGGCCGGGGTTAGGACTGGTCGAGCTGGGCTAGTTCGGCCGGGGTTAGGGTCAGGTCGGCGGCCTGGGCCGAGTCGGTGATGGATTCGGGGCGGCTGGCGCCGGGGATCGGGATCACGACCGGGGCCTTGGCCAGCATCCAGGCCAGGGTGACCTGCTGCGGCGAGACTCCGTGCGCGTCGGCGACCTGCTGGAACGCGGCGTGCCTGGAGCCGAGCTGGCCGGCCCGGGCGATGCCGCCGAGCGGGCTGAACGGCAGGAAGGCGATGCCGAGCTCAGCGCAGTGGGCGAGCTCGTCCTCGCTGGACCGGAACGCGGGCGAGAACTGGTTCTGCACGCTGGCCAGGTTTCCCTCGCCGAGGACCTTCCGGGTGATGTCGATCTGGTCGATCGTGGCGTTGGAGATGCCGGCCAAGCGGATCTTGCCCTCGTCAAGCAGTTCCTTCAGGACGCCGACCGCCTCCGCGTAGGGAACCTTCGGGTCGGGCCGGTGGAACTGGTACAGGCCGATGACGTCCACGCCGAGCGCCTTCAGCGAGGCCTCCGCGGCCTGCCGCAGGTGGGCGGGCGAGCCGTCGACGTGCCATGAGCCGTCGCCGGGCCGGACGTGGCCGCCCTTGGTCGCGACCAGCACGTCGCTGGTGTCGCCGGGGTAACTGGCCAGGGCCTTGGCGATCAGCCGCTCGTTGTGGCCCGTCTCGCCGGCGTTCACGTGATAGGCGTCCGCGGTATCGATGAGCGTGACGCCTGCGTCAAGGGCCGCGTGGATGGTCCTGATGGAGCGGTCCTCCTCGGGCCGGCCCTCGATCGACATGGGCATCCCGCCCAGGCCGATCGCGCCTACCGCCACGCCGCCGATCGTCCGGTTACGCATATCAGCTCTCCTTCAACTTCTACGTTGCTTCCAGTGATGGCAACAGCGTGACGGGCAATGTCGTACCGGATTGGTGATAGCAGACGTTGCTAACGGCTATCAGCCGCCGCGATACCCAAGCTGGCCGAGGCTAGATCTGCCCCGTTCAGCGCAGCGGTCGGCTCGGGCAGTTCGGCCAGGATGGCGCGGGCCGCGGCGGAGATCCTGCGGCCGACCGGGGTCGCGACGGAAATGACCCACGTGAAGGTCTGATCGCAGATCTCGATGACGTCCAGGTCCGCGGCCAGGTCGGCGGCCACCGTGGCCGGCAGGAAGGCGATGCCCAGGCCGCCCCGGACCAGGTTGATCACCGCGGTGAAGTCCGCGGCCTCGAACGGTACCTCCCGGTCGAGGCCGGCGGCGGCGAACGCCCGGTCGACGACCGCGCGATTACCCCAGCCCAGCGGGAAGTCAATGAACGGCTCACCGGCGAGCTGAGCGAGCGTGGCCGGGCTGGCCGCCAGCGGGTGGCCGGGCTGGCCGACGGCGACCAGCGGCTCCTCGGTCACCGGCCGCAGGCTCAGCCCGGCGGCCGGCGGCCCAGGCAGCGAGACCAGCGCCAGGTCAAGACGCCCTTCCAGCATCTCCCGGGCGAGCCCGGCGGAGCCGCTGGCGGAAAGGCGCAGCCGCACGGCTACACCCGGGTGGGCACGGTGGAACCGTCCGAGCAGGCCGGGCAGGTCGAGCGGACCGGTCGACAGCATCGTGCCCACGGTGACCGTTCCGCGCAGGCCGCCCTGGGCTGCGCTGACCGCGTCCCTGGCCGCCTGCGCGGCGGCCAGCGTCGCACGCGCCTCCGGGAGCAGCACCTGACCCGCGTCGGTCAGCATGACCCGGTGCCGGTCCCGGTCGAACAGGCTGGCCCCGAGGTCCCGTTCCAGCGCCTTCACCGCGCTGGAGACACCCGATTGCACCAGGTGCAGCCGAGTCGACGCGCGGGTGAAGGACAGTTCCTCCGCGACGGCGACGAAAACCTCCAGCTGCCGGAGCTCCATGCGGGGATTATCTCATATTCAGATGCTGGTAAGCGAAAACCTTCGTTGGCATAGATGACCGAGATGGCCGATGCTGGGTAGGGGAAAGCATCTTCCGCGGTAGCGGCGGGTCTTTTGCGGCAGGTGTTTGTCTGGGAGGCTGATGTGGTCGCGGCGCTGAGACCGGGGGCACCGGCTGCCGGGCTTTCTCGCCGCCGGCACGGCTTGGGGTTCTGGCTGGCCGGCTACGTATTCGCGATCACGATCGCGTTCTCGGCCGTGCCCGCGCCGCTGTACGTCCTGTACCAGGCGCGGGATCATTTCGGCCCGCTGCTGGTCACGATCATCTTCTCGGTGTACGCCCTGGGCGTGGCCGCGAGCCTCTTCCTGGTCGGTCACGTGTCCGACTGGCTGGGCCGGCGCAGGATCCTGCTCCTCGCGGTGGCCACCAATATGGCGTCGGGCCTGCTGTTCCTGCTCTGGCCCGCGGTCCCCGGCCTGATCATCGGCCGGATCATCTCCGGGGTCAGCATCGGCATGCTGACCGCCACCGCCACCGCCTACCTGAGCGAACTGCACGCCGGGGCCAGGCCCGGCGCAGCGCGGACGCGAGCCGAGATCATGGCCGCGGCGGCCAGCCTCGGCGGTCTCGGCCTCGGGCCGCTCATCGCCGGTTTCCTGGCCCAGTACGCGGGCGCTCCGCTGATCGTGCCTTACCTCGTCTTCGAGGCGCTCATGCTGGTGGGCTGCGCCTTCCTGCTGGTCACGCCCGAGACCGTGCGGCCGCCGGACGAACCGCATCGCTATCGCCCGCAGCGGGTCACGGTCCCGGCCGCCAGCCGCGGCACCTTCTTCGCCGCAGGCGCCGCAACGGCGGTCGCGTTCGCCCTGTTCGGCCTGTTCACCTCGCTGGCCCCCGGTTTCCTGGCGAACACGCTGAAGGACCGTTCGCACGCCCTGGCCGGGGTGGCGACCTTCATCGTGTTCGGCGCCGCGGCGCTCGCGCAGATCGGCACCAGCCGGATCAGCCTGCGGCGCCAGCTCGGCCTCGGGCTGAGCATGCTGACGGCCGGATTGATCCTGGTGACCGTGGCCATCTGGAACCCGAGCCTGCCGATGCTGCTAGCTGGGGGGGCGCTGGGCGGGGCCGGAGCGGGCGCCGTGTTCAAGGGCTGCCTCTCCACGGTCCTGGAAATCGCGCCCGAGCACGCCCGGGGCGAGGCGCTGGCCGGGATGTTCCTGGCCGCCTACGTCGGCCTGGCCGTACCGGTGATCGCGCTCGGCATCGCGACCCAGGCGCTCAGCCCGCGCACCGCGCTGCTCGGGTTCTCTGTCCTGCTGGCGGTGGTCATCGCTGTGGTGGCCAGGAAGCTGCTGGCGCGGCGCCCGGCTTAGCGCGGGCCGGGCCGCCATTCGGTGGCCAGCTGGCTGAGGACGACGGCGTCGGCGAAGGCACCGTCAGGTGGGAGAACCAGGGATCGTTCCGTCAATAAAAGTATTGAAGATCGCGTTGAACTTAGCGGGCTGCTCGGCGAAGCACAGGTGCGAGGCATCCTCGATGATCGCGAGCTGGGAGCCGGCGATGCGGCGGTGCATTTCTTCCGGGTGGCCGGGTGTGCATTCGTCGTAGCGGCCGCCCACCAGCAGGGTCGGCACGCTGATTTCGCCCAGGCGGTCCATGACATCCCAGTTCTTCAGGGTGCCGGTGACGGTGAACTCGCTCGGGCCGTTCATCGTGTTGTAGACCGCGTAGCCGGCCTCGGCGAAGGAGCGTTCCAGCCCGGCCGGCCATGGCCGCAGGCGGCACACGTGCTCGCGGTAGAAGCCGAGGATGGCGGACTGGTACTCCGGGCAGGCGGTGAATCCGGCCGCCTCGTGTTCGCGGATGACCTGGCGGACCTCGGCCGGCTCGGTCGCGAGCAGTTCCTCGCAGTCGCTGACCCAGCGGATCATGCTGGCCGGGCTGCCGCATAGGGTCAGGCTCGCCAGCTCAGGCCGGCGGTCCAGGGTGTACTGCAGGGCGAGCATGCCGCCCCAGGAACTGCCGAACAGGTGCAGTTTTTCGAGGCCGAGTGCCTTGCGCACCTGGGCCAGTTCCTCGACGAAACGATCCACGGTCCACAGCGAGAGGTCGTCGGGTGAGTCGGAACGGCCGCAGCCCAGCTGGTCGTAGAAGATAACGCGGCGGTGTCCGGCGAGGGCTTCCAGCGGTTCCAGGTAGTAGTGGGTGAAGCCGGGGCCGCCGTGCAGGCAGAGCAGCGGGATCGCGTCACTCTGCTCGCCTACGGCTCGGTACCAGACCCGGCCGCCGGGGACCTCGATGTAGCCCTCGTCCGCCTTCATGCCGCTCCCCCGCTGGTCACAGGCTCGTCCGGGGCGGGCAGCGGATCGTCGGCGAAGACCTTCTTCATTTCCGGCAGCCGTTCGGGATGCCTCGCGTACAGGTAGGCCAGCACGATGAGGCCGATGACGAACCAGATGCCGATGATCGGGCCGGTCAGGCTGGAGGGATAGCTGAGCGGCGTGACGAACTTCAGGAAGCTCGAGCCGAGGCCGAGCGCGGTGAGCCAGGCCGGGATGAAGGCCAGGATGCCAAGGACCGGGATCACGGCATGCAGCAGCACGTTGAACTCCGACCGCTTCCGCCGCAGGTAGAAGAAGATGCAGGACAGGTTGAACACCATGTAAATGGCGATCATGACGCCGGTGAGGATGGTGGCCAGCAGCACGAAGGCGGTGGTCGGGCCGTATTTCAGGCCGACCGGCAGGCCGATGACCAGGGTCAGCACCAGCTGGAGGAGCACGCCGACGTACGGGGAGTGCCAGCGGGGATGAAGCCGGGCCAGCGGGGCGGGCAGCAGGCCGATCCGGCCCATGGCGTACCAGGTGCGGGTGGTGGCCAGCGTACCGGCGTTCCCGTTGGCGAACGTGGAGTTCAAGATGGCCAGGAACCCCCCACCCAGCCCAGGCCCCAGGCGTCGCGGGCCAGCTGGATCCACGGGCTGCCGCCGCCGAGCCCGCCGAAGGTCACGAACTTGTCCGGGCCGAAGAAGACGTCGCCCGCATAGGTGGTGAGCACGTAGAACAGTCCGATGACCAGGCAGGATGCGACCACGGCGACCTGGATCGTGCGCCGCGGGTTGCGCGCTTCCTCGGCCAGCGGCGCCGAGGCCTCGAAGCCGATAAACGCCAGGATGGTGTAAATGGAGCCCACGGCGATGCCGGAGAAGCCCTTGTAGCCCTTGATCGTGGCGTAGTGCAGGGTGAAGACGTTGCCGGTGTTGTGCGAGCCGGCCTTGGCGATGAGCCAGACGGCCAGCACCAGGAAGACCAGGATCTCGAACGAGCCCAGGATCGTGCCGGCCCGGGCGCTGACCTGGATCCCGCGAAGTTCAGCGCGGCCACCAGGATCGACGCGACGATCATGAAGATGACCCAGGTGGTGGTGAACGGCCAGTTGAACTCGCTGTGCAAGACCGAACCGAGCAGGTAGCCGCACAGGACCATCGTGATCGGGCCGAGCAGCGCCTCGACGAGCGCGTACCCCCAGCCGACCAGGAACCCGAGCGCCGGGTGGATCGCCTCGGCGGGGTAGGTGAAGATGCTTCCGCCGCTGGGCAGGTGCTTGGCCAGCGGCCCGATCGACGTCGCGACCAGGAGGCACGCGATCAGGGCGAGCAGGACGGCCAGCGGCAGCGCGCCGCCGGCGTAGGTGGCGCCGGCCGCGATCGACAGCGCGACCACGCCCGCCGGGGCCATGGAGGTGACCGACTGGAACAGGACCTCGCGCAGCCCGATGGCTCCCCGAGACAGGCCGGATCCGGTGGTGGCCATGGCGGGCCTCCGTTATCCTCGCGTCTCCTACCTAAGGTAGAGAAACGGACCGTAAAGGTCTAGAAGGGACTGACGTGTCTGGAGTTGCGTGACCATGCTGCGAGACAGGGCGGGCACATGCACATCGGCGTTCAGCTGACGGCTAGATTTGCCGCATAGGTTTGGTCTGGCAGAACCGTCTTCAGAAATTCGGCACCGCGGGCTCGCGTGTTGGAGCTCGCCTGTGAGAGCTCGCCTGTTGGAGCCGTCAGGTCAACGTTGACAAGGAGCAGATCAACATGTCTCTCTTCCAAAGGGCCCACGACATACTCGCGGCCAAAACCAACAAGGCGCTCGATGCCGCCGAGAAGCCCGATGAAATGCTCGATCTGTCCTATGAGCAGATGCTCGACCAGATCACCAAGGTCCGGCAGGCGCTGGTCACGATCGCCGCGTCACGCAAGCGGATCGAGTTGCAGGAGCAGCAGCTTCAGCATTCGGTGGATCACCTCCAGGACCAGGCCCAGGCGGCACTGGCCCAGGGCCGGGAGGACCTGGCCAGGGAGGCGCTCACCCGCAAGGCCGCGGCCCAGACCCAGATCGACGGGATGGAACCGCAGCACCAGCAGCTGACCGAAGAAGAGCAGAAGATGGAGCAAACGCTCCAGGTCCTGCAGGACAGGGTCAACAAGTTCCGGACGCAGAAGGAAACACTCAAGGCCCAGTACACCGCGGCGAGCGCGATGACCTCGGTGAACGAGAGCGTGGCAGGCATCTCCACCACGCTGGGCGATTCAGGCGCGGCGCTGCAGCGGGCTCAGGACAAGATCGCCACGATGCAGTCGCGGGCGGGTGCCCTGGACGAACTGCTGCAGTCCGGAGTGCTGGAAGACGTCGGCGGCGACACCGACGACATCCAGAAGGAACTCGACGAAGCCGGAACGTCCGCGGACGTGGACAGTCAGCTCGCCGCGATGAAGGCTCAGATCGGCGCGGGCAGCGCACCGAAGGAGCTGCCGTCCAGCAGCTGACGTCCGGCAGCTGCCGCCTGCCGTGTGGGGGGGATGTGGCCAGTCGCTTGGGAGGGACGGCGTGCACGCCGATGAAATCCGCCGCGTGCTTTGCCCGTCGGCTGGCCATTGAGGCCACGATGCCGCTGACAGCGGTCGCTCCGTCCTGCCGGCGTCAAGATCGGGGAGCATCCGGGCTTGCGGGAGGAGTTTGTGCATGATAGTGCACCAAAATCTCCCATAAGCCCCAATCCTCCCGGATAAATGGCTCCGGGGCGAGACTGCTGAGTTAGGAGGGGCTACCGGTACCACGGTGGTCGCGTGGAGGCTCGCCTGGTGCGGTGGATCC
>PMST01000288.1 GCA_003168295.1 Actinomycetota bacterium
GAGGCGATTCGGAATGCCATCAAGACGGTAACGACCAGTCAGCACCCGAATGACGCCGACATCGCGCGGGTCAGGGCCCGGCTGGCCGGCGGAGGCTGGCCCCTCGCCAAGCCCCATCACGTTTAGGTCAACTGAACCCAACGCTTCCCGGCCGCCTTCGGTGTTCAGCCAGGCCGGGAAGCATCAGATCAGGTAGGTGGGCCGGTCACGTCCTGGCCAGCAGCTGCTTCCAGTCGCTGATCGCCTCATCGGCCCACTCGGCGTGCCGCCGGGCGAACAGCCCGGCGGCCTCGCTGCCGCTCCACGGCGCGGGCAGGAACGGGGCGGGCAGGCCGGGGTCGATCCACGGGAACCGGCGCCAGGCGTGGACTAGGTCGATGATCCGTGCGAGCGGGTCGGGACCGGCTGGCCCGCCGAAGGTCACGATGAAGTCGTCGTACGCATTAGCCAGCTCATCCAGGTCCCAGGCCTGGCCGACCATAGCGGTCACCGGGCCGCCGCCCTGGTACTCGGCCGCGAACAGGTAGCCGTCCGGCAGCCCGGCCTCGGCCAGGATCTCCCGCACCTCGGCGCCCCGGTCGCCGCGCGGGCTCAGCCAGACTCCGGGCATGATGCTGCCGAAGCCGGCCCAGCGCAGCCGGGTCCTGAGCACGTGCCGGGTGGCCCGCTCGGTCTCGGGCGTGCGCGCGATCACGATGGTCCACCGGCCGTCCCAGTCCTCGGCGACCGCCCGGAAGCCGAAGATGCGCTCGGTGCCGTCCCGCAGCAGGCGCTCGGACGCCGGAGTCAGGCGCCAGACCGTACGGCGGCCGACCCGCTCGGAGTTCAGCCAGTTGTCGGCCGCCGTGCGCATCAGCGCCTGCCTGGCCGCTTTCTCCTCGACGCCCAGCCGTCCGAGCACGTCGATGAAGGCCGACGTCCAGGCCTGGCCGCCGGTCGGCAGCACGAGCTCACCCAGGACGGTGAAGAGCAGGCTGCGCGCGCTCTCCGTGCCCGCGGCATGACGCCGCAGCACGGTCGGCGCCACCCCGCCCGCCGCGCCCGCATCGGCCTGCTTGGTCTCGCGCATCGGCGCCTCGTGGTCCCGGGTAAATGGTCGCGGTAAACAATAATCAAAATACTACGAACTCTTGACGTTCAACTCAAGTTTTGTAGAGTATGGACTACCGGTCCGTGGCGCGAGGGCCCAGCAGGAGGAAATCTGCCATGACATCTCTGGCCGCTCAGCACGACTCATCAGGCGACGACCGCCCCGGCGCGGCCGGAGGTGAATCCGGCCGGGTCGAGTTCCGGGTCAGCCCCGACCGCTACCGGCACTGGCGGGTCACCTGCGACGGCCCGGTGGCGACGCTGACCATGGACGTCGACGAGCAGGGCGGACTGGTTCCCGGCTATGAGCTGAAGCTGAACTCCTATGACCTCGGCGTGGATATCGAGCTCTACGACGCGGTGCAGCGGCTGCGCTTCGAGCACCCCGAGGTGCGCACGGTCGTGATCACCAGCGCCAAGCCCAAGATCTTCTGCGCCGGCGCGAACATCCGCATGCTGGCCGCCTCGGCGCACGGCTGGAAGGTGAACTTCTGCAAGTTCACCAACGAGACCAGGAACGGCATCGAGGACGCCACCGCGAACTCGGGCCAGACCTACCTGGCGGCCGTGAACGGGACCGCCTCAGGCGGCGGGTACGAGCTGGCGCTGGCCTGCGAGCACATCATGCTGGTCGACGACCGGTCCTCGGCGGTGTCGCTGCCCGAGCTGCCGCTGCTCGGCGTCCTGCCCGGAACGGGCGGCCTGACCCGGGTGGTGGACAAGCGGCACGTGCGGCGCGACCTGGCCGACTACTTCTCCACCAGACCGGAGGGCATCGGCGGCAAGAAGGCCGTCCAGTGGCGCCTGGTGGACGAGGTCGTCCCGCGGCCGCGGTGGGAGGAGACGGTCACCGAGCGGGCCGCCGACCTGGCCGGGCGCTCGAGCCGCCCGGGCGACGCCGCCGGCGTCCCGCTCAGCCCGCTCGCCAAGACCCGCGACGACGACACGATCACCTACTCCAACGCGACGGCCCGGCTCAGCCGCGACACGGGCAGCGTCGACATCACGGTGCGGGGACCGCAAACGGCCCCGCCCGCCGACATGGCCGACGCGGCCAGGCAGGGGGCCGGGTTCTGGCCGCTCGCGGTGACCCGCGAACTGGATGACCTGATCCTGGACCTGCGGACCAATGAGCCCGAGCTCGGCACCTGGGTCTTCCGCACCGAAGGCGAGGCGGCCCAGGTGCTCGCCTACGACGACCTCCTGCTCGCCAACGCGGGCGACTGGTTCGCCAACGAGGTCCTGCACTACCTCAAGCGGACGCTGCGCCGGCTGGACGTCACCAGCCGGAGCCTGCTCGCGGTGATCGAGCCAGGCAGCTGCTTCGCCGGCTCCCTGCTCGAGCTCGCCCTGGCCGCGGACCGGTCGTTCCAGCTGGCCGGGGTGTTCGAGGACATCAACCCCGACGCCGAGCCGGCGGCCATCACGCTCGGGAGCATCAACTTCGGCCCGCTGACGATGAGCAACGGGCTGACCCGTCTGCAGACCCGCTTCTGGGGCGACGAGGCCAGCCTGGAGGCCGCCGGCAAGCGCCAGGGCACGCCGCTGGAAGCCGACGACGCGGCCGACCTCGGCCTGATCACCTTCGCGCCGGACGACATCGACTGGGACGAGGAAATCCGGATCGCGATCGAGGAACGGGCCAGCTTCAGCCCCGACGCGCTCACCGGCCTGGAGGCCAACTACCGGTTCGCCGGGCCCGAGACGATGGAGACCAAGATCTTCGGCCGCCTGTCCGCCTGGCAGAACTGGATATTCAACCGGCCCAGCGCGTCGGGTCCGGACGGCGCACTGCGCCGCTTCGGCACCGGCCAGCGTGCCCTCTTCGACCGGAAGCGAGTCTGACGTGACAAGTACCGCCGATTACACCGAGAAGATCCCGAACAACGTCAGCCTGCACGAGGACCGGCGGTTGCAGCGGGCCCTGGAGTCCTGGCAGCCGAACTTCCTGACCTGGTGGCAGACGATGGGCCCGACCCTGCCGACCCAGGACGTCTACCTGCGGACCGCGGTTAACGTCGGACGCGAAGGCTGGGCGCAGTTCGGGCACGTGCCCATGCCCGAATACCGCTGGGGCATCTTCCTGGCCGAGCGTGACCCGGGACGGCGGGTCGGATTCGGCGAGCACAAGGGCGAGCCGGTGTGGGCCAAGGTGCCGGGGGAGTACCGTTCGGAGCTGCAACGGCTGATCGTGATCCAGGGTGACACCGAACCGGCCTCGGTGGAGCAGCAGCGCAACCTGGGCGCCACCGCGCCGAGCCTGTACGACTTGCGGAACCTGTTCCAGGTGAACGTGGAGGAGGGGCGGCACCTGTGGGCGATGGTGTACCTGCTGCACGCCTACTTCGGCCGGGAAGGCCGCGAAGAGGCCGAGGAGCTGCTTCACCGCAACTCGGGCAGCGAGG
>PMST01000651.1 GCA_003168295.1 Actinomycetota bacterium
AGTTCATCCGCCGCGTGTAGGTCCCGCCGGAGTCGGTTGGGAAGTGCCGGGCCAGCTCCCGGAAGAACCTGTTCATGACCTCTGCCCGCCCGCAGTCCCGCCAGAGCGGGTAGAACCAGTCGCGGAACCAGCGAGTCCCCCGGCGAGGGAAATCGTCGGTGTTGCCGGTGAACCGGCGGTAGACGCCCTTGGCCTCGCGATCCATGCCCAGCGCCGTGTAGAGGTCATAGATGTAGAACTCGGCCCACTTGCTGTCGCCCCAGATCTCATACGCCGGTGAGCCGTGGACGCCGTTGTTGGCGCTCTCCACGGAATGCCCGATCTCATGAGCGGGCAGCTCGCGAGCGAGGGCGTTGCCCTCCCGCCAGCTGTCCAGCCCGCAGTCGCTGACGTTGTGGTAGTCGTGGACCGGGCTGACGTAGTAGCCCGCGTGGCCGCCGCCGTGCCGCCCGGCGTGGTGGATGGAGTAGATGCGCGGGTCGAACCCGAACGCCTCGCCGTAGGTTGCCTTGGAGTACTGCCAGGTCGCATTGATGAACCTGGGCAGCCACCGGACCTCAGCCCAGCGCACGTCGGGGTCCACGTAGATCGCGCAGTGCTCGTCGCTGTGGTAGAGCCGGAGCAACTGGCGGTGGTCGAACCAGTGCTCCTGCCAGGTGGCCGGCGGATCAGCCAACTGACGCTCCGACTCTGCCTCCACCAGGTCCTCCCACCTCTGGGCATGGCCCGCCAGGTTCGTCAAGCCCTTACCAACGCGATCGTAGGCCAGTGAGCTCGCTTGCCGTACCTCGGCCTTTGCCACGGCGTGGTGGGCGGACCCCCTCCTCGACGGCAAGTCGCCAAGTCCCGATACCATCGACCACGATCCGAGCACAGGACACGGGGGATTGACGATGACCGACAACCAGGATTGGAAGCCGGGGCAGGACACGCAGGCGGTCGCGACGGCGCGGCTCCTGGGACAGGACCCGGACAAGATCCACTGCCCCGCCTGGGGGGTCATCGGCAACCTCGGTGACAGCATCTGCTACGCCGGGGTCCCGGCGAAGGTCGAGGCGATCCAGGCTGAGCTGAGCCGCCGGGTGGCGGACGCTGATCTGCCGGTGCGGGTCATCGCGCCTAACTTCGCGAGCGGGATCTCCGACGGGCAGCGCAATGGCACGCCGGAGATGCGGTATTCGCTGATCGGCCGGGAGACCACCAACGACGGCGTGTGCCTGCACTTGGAGGGCAGCGACGTCCGCGGGGTGATCGCCGTGGTCGCCTGCGACAAGCCGCCGGTCGGGACGCTGGCCGCGATCCTGGAGCACAATGTGCCCGCGGTGATCATGTCCGACGGGTCGATCCGCCCCGGCATCGACTCGGTCACCGGCGAGCCGATCGACATCATCTCCTGCTTTCAGGCGGCGGAGGAGCCGTCGGCCGAACGGCGCCGCATCGCGCTGGAGGCCTCGCCCGGCCACGGCAGCTGCGGCGGCATGTTCACCTACAACACGATGCAGTCGTTCATCGCGACCTGCGGCATGGAGCCGCTGCACATGGTGAGCCCGGCCTCGGAGGACCCTCGCCGTATCGCGGAATTCCCGGCCCAGCTGCTGGATGCGCTGCAGGTGCTGGCGAAGCGCAACATCCGGCCCCGTGACATTGTCACTCCGGCGTCGCTGCGGAACGCGACGCTGGTGGCGATCGCCATGGGTGGTTCCACCAACGTCGTGCTGCACGCGCCGGAACTGGCCCGGGCCGCCGGCATCGACTTCTGGCGCGAGGTCATCACTCAGGACGAATTCAACCGCGCGTCGCGGACACTGCCGGTGCTGGTGAACGCGCGCCCGTTCGGTCGTTACTCGATGGTCGACATCGACGCCAAGGGCGGCCTGCCGGTGATCGTCCGCGAGCTGCTCGGTGCCGGGCTGCTCGAAAGCACCTGCCTGACCTGCACCGGAGAGACCCTCGCCGAGCAGGTGGCCCGGCTCGGGCCGCCCGCCCCGGACGGCGAGGTCATCCATCCGCTGTCGGCGCCGTTCAAGCCGACAGGCGGCCTGCGGATGCTGCACGGCAACCTGGCGCCCCAGGGTGGGGCGGTGATCAAGCTCGCCGGGGTCGAGGGCGGGATGGCCGACGGCCGGTTCGCCGGGCGCGCCCGCGTCTTCGACAGCGAGGCGGCGCTGATCGAGGCGCTGTCGTCCGCGCCGGAGCGGTTCGAGGACCGCGACATGGTGGTGATCCGCTACGAGGGTCCGCGCGGCGCTCCGGGCATGCCGGAGATGCTGGATCCGACCTCGCGGATCACCGCGCTGTGCCGCCGCCGCGGCATCACCATCGCGCTGATGACCGACGCCCGTTTCTCGGGCGGATCGGTAGGACTTGTTATCGGCCACGTCTCACCCGAAGCGGCGCTGGGCGGCCCGATCGCGCTCATCGCCGACGGCGACACCATCATCGTGGACGTCAACCACGACACCCTGGACTGCGCAGAACTGCAGGACGAGGCCACACTCGCGGCGCGACAGGCACGGTGGCAGGCCGAAGCCGAGCGCAACGACAGTACCCACCCGCTCGTGCGATCCGCTCGCACCCGGCTCCTGCGGCGGATGCGCGCACACGCGCTCCCCCCGCTCCAAGGCGCCGGCCTGTCCGAAGCTGGTGTCCACATCCTGTAGTTCAGGAGGCGGCAAACTGACGCTGCCACTCGCTCGGAGGAATCCCGTAGGCGTCGCGGAACCGGCGGGCGAAGTGAGTGGCATTGGTGAATCCGCAGCGGCTGGCCACTGTGGCCACGGGAAGCAGCGTGCCGGTGGTCAGCTGCCTGCGTGCCCGTTCTAGGCGGGCGCGGATGATCCACTCGCGGAGCGGCACGGGGTTATCCGACCATACGGTGCAAAGGTGCCGGACTGAGATGTTATGCGCCCGCGCGATCGTCTGCGCGCTGAGTTCCGCGTCGGCGAGATTCCGCTCAATCTGCACCAGAAGGGACAGCAGTAATGACTGACAGCAATCCCACCGTCGTCCTGGTGCACGGCGCCTTCGCCGATGCCTCGTCCTTCGCCCGGCTCATCCCGCTGCTGCTCGACGACGGGATCAGCGTGCTCGCCCCGGCCGTCCCCAACCGCAGCCTGACCGGCGACGCGGCCTAAATCGCCTCGGTCATCCGGCAGATCGACGGTCCCGTGGTCCTGGCCGGGCACTCCTACGGCGGCGCCGTGATCACCGTGGCGGGAACCGAGGAGAACGTCAAGGCGCTGGTCTACCTGTCGGGCTACGCGCTGACCGAAGGCGAGAGCCTCGCCGAGCTTCAGGGCCGCTTCCCCGACTCACTGCTGGCCAGCGGGCTGGTCTACCGCACCTACCCGGTGCAGGGATCAGCCGACCCGGGCACCGACGTGTCGGTTGACCCGGCGAAGTTCCGCGAGATCTTCGCCGCCGACGTGGATGAGGACCTAGCCCGCGTCCTGGCCGTGTCGCAGCGCCCCCTCGCCGCGGCCGCGTTCACCGAGAAAGCCGCCGCGGCCGCCTGGCGAACCAAGCCGGCCTGGGGTACCCTGTCGGTCGCCGACCACACGATCAACCCCGACGTGGAGCGGTTCGGCTATTCCCGGGCGGGGATCACCCCGGTCGAGATCGACTCCCACCTGGTCATGCTCTCCCACCCCAAGGAAGCGTTCGCCGTCATCAGGCAGGCGGTCGACAGCCTGCAGGACACAACTCGCGGTTGAGGCGCCGGGCTAACCAGGCCGATATCGCAGTGCCCGCGACGACTACCCCACCGTGGCATGGACCTCGTTCACGGACTGGGCGGATCGCGCGCTAGGCCCCCGCGCCAAATGACCCGTGATGCCCTACCGCTGGCCGATTTGGAGGTACTTGTGCAACTATCGACCGATGGTGCGTATCGGCATTGTCGGAGCGGGTATCGGGGGATTGTCCCTTGCCCTGGCGCTGCGGGAGCGTGGCCTGCAGGCGGACGTGTTTGAGCAGGCTCCCGAGCTGACGGAGATCGGCGCTGCGATCGGGCTGGCCGCCAACGCCATCCGCGAGTTTGACCGGCTAGGCCTGGCCGGCGAGCTGACGGCAGCGTCGACCATCCCGACCGAGCTGATCTACCGGCACTGGCGGGACGGCAGCCGGATCGCCGCCCACCCGGTGCGCCAGGACGACTGGTACGCCAGGCAATTCGGGGCGCCGTGGTTCGGTGTTCACCGCGCCGACCTGCAGAAGATCCTCAGCGCTGCCTTCGGCGCGGAGCACGTGCACCTGGGGTGCCGGCTGGTCAACATCACCGAGCAGGCCGACTCGGTGGTGCTGGAGTTCGCCAACGGGCGGACCCACGTGGCCGACCTGGTGGTCGGCGCCGACGGGGTGCGTTCGGTGGTCCGGCGGTGGATCACCGGGGCCGACGACATGGTGTACTCCGGGACCAGCGCGTTCCGCGGCATCGTGCCCACCGAGAACCTGCCCTCGCTACCTGACCCGCACGCCATCCAGTTCTGGATGGGGCCCGACGCGCACCTGCTGCACTACGCCATCGGCGGCGCAGGTGAGGCGGTCAACTTCTTCGCGGTCGTGGAGACACCCAGCATCTGGCTGCACGACAGCAGCGTGACCGAGGTCGCCGACGAGGTCCCGGTGGCGTCCTTCCGCGGCTGGCACCCGGCGGTGACCGAGATGATCGACGCGGCGTCGAGCCCGATCCGGTGGGGCCTGTTCACGGTGCGTCCGCTGCTGCGGTGGTACCGGGGCCGGGTGGTCATCTTGGGCGACGCCGCGCACGGGATGCTGCCGCACCACGGGCAGGGCGCGAACACCTCCGTCGAGGACGCGTTCGCGCTGGCCGGGCTGCTGGCCAGCGCCCGGGGTGACGACCTTGAGGCCACGTTCTCCCGCTACCAGGTCCTGCGCCGGGCCCGGACCCGCAAGATCCAGCGCAGCTCCCAGGTCACCAGCGCCCTGCTCCACCTGCCCGACGGGCCGGCCGCCCGGGCCCGCGACGCGAAGGTGGCCGCGGTGCCGCAGGACTTCGGGTGGATCCACGAGTACGACGTCCAGCGGGCACTAGAAGCGTCCGGGGTGGTATCCGTAGGACATTCACGGAACGAGGCGCGCTGATGCCCCAGGACCAGGTGCTTGCTGGTATCACCGAGATTCTCGGCGGCGTGGCAGGTATCAGCCAGGCGGACATAACCCCGGAAACGTCCCTGGCCGACCTCGGCATCGACTCGCTGATGATGGTGGAGGTCGTCGTCGCGGCGGAGGACCGGTTCGGGTTGCTCATCAGCGACGATGACTGGCCGCGGTTCAAGACCGTGCTCGACGCCACCCGGTACATCGACCAAGCCGGCGAGTGGCCTTAGCGGGCGGTCCGAAACCGCTTGAGGCGGGGCCAGACGTACCCCGTATCCCGGCCAGTGGATGAAGCCTTGGCCCGGCTGGGCGTTTTAGGCATCATTTCCCGAATATGGCGTCTTGGGACGGCCGCGCCGCAGGGACGAGGACGACAGATCATGACCGTAATCCCGCTCGATGATGTCACGCGGAAACTGGACCGGGCCCTGGTCGAGGATCCAGCCCGCGGCATCTACCGCTGCAATCGCGAGATCTTCACCGACCCCGGGCTGTTCGACCTGGAGATGAAGTACCTCTTCGAGGGCAACTGGATCTACCTGGCCCATGAGAGCCAGCTGTCGGCGAACGGGGATTACCTGACGACGTGGATCGGGCGGCAGCCGGTGATCGTGTCCCGGACCCGGACCGGGGAACTGGCCGCGGTGGTCAACGCGTGCGCTCATCGCGGCGCGATGGTCTGCCGGCGCAAGAAGGACAACCGGGCCACCTGGACCTGCCCGTTCCACGGCTGGACCTACCGGAACGACGGCACGCTGCTGAAGGCCAAGGACGCCAAGGGGGCCGGCTACCCGGAGCAGTTCAACACCGATGGCTCCCACGACATGGTGAAGGTGCCTGCCTTCGAGTCCTACCGCGGGTTCCTGTTCGGCAGCCTGAACCCGGATGTGCTGCCACTGACCGAGCACCTCGGCGAGACCGCCAAGCTCATCGACCTGATGGTGGACCAGTCCGCCGACGGCCTGGAGGTGCTCAAGGGGGCCTCCACCTACACCTACGACGGCAACTGGAAGGTGCAGACCGAGAACGGGGCCGACGGGTACCACGTCGCCTCCACCCACTGGAACTACGGCGCGACCACCGCGCGGCGCCTGACCGGGGACTCGGCGACGGAAACCAAGGCGATGGACCCGTCCAGCTACGGCAAGCAGCGGGGCGGCTTCTACGCCTTCGAGCACGGCCATGTCCTGCTGTGGACGACCAGGGCCAACCCCGAAGACGAGCCGCTGTACGAGCGCCGGGCCGAGCTTATCGAGC
>PMST01000282.1 GCA_003168295.1 Actinomycetota bacterium
TACCGCTACATCTGGGACGGCCGGGTGCAGGCCGCGGGCGTCGACCCGTACGCGTATGTCCCGACAGCCAGGCAGCTCACCGGCCTGCGAGATGAGTTCCTCTTCCACCCCGGGGCCGAGTACTGCGTGTCGCAGTCCTACGTCGCCAGCCATCCGGCCGCCGAACTCGCCGCGGGCTGCACGGCCATCAACCGGCCGACGGTTCCCACCATCTACCCGCCGGTGGCCGAGGCGTATTTCCTCGGTGTGCACTACCTGCCCGCAGGCAGTGACTCGAGCACGCCCATTCAGGCGGCCACGGCGCTGGTCGCCGTCCTGGTCACGGTATTGCTGCTGTTCGGCCTGCGCCGGCTGGGCCGGGACGTGCGCACGGCCGCGCTGTGGGCCTGGTGTCCGACGGTGGCCCTCGAGGCCGGGAACAGCGCCCATGTGGACGTGGTCGCGGCCGGGCTCGCCGCGGCCGCCCTCCTGGTGCTGGCCACCGCGCGCACCACCCGCCGGACCATCCTGGGCGGGATCCTGCTCGGCCTGGCCATCGCGACCAAGCCGACGCCCGCACTGACCGTGCCCGCGTTGTTGCGGCGCCGCTGGTTCACGGTCGTCGTCGCCGCGAGCAGCGCGTTCATCGCGGTTTACGTCCCGCACCTGCTCGCGGTCGGCAGCAAGGTGATCGGATTCCTGCCCGGTTACCTGCAGCAGGAGAACTACACCTCCGGGACCAGGTACGGGATCATCGGCCTGCTCGTGACCGGGCCGCTCGCCTCCGCCATGGCGGTCCTTATCCTGGCCGCAGTCGCGCTGGCCGTCCTGCAGTTCGGCCACCCCGACCAGCCATGGCAAGGCGCCGTTGTCATGACCGCGGCCGCCCTGGCCGTCACCACGCCGCACTACCAGTGGTACGCGCTGGTCCTGGTGATGCTGGTCGCTTTCGACGGCCGCCCGGAATGGCTCGCCTTCGCCGCGGGCGCGTACTACGCCGCCGAGCCGGGGATGGGCCGGTACACACCCCCCCACCGTCTCATCGACGCGATCGCCTACGGGGTCCCCGTGCTGGTCGTAGCGGTCGGCTGGCTGGCCCGCCGCGAACTGGCGCGGAGCGGCGCCCTCCCGGCCGAAACGCTGCCGGCCGAGGTGGCCGCCGCCGCGGCAGACCTCGATATCGCGGCGGCCCCCGCCCTCACGGCGGCCCGGGACAACACCGTCGATGCGCTACCGTCCCGGACGGCGCTCCCGAAGCGTGAACCGCGCGAAGTGCGGGTCTGACCGAAAGGAATAGCTGAGTGCTTTCTTACCGGTTGCTTACCCGTGGGGCAAAGGTCAAACGACTTAGGCCGTCACGAGCGTGAATATGAATATGAGCTACGATCCGCCGCGCCGCCGACTGCTACCCCGGCAAGGGGGCTGGCCGCAAGCGACGCCGCCGCGGGCCTGGCCGGCGCAGCGGGACGACAGCGCCTACCGGGACGCCGATCGACCCATCGGCCAAGACGAGGGAACGGGCGAGGGCTCGCATTGGACTGCTGCGAGTTCCCAGCCCCAGCCGGCTTACCAAGGCCAGCCGGCTTACCAGCGCGAGTTGCCTTACCAAGGCCAGGCCGTCTACCAAGGCCAGCCGAGCTATCAGGCCCAGCCCGCCTACCAGGGCGGGCCCGCCTATGAGCAGGAGCCGGCCTACCAGGGCGGGCGCGGCTACGAGTCCCACCCGGCCTACCAAGGGACGCCCGGCTACCAGGACCAGACCGGCTATGGAGCTCAGCCGGATTACCAGGCGGAGCCCGGCTACCAGGACGCCTTCGACGGATCCGCTGATAACGAATATCGCGATTACCGGCCGACTCGCGTCATCGAATCCTTGCCTGCGGCCCCGGACGGTTATGCCTACGGCCGGGGCGGGCCCGATGGCGGCAGCGCAGTGACGGGCTATTACGCCGGCGAGCCCGCGGACGGATTCGACAGCGGCGATAACGGCTACGGCGTAGCTACGGACGGATTCGACGGGGCCGGAGACGGTTACGGCGCCCCGGATGCGTATGCGGACTACGGGAACGGCAACGGCTGGAGCGGTCACCGCTACCAGGACGCGAGCCGCGGTGGCTATGGACTCGACGCCCCGGACTACTTCGACGGAGCCCCGGATTACGTCGACGAAGCCTCGGATGGGTTCGCCGGGAATCAGGATGGCTTGGCGGGTGGGGCTGAACAGCGGGATCGGGACTATTACGCTGAGCCGAGACCGTCGGGGCCGATGCTCATGGCTCCCGACGCCGGGATACTTCCGCACCACTGGCAGGCCGGACGGGACCGCAGGCGAGAACAGAGACGACGCGGGCTGATGGTCGGGGCGGTGACGGGGTTCCTGGCCGCGGCCGTCGCGATCGGTGTCACCACATTGGCCGCGGCGTTCGTCCGGCCGCAGGTCTCGCCGATCGTCGCCGTCGGCAACGTGTTTATCGACCGGACGCCGGGCGCGCTGAAGAACCTGGCCGTGGCACACTTCGGCCAGCACGGCCGGACCGTGCTGCTGCTCGGCATGTTCGTCATCATCGCCTTGCTGGCGATGGTGCTCGGGGTCCTGACCAGGCGCGCGCCCGCGCTCGGCGTGGCCAGCATCGCGGCAGGCGTACTCGCCGCCGCCTTTGTCACTATCACCAGGCCACAGGATGGGCCGCGGGACGTCATCCCCTGGGTCATCGGCGGCCTTGCCGGCGTGGCGGCGCTGCTGTGGCTGGTGCGCTCGTCGGCGCCGGCCGGACCGGTCCGCCCCGCTCGCGACGGCAGCCGGAGGAGGGGGCGATGACGACTACCGTCGACCGGCGCAAGTTCCTGGCCGCAGCGGGTGTCACCGCCGTGACCGCGGCCGCGGCGGGGGTCAGCGGCGAGCTCTTGGTCAGCAAGCACCTCCGCGCGCGTCCCCCGGTGGCCCACCGCGCCGCCCCGGCACCTGCCCCCGAGCTCAAGATCGCCCCGATGACGCCGCTGCCNNAATGCGTCCACCTGGCAGCTGCGCATCCACGGCATGGTGGACAAGCCGATAACGCTCACGTTCGACGATCTGATCCGACGGCCCATGCTCGAGCACGACGTCACCCTGACCTGCGTGTCGGAAGCGGTGGGCGGCGGCTACATCGGCAACGCCCGGTGGCAGGGCATCCTGCTGGCCGACGTGCTGCGCGAGGCGGGGATCCAGTCCGGCGCGGACCAGATCGTCATGCGGGATGTCAAGGGGATGACCATCGGCGTGGCCACCGACCCGGTCATGGATGGCCGCAAGTCCATGCTGGCGGTGGGCATGAACGGTCAGCTGCTTCCGGCCGAGCACGGCTATCCGGTGCGGGCGGTGATCCCCGGACTGTACGGCTACGTCTCCGCGACCAAGTGGGTCATCGACATGGAGCTCACCACCTTCGGCGCGTTCGACGCCTACTGGGTGAAGCAAGGCTGGTCCCAGCAGGGGCCGATCAAGACCGAGTCGCGCATCGACGTCCCGAAACGCGGCGGCACCGACCTGGCCGCCGGCCAGGTGACGGTGGCCGGCGTCGCCTGGGCCCAGCACCGAGGCATCGAGGCCGTCGAGGTGTCGGTCGACGGCATCTGGTACGACGCGAAGCTGGCCGTCCAGGACACCATTGATACCTGGCGGCAGTGGTACTACGTCTGGGACGCTACGCCGGGGCCGCACGTACTCCAGGTGCGTGCCACCGACCAGACCGGCCATACCCAGACCGCGATGGTGCACCGGACCGAGCCGAACGGCGCGACCGGCTACCACACCATCCGGGTCAACGTCACGTGAGCGGGACTCCGGCATTGAGCGGGGGCCCGTTTCTGCGGTGGATCCGGGCCTGATGGTGGATCCGGGGGATCATGATGCACCAGATACGCCGCGTAGCCCGAATCCACCACGATAAGGGGAGGGATCTCTACATTTTTGCCGCTGGTGTGGCCTTTGTGGCCACTGTGGTTTTCGTACCACTGGACCGGCGTTCTAGCCGCTGGCGCGCACCCGCTTTGCGCACCAGCGGCTTTTACTTTAGTGCGGCGAGCAGGTCATCGAGCGTGTCGAGGTTGTGCGCGCTCACTACGGCGTCGCAGTACGGCCAGGCGGCGGCCATGCCGCCTACCTCCGGGCGGTACCTGGGCGACTGAGTCCTGGGGTTCGCCCACACGATCCGGTACGCCACCCGGGATAGCCTCGCCATCTGCGCGCCGAGCAGTTCGGGCTCGCCGGTCTCCCAGCCGTCCGAAATGATCAGGACGACCGCTCCGCGGGCCAGGCCGCGGCAGCCGTACCGGTCGTTGAACTCCTTGACCGCGGCGCCGATCCTGGTTCCGCCCGACCAGTCGGGCGCCGCCTCGCCCGCCTTGGCCAGCATCGTGTCCGGGCTGGCGGCGGCGAGCGCCGACGTCAGCCTGGTCAGCCTGGTCGCGAAGCTGAACACCTCGGGCCGGTTCTGCCCGGCGCGCAGCTGGCCGCCGTTGAGACAGTAAAGGAGCATCAGCAGCGCACGGGCGTACGGCTCCATCGAGCCCGAGATGTCACAGAGCACAATGAGGCGGCGCGGCTTGTCGCGGGGCGCCCAGCGGGCGAGCCGGATCGGCTCACCGCCGCTGCGCCGCGCCTGGCGCAGCGTGCGGCGCAGGTCCGGCCGCTTTCCGTCGCGGGCGGGCCGGTACCTGCGGGTCCGCCGGGGCGGGACGGCCAGGGTCAGCTCGCGCATGAGCGTCACGAGCTCGCGCAGTTCGGCGTCGGACAGCTGGGTGAAGTCACGTCCGCGCAGCCGCTCGGACGCGGAAGCGACCCGGCGGATGACCGCCACCCGGGCCAGCCGCTCGCAGCGATCGGGGCCGACCGGAAGCCCGGCCGCATGCAGCGCGGTACCCAACACGGACGCCAGAGCCGCCACGTCGGGGTGGGGGGGTTGGTCAAGGGGGCTCAGTCGCGGGCGAGCATTGTGGCTAGGCCGGCCTGGCGGACCATTTCCTCGTCTTCCGGGTACTTCAGGACCGCGGAAATGGTCTGGTCGGCCAGCGGGGCGGAGAGCTCGGCGGCGCCGAAGACGCTCAGGGCGGACGCCCAGCTGATCGCCTCGGAGATGCCCGGCGGCTTGGTCAGGTCGAGGTTGCGCAGCCGGCGCACCGCGGCCGCTACCTGCCCGGCCAGCTGATCCCCGGACGCGGGCACCCGGCGCCTGATGATCTCGGCCACGCGGGCGGTGTCGGGGTAGGCGATCCAGTGGTACAGGCAGCGCCGCTTGAGCGCGTCGTGCAGGTCCCTGGTCCGGTTCGAGGTGAGCACGGTGACCGGGGGCAGAATCGCCTTCTGGGTGCCGAGTTCCGGTATCGTGACCGCCGACTCGGCCAGCAGCTCGAACAGGAACGCCTCGAACTCGTCGTCGGCCCGGTCGACTTCGTCGATGAGCAGGACGGCGGGGCGTGGCCCGGGGTGGAGCAGAGCCGTGAGCAGCGGCCGGGACAGCAGGTATTCCTGGGTGAACAGGTCCTTGTCGACGATGTGCTCGCCGGCCGCTTCGGCGAGCCTGATGGCCAGCAGCTGACGCGGGTAGTTCCATTCGTACAGCGCCTCGGAGGCCGCGATGCCCTCGTAGCACTGCAGCCGCACCAGCGGCGTGTCGAGCGCGGTGGCGAGCGCCTTGGCCGCCTCGGTCTTGCCGACGCCCGGCTCGCCTTCGAGCAGGATCGGCTGCCCCATCCGGACGGCCAGGAACAGGGCGGCGGACAGCTGCTGGCCGACCAGGTAGCCGGCCGTATCCAGGGCGTCGGAAAGCGCGCTGACGGCAGGGAACCGCTCTTCGAGATCGGGTACCGGCGGGCTGCTCATATAGCGCCAGTTTATCTTTCCCAGGTCAGGTGATGGCCAGGTCGGTACGGAGCGGACGGCCCTGGATGGCCCGCCACACCTGAGCCGGGGTGAGCGGCATGTCGGCGTGCCTGACGCCGTACGGGCGCAGCGCGTCGATGACCGCGTTGACCACGGCGGGCGGCGACCCGACGGTGGCCGACTCGCCCACTCCCTTGGCGCCGAAGGGATGATGCGGCGACGGGGTGACGGTCTGGCCGAGCTCCCAGGACGGGCACTCCAGCGCGGTGGGCAGCAGGTAGTCCATGAACGAGCCGCCCAGGCAGTTGCCGTCGGCGTCGAAGGCGATGCCCTCCATCAGCGCCATCCCGATCCCGTCCGCGAGCCCGCCGTGCACCTGGCCCTCGACGATCATCGGGTTGATCCGCACCCCGCAGTCGTCCACCGCGATGAACCGCCGGACCGCGACCGTGCCGGTGCCCGGATCCACGTCGACCACGCAGATGTAGGCGCCGAACGGGTAGGTCAGGTTGGGCGGGTTGTAGACGCAGGTCGCGTCCAGGTGGCCTTCGACGCCCTCGGGCAGGTCCAGGTTGGAGTGCGAGGCCATCGCGATCTCCGCCATCGTCTTGCCCTGGTCCGGGTCGCCGCGGACGAACCAGCGGCCGCGTTCCCACTCCAGGTCGGCCGGGTCGACCTCGAGCATGGCCGAGGCGACGATCCGGGCGCGCTCGCGCACCTTGCGGGCCACCATCGCGGTCGCCGCGCCGGATACCGGCGTGGACCGGGACCCGTAGGTGCCCAGGCCGAACGGGGTCTGGTCGGTGTCGCCGTGCACGACCTCCACGTCGTCGGGGGAAAGGCCGAGCTCCTCGGCGACGATCTGGGCGAAGGTGGTCTCATGACCCTGACCCTGGGTCTGCACCGAGATCCGGAGCACCGCGCTGCCGGTCGGGTGGATCCGCAGCTCCACGCCGTCGGCCATGCCGAAGCCCAGGATGTCCATGTGCTTTCTTGGCCCCGCCCCCACGGCCTCGGTGAAAAAGCTGATACCGATTCCCATGAGGTGACCGCGGTGCCGTTCCGAATATTGTTCCTTTCTTAGGTCTTCGTAGCCTGCCATGTCCATGGCCAGGCGCAGGGCGCGCGGGTAGTCACCGGAGTCGTAGACCCAGCCGGTCTGGCAGGTGTACGGGAACTGGGCGGGCTGCAGCAGGTTGGCCAGGCGCAGCTCGGCGGGGTCCAGGCCGAGTTCGAAGGCGAGCACGTCCACCATCCGCTCNNCGGAACGAGCAGGAGTACGCCACCCCGCCCGGCGCCTTGTTCGTGTACACGCCGGTCACCGCGCAGTGCGCGGCCTCCAGGTCGTAGGAGCCGGTGAACACGCCGAAGAACCCGGCCGGGTACTTGCTGGGCTGAGCCACGCCGTTGAACGCGCCGTGGTCGGCGAGGACCTTTACCCGCACCGCCCTGATCTTGCCGTCCCGGCTGGCCGCCAGCTCGCCGTGCATGTGGAAGTCCCGGGCGAAGCAGGTGGACATCAGGTTCTCCGACCGGTCCTCCATCCACTTGACCGGCTTGCCGGTCAGGATCGAGCCGACGATCGCGCAGATGTAGCCCGGATAGATCGGCACCTTGTTGCCGAACCCGCCGCCGATATCCGGCGAGATCACCCTGATCTTGTGCTCGGGCAGGCCGGTCACCATCGAATACAGGGTCCGGTGCGCGTGCGGGGCCTGGCTCGTGACCCAGATCGTCAGCTTGCCGCTGACCTGGTCGAAGTCCGCGACCGCCCCGCAGGTCTCCAGCGGGGCCGGGTGCACCCGCGGGTAGAGCATGTCCTGGGTCACGGTAACCTCGGCCGCGGCGAAGACCGCCGCGGTCCGGTCCGCGTCGCCTGCCTCCCAGTCGAAGATGTGGTTGTCGGTCTTGCCCGGTAGGTCGTCGCGGATGAGCGGCGCGCCGGGGTCCAGCGCGCGGAGCGCGTCGATGACGGCCGGCAGCGGCTCGTACTCCACGTCGATCAGCTCGAGGGCGTCCCGGGCGGAGTAGCGGTCCTCGGCGACCACGAACGCCACCTCCTGTCCCTGGAACCGCACCTTGTCGGTGGCCAGCACGGCCTGGGTGTCGGCGGACAGGGTGGTCATCCAGGCCAGGTTCCGTTCGGCTAGGGTCTCGCCGGTGATGACCGCCTTCACCTTGGGGTGCGCCTCGGCCGCGACGGTGTCGACGGACAGGATGCGGGCGTGCGGGTGCGGGCTGCGCAGCACCGCCCCGTACAGCATGCCGGGCAACTGCACGTCGTCCACGTAGGTGCCCTTGCCGCGGACGAACCGCTGGTCCTCCTTGCGCAGCCGCGGGCCGAACCCAGGCGGCGGGCCGTCGGTCATGCCAGAGGTCCGTTCGCGTCGGGCCCGGCCTGGGCATGTTTCGCGGCCCAACGGACGGAACGGACAATATTCTCGTACCCGGTACACCGGCAGATCTGCCCGGAGATCGCCTCGCGGATCTGCGCTTCGTCCGGATCCGGGTGGTGATCGAGCAGCCAGCGGGCGGTCATCATCATGCCGGGCGTGCAGAAACCGCACTGCAGGCCGTGGCACTCGATGAACCCCTGCTGGACCGGGTCGAGCTGCCCGTCGCGCTCCAGGCCCTCCACGGTACGCACCGCGCGCCCGTCGGCCATGGCCGCGAGCACCGTGCACGACTTGACCGGCCGGGCGTCCAGCCACACCACGCAGCTGCCGCAGTTGGACGTGTCGCAGCCCCAGTGACTGCCGGTCAGGCCGAGCTCGTCGCGGAGGAAGTGGATGAGCAGCAGCCGCGGCTCCACCTCGCGCGCGTACTCGGTGCCGTTGACCGTCACCGCGACCCGCATCGTCATGAGTCCAGGGTCACACGGGCGGCGGCGCGGTGCAGCGCCCGGGTGGTGAGCTCGGCCACCAGGTGCCGTTTGTAGTCCTCCGGGCCGCGCTGGTCCGCGACCGGACGACAGTGCTCGGCGGCGATCGCCCCGGCCGCCGCGAAGCTCTCGGCGTCGGCTGGCCGGCCGATTAGGTACTCCTCGGCCTGCGCCGCGACGAAGTGCGCGGCGCCCACGGCGGTCAGGCCGATGCCGACGTCCTCAACGACGGGATTTTGAGCGCTGCCAGCCAACCGCAGGACCGCGCCGGCCGCGGCCACCGACCAGTCACCGACCCGGCGGGCCACCTTCTCGTAAGCGCTCCCCGTCCCGGGCCGCACCGGTACCCGCACCTCGGCCAGCAGCTCCCCCAGCCCGATCACGGTCTCGTACGGGCCCAGGTGGAACTCCCTGACCGGGATCGTCCGGTCACCGTCCCGGCCGCGAATGACCACCGTCGCGCGCGCCGCCGCGAACGCCGCGGACAGGTCCTCGGACGGATCAGCCTGGCAGAGTGACCCGCCGACGGTGCCCCACAGCCGGACGATCGGGTCCGCGACGACACGCTCGGCGTCACCGAAGATCGGGAAATGCTCTCCGGCGGCGGCCGAGTCGAGCAGGTCCGCGTGCCGGGCCAGGGCCCCGATGCGCAGCTCGCGGCCGTCATAGGTGATGAAGGCGAGCTCGGCCAGCCCGTTGATGTCGACAAGCACCTCGGGCTGGGCCAGCCGCAGCTTCATCATCGGAATCAGGCTATGGCCCCCCGCGAGCACCCGGGTGTCCGGCCTGCTCAACAGGGTCAGCGCATGGTCGAGGCTGGTCGCCCGCTCGTACTCGACCTGCGAGGGAACCTGCATGTATGCATCATTCGGCCTGGCTGGGTGTTGCGCAACCGCCGGGGGCCTCAGCTCCGCGGATGGTCAGCCTCGTCGATGGTCTTGAACCCGGGGAAGTGGCCGTTGAGCACTTCCCCGGCCTGGGACAGCAGCTCAGCCTCCGAGAACGGCTTCTCCACCAGCGCCACGTTAGGCTCCAGGCTGCCCTGGGAGGCCAGCACGGGCCGCGCGTAGCCGGACATGAACAGCACCTTGATGCCAGGCTTGATCTCCCGCATCTTCTCCGCGACTTCCTTGCCGAGCATCCGCGGCATGACCACGTCGGTGACCAGCAGGTGGATCTCGCCCTCGTGCGCACGGGCGATCTCCAGGGCCGCCGGGCCGTCCGGGGCGGTGATCACACGGTAGCCGTTGCGGGCGAAGATCCGCTGGGTGACCAGCCGCAGCGCTTCTTCGTCCTCGACCACCAGGACCGTCTCTCCCTTGGGCGACCGCTGGTAGAGCACCGGTTCCGTTACCGGGACCAGTTCCTGTTCGGTGACCGGCAGGGTGATGGTGAAGGTCGTGCCGATGGCCGGCTCGGTGTAGATCTGGATCTGGCCTCCGGCCTGGGCCAGGATCCCGTAGACGGTGGCCAGGCCCAGGCCGGTACCTGTGCCGTCCTGCTTGGTGGTGAAGAACGGCTCGAAGATGTGCTCGAGGACGTCCGCGGGGATGCCGGCGCCGGTGTCGCTGATCCGCAGCCGGACGTTCTTGCCCTGCGGAGCCGGGGATCCCCCGGCGACGGTGTCGGCGTCTACGGTGATGTTGCTGGTGTCGATGGTCAGGGTGCCGCCGCTGGGCATGGCGTCGCGGGCGTTGACCGCGAGGTTGACCAGTATCTGTTCGAGCTGGCCGGGGTCGGCCAGGACCGGCCACAGGTCACCGGCCAGGGTGGTGATCAGCTCGATGTGCTCGCCCAGGGTGCGGTGCAGCAGTTCCTGCACCCCGGTGATGACGTCGCCGAGGTTCAGGACCTGCGGCCGGACCACTTCGCGGCGGGCGAAGGTGAGCAGCTGCCGGGTCAGGCCCGCGGCCCGTTCGGCGGCCAGGGTGATCTGCCTGAGGTCGCTGCGGGCTGAGTCCAGGCGCTCGGGCCAGTCCGGTCCGGAGGGGGTGGCGAGTTCTTCTGTGACGAAGGAGGCGTAGCTGAGGATCACGGCGAGCAGGTTGTTGAAGTCGTGCGCGACCCCGCCCGCGAGCTGGCCGAGGCTTTCCAGCCGCTGGGCCTGCAGCAACTGCGCCTGGGCCTGCTCCCGTTCCCTGCGTTCGAGAGATTCCCGGCTTCTGCGGCGGCCGGTGTCGGACTTG
>PMST01000054.1:0-2392 GCA_003168295.1 Actinomycetota bacterium
CCGTTGGCGGGGACGGCGCCGGCGCTGGTGACCCGGGTGTCGACCACGTGGATGGGGGTGATCGGGTGGTAGTACTGGCCGGTGGTGGACGTGGTGAAGTATCCGGCCAGATCGCCGACGAGGTTGATCGCGTCCGGTGAGCCGTTGTAGAGGTTGATCTCGCCGTTGCTGGAGCTGACGGGCACGATCACGGTGTCGGCCGAGGTCGTCGGGCCGTTGAAGGTGACTACGGTCTGCTCATTGCGGGTCGCGCCGTTGGGGTAGGCGGCGACCCAGCCGTCGTCGCCGCTGGGCGGCAGTGCGCCGATGTTGAGCGCGACGGCGGTCACGGTGGTGCCGTAGGCCGGGGTAACGGCCGCGCCGGTGGTGCCGTCGTTGTTGGCGACGTGGAAGGCGAGCGTGCCGTCCGAGGCGACCGTGCCCTTGGCCACGCCGAGGCCCGTGCTGGTGAGCAGAACACGGCTGGAGTTCGCCAGCGGGGTGTAGGTGCTGGCGTTGGTCGCTTGCAGGTTGGTGGTGAAGTACCCGGTCGCGTCCACCACGATTTGAGTGGCGGCACCGTTGACGTTGATGGCGATCTTGCCGTCGGGGCCGACGGGGATGATCTCGTCTTCAGTGATGTTCACGCTGGTGACGTAGTTCATCGTCGACGTGTCGGGCCGGTCCGAGCCGTCAGCGAAGACAGTCAGGAAACCGCCGCCGGCCGGGGAGACCACGGTGATCGCGACGGCGACGGCGGTGATGTCGGGGTCGCTGAACGGCGCGCCGGTGGTATCGCCCTCATCGGCGATCGGCACGGTGATGGTGGCCCCTGCTGCGACCGGCCCGGTCACCGCGCCGACCTTGTAGGCGGATTCGGTGTCCATGAGGCGCTCGGGGTCGATCGGGACGAACGCGCTGGCCGGCGCGGTCGTCTGGACGGGAACCGCGAGGGAGTCCCACATCTGCACGTCGGCCATCTGCCCGGCGTAGAAGCTGGTCGCGGCGCCGTTGACCTGCTGAGAGCCGATGCCGAAGCGGCCGCCCGAGGTCGGCGGGGAGGTGTCGTAGATCTCGCCGATCTCAATCCCGTTGGCGTAGAGCTTGTACAGGTCGGTGGAGGCGTTGAAGGTGACCACGAGGTTCGTCCACAGCCCGGTCCTGGCGGTGCCGGCGTCCACGGTGTCGTAGCTGGTCCCGCTGGTGAACACCGACAGGTACCAGGTGCCGGTGGTGGTGGACCCGACCTTGAACGTGGAGTAGGAGGTCGGCCCGTTCTGGTCAAGGATGGTGCCACCGAGGGCGGACGGGTTGACCCAGGCCGAGATCGTGAAGTTGTCACTCGGGGTGACTCCCGCCCCGGCGGCGGTGTTCATGTAGTCGCTGGTGCCGTTGAAGCTGAGGTCCGGGCTGAACAGGTCGCCGGTGGTCCACGTGGGCTGCTCGGAGGTCGTGCCCTGGCTGAGGTCGTACTCGGTCTCGGGCCCGCTGGCGTTCGCGCCGGGGGTGTCGGCGGCGGTGGCCGCGGCGCCGGTTGAGGCGTTGTTGAGGAGCCAGGTGTGGTCGGCGGTCTGCAGGGTCTGGGCGCTGCCGGTGGCGTTGACCTGGGCGAAGGTGGAGCCGGTGAGCTCCCAGGATTGGACCTGGCCGGTGCTGGTGACGGCGATGACGCCCGGGTTGCCGGTGATGTCGGCGGCTTGCAGGGTGGTCAGCGAGGTGCCGTCGTTCCAGCTGCCGGCGGTGGTGTCGGCGCCGAGGTTGGTGGCGGTGACGTTCAGGGTCGCGGTGCAGTTGGTGTAGGTGATCGGGGAGGCAAGGTAGTTCGCGCCGCAGCTGGCGGACTGGCCGGACAGGCCGGTGACCTGCCACAGCCACAGCGCTCCGGTGGACTGGTCCCACAGGTACATGTCCGGGGAGGAGATCATCGTCACCGGCTCCGCCCTGTCCGGCTCCGGTCTTAAACCATCGGCGGGGTGACGGTCGGCGCCTCGACTCCACTCGGCAACAGGCGAACAAACGGGCCAGCATCGACAAGGCTATGCGCGACATCAATGGCTACAGCGGCGATACCGCCTCGCGTTCGCCCATTATGGCACCCGTGGCCGATCTCGGCCGACGCGCTGGTCGAGCGCCTTGAACGGGCCGGGCTGACAGGCGAGGTTTTGCTGGTGCCCGCCGACACGAACCTCGAGGGGACATGCCCCTAGTGCAGGCGTAGTGGCGCGACCGGCCGATCACCTGGCACGCGCACGGCCTCAACCAAGATACCCTCGACACAATGGTCTAGACCTATGTCCGTAGACGTTCGCTCCACGTTTGCTCGGATGCCCCCGGAACGCCCCGGCAGCACCCGGTATCCGTAGCGCCCCGCGGATTCCGGCGAGCGGACAAAATGGCAGCTCCCGGCATGTGC
>PMST01000054.1:2404-2781 GCA_003168295.1 Actinomycetota bacterium
GGCACGCCCGCGCGAGGAACCCAGGTCCCTTGCGTTACCGGGCTTTGAGCTGCGTGAACTCACATCTGGCGGTAGCCGGACGCGGTGACCGCGGCCGGGATGTGGGTCACAGGGACGCAGCCTGATCGGCGGCAGGTCCAGTTCCTGGATGAGCACGTGGAATCGGTGGGTGGGGTACTCGGGCCGGATCGGGCGTCCGTCGGCGTAGGTGAACAGCGCCCGTCCCAGCCGCCAGCCCGGGCCGGTGCGGGCGCGGGAGTCGCTGCGGCGCTGCTCGGTGAACTGGTGCCGCAGCTGCTCGACCGTCTGCCTGACGGCCTGGTCGACGAGCCTGCGGGTGCCGGCCTCGTCCAGGGCGATCGTCCGGTGGCTGGCGC
>PMST01000086.1 GCA_003168295.1 Actinomycetota bacterium
CGGCCTGCCGGGCCGCCTGCAGGGCCGACTCGTGCGCTTGGGCGCTGGCGAGTTCCCCGGCGATCTTGTTCCGGCTGTCCTTGGTCGATGCTACGAAGGCGGTCTGCCTGGCCACAGCGGCCCGGATGGCAAGCTTGAGGTCGTTCGCGGCCCGCAGGTCGGCCTGCTGGGCGGCCAGCAGGTCGCCGGCCTGAGTCCGGAACACCTTGGCCACCGCGTCGTTGGCCTGGTCCGCCGCCAGCGTGTCCGTTCCTGACTGGGCCAGGACCTGGCCCAGCCCGACCTGGTTCAGGTAGGCCTGCGGGCCGTTGGCGTCGCCGAGCATCGCCGTCAGCGAGTCGAAGCCGCCGCCGGACTCGAACTCCTGAGCCGCCAGGCCGGCCAGCGCGCTCTGGCTGGCGTCCGCTCGCTGCCGGGCCTGGCTGAGCCTGGCCTCGGTCACCTGGTAGGCCGACGCGGCCCGCTGCTCGTTGACCTGGACCTCGTCATAGCGCTCGGTCAGCACCTCGGCCTGGGTCTGCAGCCTGCCGAGCATCGTGCTGGCGGCTGACAGCTTTCCCTGCTCCGCGCCGAGCGCGGCCTGATGCTGCCTGACCTGCTTCTCGGCCGCATTGATCTGCGCCTGGGTCGGCGGCCCCGAGTTGCCGGCCAGCTGCCATCGCGGCGGCGCGGTGGACAGGGTGACCGCGGCCGACAGGCTGACCGCGGCGAGCAGAGTACACCCCAGCAGCACCCGCAGGCGCAGGCGCCCGGCGCCCGGCCGACCGGGATCGGAGAACCGGCGGGGATCCCTAAACGCGAGGATCCTCCGGCCGGCCACACCCCCGAAGCCTCGTGGAAATCTCAAGCTCCTAGCCCCCCCGAAACCGTATGCCTCACGCCCCCCGGCGCCTGTGACTACGGAACGTAGTTAGAGAATCTCCTGATGTGATGTTAGTCTCGTCGCTATTGCCGCCCCGGCAGCTCGTCATGTGATCCCGAGCACATCGCACCCTCCGGGATGATCCACACTTATAGGGACGGTTGGAAACTATCGCTGGCCTGCCTGCCTGCCTGCCGAGTGGCTGGAGGCCCGGAGCCAGCAAGGAGGACTGGTGGAGGACGCCGAAGTAGTGCTGAGGCGGGCACCGCTTTTCAATGGGCTCGACGACGAAAGCGCACGAACGCTCCGCCGGCATACGTCAGAGGTCAAGCTGTCTCGCGGCGAGCACCTCTTTCTTGAAGGGCAGGACGGAGATCGCCTGTACGTGGTGCTCGACGGCAAGATGAAGCTCACCCGGGCGGCGGTGGACGGCCGGGAGAACCTGCTGAGCGTGCTGGGGCCCGGTGAGATGTTCGGTGAGCTTTCGCTGTTCGACCCGCGGCCGCGGACGTCGAGCGCGAGTGCCGTTACCGACGCGACGCTCGCCGCGCTCGCCCACGATGCGCTGCGACCGTGGCTGCTTGAGCGGCCGGAGGTCTCCATGCACATGCTGCAGGCCCTGGTCCGGCGGTTGCGGCGGGCCAACGACGTGACGGCCGACCTGGTCTTCACCGACGTCCCCGGGCGGGTGGCGAAGAACCTGCTCGACCTGGCCGACAGGTTCGGCGAGCAGGAACGCGACGGCCTGCACGTACATCACGATCTGACGCAGGAGGAGCTGGCCCAGCTGGTCGGGGCTTCCCGGGAGACGGTCAACAAGGCCCTGGCCGACTTCGCGGCGCGCGGCTGGCTGCAGATCTCGGCGCGCTCCGTGCTCATCCTGGACGCCGAGCGCCTGCGCAAACGCGCCCGCTAGGCACCCCCCAAATAATCGAGCTGGGCCCGGACGGACCATTCGGCGGCCGGCCAGACGGACGGGTCGACGTCGGTATAGATCATGGCCACGATCTCGGCGGGCGTCTTCGCCCCGGCCGCCACGGCCGACCTGACCTGGTCGAGCCGTTCCGCCCGGTGCGCGAGATAGTAGTCCAGGGTGCCGAGCGGATCGGCGAGCATCGGGCCGTGTCCGGGGAGCAGCAGGCCCACCTGCCGGTCTTCGGTCAGGTCGCGCAGCTGCTCCAGCGTCCGCAGGTAGTCACCGAGGTTGCCGTCGGTGGCGATGACCGTGGTTCCGCGGCCGAGCACGGTATCGCCGGTGAACATGGCGTTATCGGCGGGCAGCAGCAGGCACACCGAGTCCGCGGAGTGGCCGGGGGACGCAACCGCCCGCAGCTCGCAGCCGGCCGCCGTGATCACGTCGCCGTCCGCCAGCCCTTCCGGGCCGAGCTGACGCGCCGGGTCGGCCGCCTGCACCGGGGCTCCGGTCAGCTCGGCGAACCACGCCGCCCCGCCGGAATGATCCGAGTGCCCATGCGTGAGCACGATCCTGGCCACCCGCCGGTCGCCCGCGGTCGCCTCGGCGTACACCCGGCGCAGGTGTCCCTCATCGTCCGGGCCGGGGTCGATGACCACGACCGAGGACGAGCCCGGCTCGGCGATCAGCCAGGTATTCGTTCCGTCCAGTGTCATCGGCGAGGGATTGGGGGCGAGCAGACAGGTCGCCCGCAGGGTCCGGAATCCGTCGATGCTCACGGCTGGCCCTCCCCCGGCTGGCCCGGGGGCGGCTCGGGCGGGGGCATGGCCAGCCACGCCTGGTCCCCGTCGATCATCACCCTGGGCATCCGCATGGTCATCGTCCGGTGCTGGGCCAAGACGGCGGCCACGGTGTCGTACTGGGCGAGCTCGCCGAGGGTCACGGCGGTCGGCGGTAGCAGGGCGATCTCACCGGTCCGGGCCGACTCCAGCGCCCCGGCCGGCCGCAGCCAGGTGCCCTGGTCCGACTCCCCGTGACCGGGCATCGCGTGGTCCTGGCCCTCCGCGTGGTCCTGGCGCTCCGCGGGTGCCGCCAGCGCGGCGGTCTGCCCCGGCGGCAGCACGGCGGCGAAAAACCAGGTGTCGAAGCGGCGGTGCGACGCCTCCGGGGTGAGCCAGCGGGTCCACGGGACGAGCAGGTCGGCCCGCAGCATCAGGCCCCGGCGGCCGAGCAGCTCACCGAAGGACGTCGTTCCCTCCAGCAGCGCGTGCCGGTCCCGGGCTAGCGCGGCGCTGTCGTCCACCAGGGCCGTCGGGGAGGGGCCGGCCAGCAGCACGCCCGATTCCTCGAACGTTTCCCTGACCGCGGCGCAGACTAGGGCGCGGGCTCGTTCCGGGGACGTGCTCAGCCGGTCAGCGACGTCGGCGGGCGACGGCCCGGCCCACCCGACGTCCGGATCGGCATCCTCAGCGTCGACGGAACCGCCCGGAAACACGCAGGCGCCCGGCGCGAAATCCAGGGCCCTGACCCGCCGCAGCAGGTACGCCTCGACACCGGAACGCTGGCGCAGCAGGATGACGGTCGCGGCGTCGGCGGGCACCGCGGGCGTGAGACGCCCGGCCGCTAGCTCGCGGGCGCGCTCGGCCAGCGGTGCGGGCACCGTGACCCGGGCGCCGGTCATCCGGGGCTCGTTCACTCCAGTTCGCTCACGAGGGCTCGCTTCACGGGACTCGCTCCAAGCGGATCGTTCCGGTGCGGCTCAGCTGCGGATCTCGGCGATCAGCTCGACTTCCACCGGCGCGTTCAGCGGCAGCTCGGCCACCCCGACCGCGCTGCGGGCATGCCTGCCGTCCTCGCCAAACACTTCGATCAGCAGCTCGCTGGCCCCGTTCACCACCTGCGGCTGGCCGCTAAAGCCGGGCGCGCTCGCCACGAAGCCGGTGACCTTCACGATCCGGCGGATCGCGTCGAGGCCGCCCGCGGCGGCCGCGGCCGCTGCGATCGCGTTCAGCGCACAGGTGCGGGCCAGCCCGGCCGCCTCCGGCGCGCTGACCTCACCGCCCACCTTGCCGACGGCGGGCAGCTTCCCGTCTACCGTCGGCAGCTGCCCGGAGGTGTACACGAACCCGCCGGCCCGCACCGCGGGCACATAGGCGGCGACCGGGGCCGCGACCGGCGGCAGCGTCAGCCCGAGCGCGGCCAGCCGCTCGGCCGGGCCGGTCACGGTTTTTCTCTCTTCAGGTAGGCGACCAGCTGCTCGGAGTTGGGGCCTGGTATCACCGCGACCAGCTCCCAACCGTCGTCACCCCAGTTGTCGAGGATCTGCTTGGTCGCGTGCACCAGCAACGGCACCGTCGCGTACTCCCATTTCGGCATGGACTGACCTTACGCCTTGTCCTCCTGCGCCACGCCGGGGGCGGTGACCTCATCCACCCCGGGGGTAACGGCGTTCGCGACCTCGGGCACCTCGGGCACCTCGGGTACCGGCGGGATGGACGACTCCTCGAGCTCGGGCACCTTCACGTTCGAGATGGCCGCCTCGGCCGCCGCTACCTCCGCGTCGCCGAGGTCATCGAGCTCGGCGACCGGCTCGGGCTCGGGAGCGGCCGGACCGGGTGCCATCTTCTCGAAGAACCTGAGCAGCTCGACCGGGATCGGCATGACCAGGGTGCTGTTCCGCTCGCCCGCCACCTCGACCACGGTCTGCAGCAGCCGCAGCTGCAGCGCGGCCGGGTCCCGTGACATCACGTTGGCCGCGGCGGCCAGCCGCTTGGACGCCTGGTACTCACCGTCGGCGGTGATAATCCTGGCGCGCCGCTCACGCTCGGCCTCGGCCTGCCGCGACATGGAGCGCTTCATGCCCTCGGGCAGCGAGACGTCCTTGATTTCCACCCGCTCCACCCGGATGCCCCACGGGCCTTCGGTCGGCTCGTCGATGATCCGGCGCAGCTCCCGGTTAACCGTCTCCCGCTCGGCCAGCAGCTGGTCCATCTCGGACTGGCCGATGATCGACCGCAGCGAGGTCTGCGCCTGCTGCGAGATGGCGAACATGTAGTTCTGCACGTTCACAGTGGCCTTGATCGGGTCGACCACCCGGAAGTACACCACCGCGTCCACCCGGACGCTCACGTTGTCCCTGGTAATGCCCTCTTGAGCGGGCACGGCCATGGCCACGATCTGCATGTTGACCTTCGCCATCCGGTCACCGACCGGCCGGATGATGGTCAGCCCGGGGCCGCGAATCTCGGGCAAGACCCGGCCGAACCGGTAGATGATGCCTTTCTCGTACTGCTGCACCACTTTGAACGTGCGCGTAGCCGCGATTATCCCGAGTATGACCAGGATCACGATGACGGCAACAACTGCGCCCACCGGGATCACCTCTCTTCCTAAGACCCCAGCGTAGTGACAAAAGGATCGCACGCTACCTGAGGCCACCGAACCATAAGGTATTCGGGCGGAGATAGCCTCCTGGGAGGAACGAACCGGAGGCAGCAACGGCATGACCACGAGGGATACCGACTGGGACGGCGTGCGGTTGCACGTGGTCACCGGCAAGGGCGGCACCGGCAAGACCACGGTGGCCGCAGCTCTGGCCCTGGCCCTGGCCTCGGCCGGGCGCAAGATCCTGCTGATCGAGGTCGAGGGCAGGCAGGGCATCGCCAGGCTCTTCGACTGTCCTCCGCTTCCTTACCAGGAGCGGAAGGTCGCGATCGGGCTGGCCCCGCAAAACGCCCAGGGCGCCGGGCAGGCCGGCGACGTGTACGCGCTCGCCGTCGACCCGGAAGGCGCGCTGCTCGACTACCTGGAGATGTTCTACAACCTGCGCCGCACCGGGAAGGCGCTGACCCGGCTCGGCGTGGTGGACTTCGCCACCACCATCGCCCCTGGCCTGTCCGACGTGCTGGTCACCGGCAAGGCCACCGAGGCGGCCCGGCGGCGGGTGGACCGGCGCGACGACAGTCACGTCTACCACGCGGTCGTCATGGACGCGCCGCCCACGGGCCGGATCGGCCGCTTCCTGAACGTCAGCACGGAGGTCTCCGGGCTGGCCAAGATGGGCCCGATAAAAACGCACGCGGACACGGTGGGCCGGGTCATCCGGTCACCGCAGACCGCGGTGCACTTCGTCACGACGCTCGAGGAGA
The DNA here is from genome assembly GCA_003168295.1 of Actinomycetota bacterium. The sequence continues at coordinate 5,924 of PMST01000086.1, forward strand.
TGCCGGTCCAGGAGACCCTGGACGGGATCGCGGAGCTGCGCGAGCTGACCGGCGACGCCATCCGGCCGGGCGGTGTCTTTATCAACATGGCCCGTCCGGCCATGCTCGACCGCGCCGATCTGGCCGCCGCGGCCAGCGGATCCCTCGACGTCACCGAGCTCGCCCTCGGCCTGAAGGCGGCCGGGATAAGCGACAATCACGGGCTGGCGGCCGACCTGGCCACGGAGCTGAAGGAGCACGCGTTGCAGGTGGCGCTGCAGGACCGGGAGCGCGAGGAACTGAAGGCATCGGGACGCCCGCGGTACGAGCTGCCGATGATCCCCGAGGGTATCGACCTGGCCAGCCTGTACCAGCTGGCCGCCACGCTCAGGGAGCAGGGGGCGGCTTGACCATGAAGGCGGTACGGCTGGACATGGACCGGCTCATCGACGACCGGCGGACGAGGATCATCGTGTGCTGCGGTTCCGGCGGCGTCGGCAAGACCACGGCCGCCGCCGCGATCGGGCTGCGCGCCGCCGAACGCGGCAGGCAGGCGTGCGTGCTCACCGTCGACCCGGCCAGGCGGCTGGCTCAGTCGATGGGCCTGACCTCGCTGGACAACACGCCGCGCCAGGTCGACGGGGTGGAGGCGGGCAGCGGCGGCAGCCTGCACGCGATGATGCTCGACATGAAGCGGACATTCGACGAGATCGTGGCGGCGCACGCCGACCCGGACCGGGCCGCGCAGATCTTGGCGAACCCCTTCTACCAGTCGCTGTCCTCCAGCTTCGCCGGAACGCAGGAGTACATGGCCATGGAAAAGCTCGGCCAGCTCAGGCACTCCGACGAGTGGGACCTCATCGTGGTCGACACCCCGCCGAGCCGTTCCGCCCTCGATTTCCTCGACGCGCCGCAGCGGCTCGGCCGGTTCCTCGACGGCAGGCTGATCCGGCTGCTGACCGTCCCGGCTAAAGCCGGCATGTCCTACATGAAGGTGCTGAACGCCGGATTCGCCATGATGACGGGCGCGCTGACCAAGATCCTCGGCGCGCAGGTGCTCAAGGACGCGCAGACGTTCGTCACCGCGTTTGACACCATGTTCGGCGGTTTCCGCGAGCGCGCCGAGGCAACGTACCGCCTGCTGCAGGCCCCCGGCACCGCGTTCCTCGTAGTGGCCGCGCCGGAACCTGACGCGCTACGCGAGGCGTCCTACTTCGTCGAGCGCCTCGACGCCGAGCGCATGCCGCTCGCCGGGCTCATCCTCAACCGGGTGCACACCTCTCCGGCCGGTCGGCTGAGCGCCGCACGGAGCCTGGCCGCCGCCGAGACCCTGGAAACGCAGAACGGCCCGAACGGCACGGATGCGACGGGTCCGCGTTACCATATCGCCGCGGCGGCGTTGCGAATGCACGCCGAGCGGATGCACCTTAGCAAACGGGAACGGCGGCTGGCCGAGCATTTCACCTCGGCACATCCTGCGATTCCGGTCGCCGAAGTGGACGCGCAGCCAGAAGATGTCCACGACCTCGACGGGTTGCGCACGATCGGGACAATACTGTCCCGGCAGGGCTCGTAAGCCCTGCCGGGACAGCTGCGAGATCCCCTTTGATCAGTTACGCTTGCTGACCTGCGCCTTAGCTGCGTTGCTGCGGCTTAGCTGCATTGCTGCCGCTCGCTAGGTTGCGCCGTCCGGGTGGCGGCCGGGCTGAGCTACGGTGCTCAGCTGGCCACGAGCTCGTCGATGGACTGCCGCTCGTACTCGTCGCGGGCGCGCTCAAGCAGCTCGCGCCACGACGTCACGTCGGGCCGCCGACGCAGCAGCGCGCGACGCTCCCGCTCGGTCATCCCGCCCCAGACACCAAACTCGATCCCGTTGTCGAGCGCGTCCGCAAGGCACTCTGTGCGCACCGGGCAGCCCCGGCAGATCAGCTTGGCGCGATTCTGCGCTGCGCCCTGGACGAACAGCTCGTCAGGGTCGGTTCCCTTGCATGCGGCGCGTGTGGTCCAGTCAGTGATCCACATGTGCCCACTCCTCTTGACCGTCCAGCACGAACACTCGGACGGTCGTCTCGATGGGGTTGCGATCCCGGGGTCAGTGCGTGCGGCCGCGCTACCACGGTTATCTGTTCGTGATCCAGCAACTTACGGAAGTCCGGCCGTAATGCCAAGACCCCGGCATGGTCATTTACTAAATAGTTCTCACGGGCTATATGAAATCCCGTAAATAGCTACTCTCCGGATGCAACCATGCCCTGACCGTGACTTTTGAGGCTTCGTGGCACGTGATGACAACTTCGCACCTGAAATCCTGTTTACCTGTAGTTGGCCAAAACCATGCATATTTAGGTAGGTCCGCGGCCTGTATGTCCGGTACAAGCGCGAGCTAGTTGCAATCTCGGCGTACCCTGAGTCGCGTGCAGCGCGGTGAGATATTTACCCGGACGAGCGTGCTTGGACGCCTCGTCACCTTCGCAGCGGTCGGCGGGGTCCTGGCCGCGGCCATGGTGCTCCCGGTCGTGGCCGCGACCGGGGTCCTGGTCAGGAACCAAGCGGACAAGTTCACCACCTTGTCGCTGACCGCCCAGGGACTCCCCCAGCGGTCGGAGATCCTGGACTCGGACGGCCGCCTGCTCGCGTACGTGTACGGCGTGGACGTGCCCTACAGCGGCGTCAAGGGCGGCGTGGTCCAGTACTTCGGCTGGGACCGGCAGCCGGTGATCTACCAGCAGATCTCGCCGAACATGGTGAACGCGCTCGTCGCCATCGAGGACTCCAGGTACTGGCAGCACGGCGCGATCGACCTGCGCGGCACCATCCGGGCGGCGGTGAACGACCTGCAGCACAAGCCGGTCCAGGGCGGTTCCACGATCGCGCAGCAGTACGTCAAGAACGTCCTGCTGCTCCAGGCCGAGGTGGCGGAGAACTCCCAGGCCGAGGTGTCGGCAGACGCTGACACGCTGAACCGCAAGCTGAACGAGCTGCGGATGGCGGTGGCCGCCGAACACCAGCAGTCCAAGCAGGCCATCCTGACCGGATACCTGAACAACGCCTACTACGGCTACAACGCCTACGGGATCGAGACCGCCGCCGAGACCTACTTCGGCACGACCGCGTCGAAGCTGACCGTGATCCAGGCCGCCACGCTGGCCGGCATCGTGGAGAACCCGACGCAGTACGACCCGATCCTGCACCCCGGGGTGTCCCTCGAACGGCGCAACACGGTGCTGGCCCGGATGGCCACGACCGATAACGGGCTCACCGAGGCGCAGTTCCTCATCGACAAGGCCAAGCCGCTCGGGCTGAAGGTGTCGGAGCCGCAGAGCGGCTGCGAGGCCAGCTCGGTGGGCACGGCCGGCTTCTTCTGCCAGTACGTGGAGGAGGTCTTCCTGCACGACTCGGCCTACGGCAAGACCCCGATGGCCCGGGCCAAGCTCCTCGCCACCGGCGGCCTGCGGATCTACACCACGCTGAACCAGCAGGACCAGCAGGCCGCCTACAACGCGGTGAACTATGTCGTGCCGTCCAGCAGCAGCTACTACAACCCGGGTCACAACGCGGACGCCGAGGCCATGGTGAAGCCGGGTACCGGCCAGATCGAGGCGCTCTCCGAGGACAGGCCGTACGGGACGAACCACGGCCAGACCGAGATCGACTACGCGGTGAACACCGAATACGGGGGCAGCGCCGGGGTCCAGACCGGCTCGTCGTCGAAGCTGTTCACGCTCATCACCGCGCTGAACCAGGGCGTCCCGTTCGGCTTCCAGCTGACCGTACCGGGCAGCACCACCGTCACCGGCTACACCAACTGCCAGGGCGCCCCGGCCGGCTACTACCAGGGCATGGCGGGCGCGTACAACGTGTCGAACGCGGAAGGGCCCGGCAAGTCGACCGATTCGCTCTACACCGGCACGACTAACTCGATCAACGTGTTCTACGCCGAGCTCGAGAAGAAGGTCGGCCTGTGCAACGTCGTCCACACCGCCGTCGCCCTGGGGATGACCAGAGCCGACGGGACGTCACTGCTCAGCCCGGACGCCGGACAGGATTCCGCGGATAACATCCCGTCCTTCACCCTCGGCTCGGTCAACGTCTCGCCGCTGTCCATGGCGGCCGCCTACGCCACCGTCGCGTCCCGGGGCACGTACTGCTCGCCGGTCGCGATCAACAAGATCGCCACCGACACCGGAGGCACCATGGCGGTGCCGTCGGCCAACTGCCACCGGGCGATATCTTCTGATGTCGCCGATGCCGTGAACTACATCCTGCAGGGCGTCCTGACCACCGGCACCGCGGGGCAAATCGGCGGCCTGGTCGGGCGCGAGGCGGCCGGCAAGACCGGCACCTCCAACGTAGCCAACAACGACGGTACCCCGTACGCCGCCTTCGCGGGCTACACCCCGAGCCTGGCGGGTTACGTCTCGGTGTTCAACCCGATCTCCCCGACCGGCGACACCATGGGCGGCCAGAGCAGCTGCTACCGGCTGGAAGGCGGTAGCCAGAGCTGCCCGGGTGAGATGTTCGGGGCGGACGCTCCCGGGTCCACCTGGCACATGTCGTTCGATCACGCCGACCTCGGCCCGGTCACCGACTTCGTCCCGGTCTCGCCCGACAGCCCGCTCAACAGCATGGGCAACGGCCAGGTCGTCGTCCAGCCCAAGTCGCCGACCAAGGGCAAGGGCGGCGGCAAAGGTGGTGGCGGCAAGGGCGGCGGGACCGGCGGCGGCGGGACCGGCGGC
>PMST01000430.1 GCA_003168295.1 Actinomycetota bacterium
CCCGGCTGCGGGCCAAGCTGGCGGATGTCCGAGTGCGGATCGAGACCGTCCGCGGCGTCGGCTACCGGATCGTCTCCCGGTGAAGGCGGGGCCGGCCCTCCGCGTCGCCGCAGTCGCGACGCTGCTGATCGCGTGCGTCTGCGCGATCGCGGCGGTCGTAATATTCGCGCTGGCGTCGGCCCGACTCACCCGCCAGGCTGACGCCGGCCTGGGCGAAATGCTCGCCAGCGCCCAGCACGACCCGCTCGACCTGATCCGTGACTCGCGCTCGGGCCAGGACGACGACGGGGATGGCGACGTAGACGAGAATCCGGCCTACCTCTGGATCGTCGGCAGGACGGCGGCCGGCAGTCGCGTGGTCACCGCGTGGTCGGCTGCCGCACCGGTGCTGCCTGCCAGCGTGCTGGGGACGTTGCCCGCCCCGGGGCGCCCGGTCACCGTGGATCTCGGGGCCGCCGGGACATACCGGCTGCTTGCCCAGCGGAACCCGACCGGTGAGCTGGTGGCGGGCATCAGCCAGGCCGGAGATTTGCACACCCTGCATCTGCTGAGAGACGGCGAGCTCGTCGTCGGCCCGGTACTTCTGCTCGCCATGTTCGGCGGTTCGCTGGTCGTCGGCCTGCAGGCGCTCGCCCCGGTCGAGCTGGCGCGGCGGCGGCAGTTGGAGTTCACCGCCGACGCGTCACATGAGCTGCGGACTCCGCTCAGCGTCCTGCGGGCCGAGGTCGACGTGGCGCTCAGCGCCCGGCGCCCGGCGGCCGCCTACCGAGACTCGCTGATCCGGGTCCGGTCAGAGAGCGAGCGGCTCAGTCGGCTCGTCGATGACCTGCTTTGGCTGGCGAGATTCGACTCGGAGCCGCCTCCGCCCGGACATGAGCCGGTCGACGTGGCGACCCTCGCGACCAGCTGCGCGGACAGGTTCCGTGCCATCGGCCCGGCAGTCACCGTGGATACCGGCAGCGGCCCGGCGCTGACGAACGCGCCGCCCGAGTGGATCGACCGGCTGATGGGCGTGCTGATGGACAACGCCTGCCGCTACGCGGGCCCGGATGGGCGGGTCCGGATCAGTGTCAAAACCGAGGGCGGACGGCTGGCGCTCGCCGTCGAGGACAGCGGCCCCGGCATCCCAGCGGAACAGCGGCCGCAACTTTTCGACCGGTTCCAGCGCGCTGAGCACCGGGGCAGCGGAGCCGGCCTGGGCCTGGCAATCGGCGACTCCATCGTGCGGTCGACCGGTGGCCGCTGGCGCATCGCCACTTCGCCGCTGGGCGGCGCTCTGCTGGAGGTCTCATGGAAGCAACAGCATAAGTTGCCAGGATGAGGGGGCGACCTCTCACCCGGGCCATGCCGGCGGCCGATGATCTGGCCTGGTAGCGGGTAACTGCGGCCCGGTCAACGGGAAATGCTCGGTCCGCCGGCGGCAGCTGTCGAGGCCGATGATCAGCGCCTCGTGGCCGTCGATCGGCCTGATGAAGGCCAAGCCGGGCTCGCCCGCCACCGCGAGGGCGGTGGCCAGAGCGTCTGCCAGGGCGAGATCGGGCCCGGTGACACTGGCCGAGCCGACCCGCACCGCCGAGCGCGCAGAGTACGGGTCGATCAGGTGGCCGCCGCGCTCGTAGCTGCCCGAGGTGGCGATCGCCCCCGTGAGCGAGACGATCTCGGCCAGCCGACGCGGCGCGGCCGGGTCAGCGAGGCCAACCCGGAACGGCTCGCCGGTCCCCGGATCGCCGTAACTGGCAATGTCACCAGCCGCGTTCACCATTGCGCCGGCGATGCACGGCGCGGTGAACGCCGCGAGCGCCTGCTGGGCCGCCCAGCCCTTCACCAAGCCGGTCGGGTCTATCCCGCCAGGCATCGCCCACGGATCGAACCAGCCCCCTGATAGCTCCCGCGCGGTTACGCACCGCGACAGCACGTCGGCCACCTCGGCGGGGGCCTCCGCAGTCGTGATCTCCCCCGCTCGCAGTCGGCTGATCGCGCTGCCCGGCTGCCAGGTGCTGAACACCGTATCGGCGCGCTGCAGGATGGCCCTAGCCTGGACGAGCTGCCGGCGGACCTCCTCGATCTCGGCTGCGGTCGCGTCCCCGGAGGCATACACGTCGATGCTGACGATCGTGCCCATCACGTTCTCGAGGTGATGGACCGGACGCGTCGGGGTCACTGGAAACTCAGGCTGTGCAAGGCCGACTGCAGCGACTGGGTGAAGCCCGCGCTGGTGTAGCTCGCGCCTGACACTCCCTGGATGTTAGCGCTCTGCGCCTGCATGGCTTCCTGCTCCAGGATCGGGATCGCCTGCTGGTCGATGGATTCCGAGCGGGGGTTCCCGCCGTCGTCGATCGACGCGACCCCGACGTTGAGGATCTTGCTCCCGGACACGGTGACCTTGACCGATATGACGCCGTAGCTGTAATTAACGGCCGAGCCGGCCGCGCTCTGCGCGGTCGGGGCGGCAGCGCTCCGCGTTCCACCGCCAGTCCGGCCGGTCCGCCTGGCCGGCTTGGCCGCTGCGGCCCGATGACCGGGCGACGCTGCCGGATCGGGAGACGAGGCCGTTTGGCCGCCCGCGGTCGGTAGCGCACCCAGGCTCAGCTTGGCCGGCGTGGTGTGGAACGCCAGCACTCCGGCTAGGCCGGCCACGGTGGCGCTGATGACGATCGGTGCCCTCTTCATAGTCGCCTCCTAGAACCCGAACGACTCGATGTGGATCTGCTCACTGGACACCCGGAGCCGACGGGCGATCGTGGCGACCTCCGAGCTGAACCCGCCCGGCCCGCACACGTAAACGTCACGGGCGGCGATGTCGGGCACAATCCTGGACAGGGCGTGCGCGTCGAACCGCACCCGGTCCCGCGGGCCGACCACCTCGTACAGCCGGCCGCCGAGCCGGTAGACCAGTTCGGCCACCTCCCGGCGGTGGATCAGGTCGTCGACGGTGGACGCGCGGAGCACCACCACCACGTCCGTCCAGTTCGGCAGGTCCTCCAGCATCGCGCGCAACGGCGTGACGCCTACCCCTGCGCCAATCAGCAGGACGGCCTCCGAGGTGCGGGCATGGCCGGTGAACGCGCCGTACGGGCCCTCGATGGCGACCCGGGTCCCTGGCCGCAGGCTGGCCACCGCACGGCTGTGGTCGCCTAGTCCTTTGATCGTTATCCGCAGGTAATGCCTGCTGGGCAGGGCGGACAGCGAGTAGGGATGCCCCTGCCACCACATATCCCTGGTGAGGAAGTGCCAGAGGAAGAACTGCCCGCCGGACACGGGGAGCCGGTCAAGCTGTCGTCCGCCGATGTAGACCGAGACGACGCCGGGCCCCTCTGGCTTGACCCCGATCACGTGGAA
>PMST01000324.1 GCA_003168295.1 Actinomycetota bacterium
ATGGCCTGCGGGGTGAGGATCTCGTCGTAGCGATCACCAGACGGCCCAGTAATCTGCACGCTTTCAGTTCCCGGCATGGTCAGGCTCCTCCCGAGTAGTGCCCCTACATCCTAGGTGGGCGTGGGGGGAGGATGGAGTGGGCGTGGGAGGAACAGAGCAGCCTCCCCGCGATGCCCGGCGGCGGCACCGCGGGCGCGCCTGGCGCACGTCACGGGTCCCCGGCCGGCTAATCGGCAAGGCCGGGTGTAGATGGTGATGCCGCTGCCGAGAATGGAAAGCAGGAAGGGCGACTTGGCGGACGATGCGCTAGCGACGTCGGCGGTGGTAGCGAAGACGACATCGATGGGCGGGAAGCAGTCGGCGGCCAACTGGCGGGCACGGCGCTGGTGGAAGGCAGGGTCGCCCCCGAGGCTGGTGATGACGAGGAGGTCGACATCACTGCGGTCGTGGACCATCCCCTTGGCGTAGGAGCCGAACAGCACGATGCGCTCGGGGGCGAAGGCGCGGATCAGGCGCTGGAGAGTGCGCTGGACGAGCGGCGGCAGGTCGGGTGACATATTAGCTGACGTCATAGCTCACCAGCAGCACGACGTCGCCGATCTCGTTCTTGGTTAGCGAGCGGAAGTCCGGCGCGCCCTGTTGCTGCAGTTCGAAGCTCCAGGTCCCCAGAGGCGTGTCGACGGGCATGGCGATCGTGGCCGCGCAAACGTTCGGTTCAGTCACTCCGGCAACTGGGGTCATCGGGACCGATGCGGTCGGTAGCGGCGCTTGTGGGGCGAGCACGAAGTCGCCAGGTGGCCAAGCGACGGCGAGCACGGCTAGGGAGGTGACCGAGATCGTCTTGCCGCGCGTCCAGGCCGGGAACTTCGACGGAGAGATGCTCAGGGTCAGCGTCTGATTGGCGGGGGCGGCCACGGTAGCGAGGAAGGCCTGCCAGGGCGTCAGCGGGTAGGGGTTGGCGGCAGTCGGCGACGGCGCCGCGAAGTCGTTTTGCGCGCTGAACACCTTGATGCCGGAGGTTGGCAGATTGGCAGCGTTGTTGGCCTGTGCGGCCTGCTGGAGGGGGGCGCCGCCGTCAAGAGCCGTGTAGTACAGGTGCAGCACGATGTCACCGACGGTCGACAGGTCGACCTCGTTGTATAGCTGCGGCATTTCGAGGTGCCAGGAACTGATGGCACCCGCGTTCTCGAAGGGTAGGTAGCGCTGGTCGGCGATGTTGCTGGCGATTGCCGTTATGAACAGGCCCGGATCGTCCTGGGCGTTGCCCATTGCGATCTTCTGCGGCACGGCAGCGTAGTTGTAAATGAAGCGGGGATCGGAGCCGACCGGGTTCTCGGCGTATCCGGAGCTGGTATCAGTGTTGATGCGGACCTGATTGGCGGCCAGGGTAAGGGTAGCCTTCACGTTGTCGAATTTCCCTGGACTGGGGTACACCAGCGTGAGGCTGACGCGGGTCAGCCGGCGGTTGTAGTGGCCGGGATAATCGTTGTCGAAGAGCGATTCGGGCAGAGTGAAGTCGCACGCGCCGGTTACGAGCAATTGCTGCAGGGCGGCGGGATTGAGCACACCGAGCGAGACATAGCGGCTGAGCTCATAGCGCCGGGCGTTCTGCTGCAGGTAAGAGGCCTGCATGCGCCGCAGGTCGTGGTTCAGGGTTTCACCGGCCAGCAGGCCCTTGTACAGGCTGTCCCAGTAGCCGAACTGGATGAACGAGCTGTCCTGGATGCCGAGCTCGAACTGATAGCAGCGCTCGACCTGCTTGCACATCTGGTAGGCCAGCTGGTAGCTCTGGAAATAGGTGGCCGAGAGCGAGCCGACCATCCAGTCGTACAGGCTATCGCTGGTGAACTTGTCGGTGAGGAAGTCGATCTGCTTCTGCAGGTTGTCGATCTGCTCCTGATGGTTGGCCTGATCGACCCCGGCGATCTGCAGCGCGAGCTCGGCGCCGGCGATCTGGGTGTTAGCCTGCTGTATTTTTAGCTCGGCCTCGGTGGCCTTCTGCTGGTTGTCCGCGTAGCGATAGTCCAGGCGCCCCTGCTCGGTCGCGAGCTTGGCGCCGTCCTCCATGAGGCTCACGATCTCGGCTACCACCTGGGATCCCTTGTCAGTTGAATGCCCCGCATTGCTGCCGCCCTCGGTTACCTGGGCTTGTGGTGTGCCGCCGGCTCCCGCGACTCCGGCACCCGCATTTGGCGCAGCGTGAAATAGAGACGCGAGTCCCTTCAGAATTGGCACCCCGTGTTTAACCAGGAAGGCGAGCTGGGAAAGACTAGCGGCTATCCCCTCGGCTTCGTTCTGGTGGGGAAGACCGGAGTAGTAGTCGTAAGTGCTCTGCAGTACCGCCAATCCCTGGTTCAGCGCGTCGATTGCATTCTGCGCCTGGTCCGCCCGTGACTGGAAGATCTGGTCCGCATCGGTGAGCAGCTGCTGTTGGGTGGAGCTCTGCAGGAGCGCGAGGGCGCCGGCATCGGCCTTCTCCAAGGCCGCTTGCAGGGAGGCTCCGTAGGCACGTACGGCGTTGACGAAATCGAGCGCCTGCGGGTAAAGGGAGGTGAAGCGGTAGTTGGGCAGCGGAGCGGCGACGTCGCTGAGCACGCTGGAGAGATCCACGCCAGCGGCCTGGGCCGCGATCAGCAGGCCGGGGTCGATCGGTGCATCGAACAGGGCCAGCTGGAGGGCCGCGCCGGCGATGTTCTGGCAATGGCGCAGCTTGTAGAGGCGGTCGGCGACGGTGGCCCAGTACCCGAGCAACTGCGCGTTGGACGGAATCTTGAAGTAGAAGGTCTGCGCGACGGGAATGCCCCCGCTGCCGCCCGCACCGCTACCGCCCGCACCGCTACCAGCGCCGCCGATCACGTTCTCGATCTCGACCATGGCGTTGGCGAAAGCGTCCAGGGAGGGCTCAAGCTGGTCAAAGGACTCGTCGGCGCTCTGCGGCGGTGTCACGGCCACCGGTTGCGGGCCGAGGATCTCCGAAGCGATGACATATAGCAGGGTCGCCTCGCTCAGCGCTTCCCGTGATTCGGTGGAGAAGAGGTTGTCGCCCCAGGCAATGAGGTTGTCCAGGTACGACATGACGGTGCTCTTCATGTAGGCGACGGGGCGCTGGTCGGCGAGCACGAACGGGTTGAATGGGTCATTGCGCCAGGTGTTGATCTCGGCGACGGCAGCGGGATTCCCCTGGTTGACGGCCTCAAGGAGGTTGTTGATCTGCTGCTGCAGTATCTTGGCGCTGGTGAGATCGTGCAGCGGCTTGGGTATCCAGAAGCGCTGCGGCGCGGGGTCGCTGCCCTGGCGGGTGGGGTTGAAAATGTACTGGAACCAGGTCTGGGCATCCTCGAACTGCTGGTTCTGGCTCAGCAGTTGCGCGATATAGAGCGGGATGTGGTAGAAGAGCTCCCAGTTGTAGACCGAGAAGGGCGCACCCGAGCTGAAGTCGAGGAACTGGCGGTCCTGGCTGGCCGCGGTGGGTGTCACCGCCGCACCGCCCGGTGCGGCGGCAGGCGACGTGCCCTGCTGGCCGCGCGTGACTGTCCACGATGTGTCATCGGTGCTGCCGACCGCGGTGACCAGGAGGATTTCCGAGCCGACGAAGACGTAGAAGGCCGGCGAGGGGACCCAGATGTTGTTCGTGACCGTGATGGTTGTCTGGGACGCCGAGATAGGCGAGGCCAGCGCCGTACTGGCGTCCGCGAGGTCCCACGTGACCCTCCAGGTCGGCTGGTATCCGATCTGGAAGCTGAAGACCTCGGAGTAGCTCGGATCGATAGTGTCCGGTACCTGCTGCAGGTCAGGATCGTAGAGCAAGTCGAAACCGCCGCCGGAGAGCTGATTCCAGAATAGCCGGGTGAACGGCTGATAGAAGGGATGGAACACGTAGCTGATCTGGTAAGGCACCGTACTCGGATCCGAGGGCACCACTGGTGACCAGAAGCTGCCCGTCCAATAGTATTTCGTGCTCTGCACCCAATAGCAGCGGCGGTTATCCTGGAAGAAGAAATAGGAAGTCGGATCGAAGTTGAGATCGGAGACGGGCCCGACGACGCGGAGCGGAACGGGAGCCGTGTTCAGTAGCGGACCCACACTCTGCTCAAGGGCGCCAGCCGAGGTGAAGTTCAGGACAAGAGTCTGGGCGGGACCTCAGGGTGTCCCGCAAAGTCTTTTGTGCTGGTCATCAGGGGTTGCTAAGGCCGAGGACGGCTAGGAGCAGGCTGCTATCGTGCTTGACCTTGCGGATGGTGGCAGCGATTTTGGTATAGCCGGCCTGGCGGATGAGGCCGATGGCGAGGTTACGGAGGGTGGCCATGATGCGCGGCCTGGGGCCGGTCCGCACCCGGGAGAAATCCTCACGATAAGTAACGTCCCTCACGGAATGCACCTTGTTCTCGATGGTCCACTGGCCGCGGACGTATCCGGCCAGGTGCACCGGGGCGGCCTCGCGGGC
>PMST01000573.1 GCA_003168295.1 Actinomycetota bacterium
GGAAGCCCCGCTTCCAGAAAACCCCGCGTTGGTAAGCAGAGTCCGGGCGCCCGAACCGACGCGATGTGATTGGTGCGGCCGCAGCCGCACCAATGTCACATCGCGTCGGCCCATCCGGGACTGGCCCCCGGCGGCTGTTAGGCTCCCAGGATGACGGGTAGCGGGTGTCGATGAGCGCAAGCACTCCGCCGCCCCACGTGTCACCGCCGGGAACCGAGCACACGCGCCGCTTCCGCCCGAAGCTGCGGTATGAGCTGATCGGCTGCGGTCTGCACGGTCATGAGCTGCTCGGCACGGACGCGGCGGAGCTGCGGCCCGAAGACGAGCTGGTCGTGCGGGAGCAGGACGGTCTGCGCTGGTACCGCTGTCTGCGCTGCGACTCCTGGCTCATGCTGAACCCGCCGGCCCATCCCAGCAGGAAATACCTTCCGCCCCGCGACGAAGTAACGCTGCCGCTGCGGGGCAGGCCGCTGCGGGATCGCTACATCCTGCGGCTGATCGCCCTGGAACGCGTGATCCACTTCCTGGTTTTCGGCGCGCTGGCGTCGGCCGTGCTTTTGTTCGCCAACAACCGGGCCGCACTGAACGAGACCTTCACCAAGGTCCTGAACGACCTGCAAGGCGGCCTGGGCGGCTCAGTCGTCAGCAGCAACAACAGCGTGGTGCACGAGCTGCGGACGCTGTTCACGGTCAGCATCACCAATTTGTACCTGCTGGGCGTCGCGATCGCTGTCTACGCGGTGATGGAGGGTACCGAGGCCGTCGGGCTCTGGCTGGGCAAGCGATGGGCGGAGTACCTGACGTTCCTGGCGACGATCATTTTCGTGCCCTACGAGGTGTACGAGCTGACCAAGGGCGTGTCAGGGCTGAAGGTGCTGGCCCTGGTACTCAACCTGGCCGTCGTCGCCTACCTGCTGTTCGCCAAGCGGCTGTTCGGGCTGCACGGCGGCGGCAAGGCCGAGCAAGCCGAATACGACGCCGACGTCGGCTGGCCCGCGATCGAGCGCGCCACCCCCAGGGCCGCGGTGTCAGGTGTGGGCCAGCGCGATCCGGGCAAGGCGACGTAGAGCCGCCGCGGTAATGATGCCGCGGCGTGAAGGAGGAGACCATGGCCATCGCCACCGTCAACCCCGCCAACGGGGAGACCGTGAAGACCTACGACGAAATGAGCGAGGCGGACCTGGAGCGCGCCCTGGCGGCAGCCGCCGCCGCGGCCGCCAGCTACCGCCTGACCGGGTTCGACGACCGCGCCGAGTGGATGCGGCGGGCGGCCGGGATCCTCGATTCCGAGCAGGACCAGATCGCGGCGATGATGACGACCGAGATGGGCAAGACGCTGGTCGCGGCCCGGCAGGAGGTCGCCAAGTGCGCTACCGCCTGCCGGTATTACGCCGACCACGCCGCCGGGTTCCTGGCCGACGAGCCCGCCGACGCCAGCGCCGTCGGGGCGCAGGACGCTTACGTCAGCTATCAGCCGCTCGGACCGGTGCTGGCCATCATGCCGTGGAATTTCCCGCTGTGGCAGGCCATGCGGTTCGCCGCCCCGGCCCTGATGGCGGGTAACGTCGGGCTGCTCAAGCATGCCTCGAATGTGCCGCAGACGGCCCTGTTCATGCAGGACCTGTTCGCCCGGGCGGGTTTTCCCCACGGCACCTTCCAGACTCTGCTCGTCGGCTCCGCGCGCGTCGAGGCGATCCTGCGTGACCGCCGGGTGACGGCGGCGACGCTCACCGGGTCCGGGCCGGCCGGGCAGTCGGTGGCGGCTATCGCCGGCAGCGAGATCAAGAAGGTCGTCCTCGAGCTCGGCGGCAGCGACCCCTTCGTCGTCATGCCCTCCGCCGATCTGCGCGCCGCGGCCCAGGTGGCCGCCGTCGCGCGCGTCCTGAACAACGGCCAGTCCTGCATCGCGGCCAAGCGCTTCATCGTCCACGAGGCGGTCTACTCCGAGTTCGAGCGCCTGTTCACCGAGCAGATGGCGGGCAAGGTCGTCGGGAATCCGATGCTGGAGGGCACCGATGTGGGCCCGCTGGCGTCCGAGCAGCAGCGCGATGACGTCGAAATGCTCGTCGCCGATGCGGTGGCCAACGGGGCGAAGGTGCTGTGCGGGGGCGCGGTCCCCGAGGGCCCCGGCTTCTACTACCCGCCGACCGTGCTGGCCGAAATCACTGAAGAAATGCGCGTGCACACCGAGGAGGTCTTCGGCCCGGTGGCCACCCTCTACCGGGTCCCGGACATCGACGCGGCGCTAGAACTCGCCAACGGCACCGAGTTCGGGCTCGGCGCGAACGCCTGGACCAACGACGAGCAGGAGCGGAGCCGGTTCATCCGGGATCTCGTGGCCGGGATGGTCTTCATCAACGGCAACGTGACCTCGTATCCGCAGCTGCCGTTCGGCGGTGTCAAGACCTCCGGTCATGGCCGGGAGCTCTCAGTTCAGGGCATCCGCGAATTCTGCAACATCAAGTCCGTCTGGATCGGCCGCCCCGGCCGCGGCTAGGCCCGGGGTGCTTCCAGCCCGAGGCGGCGCTGCTCGATTATCAGGCAACGGTCTTCCACGTAGAGCAGCCCCGCCGCCTCGGCGATGGCCCGCGCCTCCGCCGACGCGATGCCCAGTTGCAGCCACAGGGCGGTGGCGCCCGCCGCGACCGCCTGCCGCGCGATGTCCGGTGCCTGCCACGGCGGCCGGAACACGTCGACCAGGCCCACCTGCTCCGGGACGTCGCCGATCGTCCGGTAGACCGGCTCGCCCAGGATCTGTTCGGCGTGCGGGTTGACCGGGATGATGCGCCAGCCGTGCCGCTGCATGTGCGCCGGCACCGAGCGCGCCGCCTTGGCCGCCGCCCTGCTCGCGCCGACCACCGTGATGGTGTCGTAGCCCGTCAATATCCGCTCGACTACAGCGTCTGTGTCGGTCACCCGGCCACCTTAACCCGCGCTCACGTTCCCGCCGGGGCCAGGCTCTCCTCCTGTAGCTGCAGCGCGATGTCGATGATCATGTCTTCCTGGCCGCCGACGTAGCCGGCCTCGCCGACGCGCTGCAAGATCGCGTGCGCGGGGACGCCGTAGCGCATCGCCGCGCGCTGCGCGTGCAGCAGGAAAGAGGAGTAGACCCCGGCGTACCCCTGCACCACCGAGGACCTGTCTATCCAGGGCAGCCGCGGGATGATCGGCCGCACCACCTCCTCGGCCGCGGCGAGCACGCTGTCGAGGTCGACCCCGGTCGAGATGCCCAGCCGGGAGAACGTGGCCGCCAGCACCTCGGTCGGCGCGTTGCCCGCGCCGGCGCCCAGCGCGCACAGCGCCCCGTCGATCTGGGTGGCGCCGGCCTGGTAGGCCAGGACCGAGTTCGCCACGCCCAGCGACAGGTTTTGGTGCCCGTGGAAGCCGACCTGGGCCTGCGACCCGATCTCACCGACCAGCGCCTGCACCCGGGCCTGGGCGTCGGACAGCACCAGCGCCCCGGCCGAGTCCACCACGTAGACGCATTCCGCGCCCGCGTCGACCATGATCCTGGCCTGCCTGGCCAGCCCGGCCGGATCCAGCCGGTGCGAGAGCATCAGGAACCCGACCGTCTCCATGCCGAGGTCCCGCGCCGCGCCGAAGTGCTGGACCGAGACGTCCGCCTCGGTGCAATGCGTCGCGATCCTGGCCACCGACGCGCCCGCCGCGTGCGCGTCGCGCAGGTCGTCCACCGTGCCGACGCCGGGCAGCAGCAGCACCGCGATCTTCGCCGCCGACGCCTCGGCGACGGCCGCGCGGATCAGCGCGATCTCGTCCACCGCGGAAAAGCCGTAGTTGAACGAGGCGCCGCCGAGCCCGTCGCCGTGCGACACCTCGATGACCTCCACCCCGGCGCCATCCAGCGCGTGAACCACCGCCCGGACCTGGTCTTCGGTGAAGCGGTGCCGCATCGCGTGCGACCCGTCCCGCAGCGTCGAGTCGGTGATACGCAGGTCCCGTGCCCGGGGGTTCACGCCCTCACCCCCGCGGGCAGCGACGCGACTGCGAGCAGTTCCCCGACCCGGGCCGCCGCGGCGGTCATGATGTCAAGGTTGCCCGCCCACTCTGGCAGGTAGTCGCCGTTGCCCTGGACTTCGAGGAACAGCGCGACCCGGGCCCAGCCAGACCAGTCGTCCGCCGGAGGGTCGAACTGCGGGTCGGCCCGCAGCCGGTAGCCGGGCACGTACCGGGCTACCTCCGCGACCATCGCGTGCACCGAAGCTGTGATCGCATCCTGCGATGCGTCGGGGGAGATGGCGCAGAACACGGTGTCACGCATGATCATCGGGGGCTCGACCGGGTTCAGGATGATGACCGCCTTGCCGCGCTGCGAACCGCCCACCCGTTCGATCGCCCGCGCGGTCGTGGTGGTGAACTCGTCAATGTTCGCCCGGGTGCCCGGCCCGGCGGACTTCGAGGCAATCGAGGCGACGATCTCCGCGTACCGGACCGGCGTGACCGAGGACACCGCGGCCACCATCGGGATGGTGGCCTGCCCGCCGCAGGTGATCATGTTGACGTTCGGTGCGCTCAGGTGCTCGTGCAGGTTCACCGGCGGGCATACCAACGGCCCGAACGCCGCCGGGGTCAAGTCCACGGCCCGGATACCCGCCTCGGCGTACCGGGGCGCGTGGGCCAGGTGCGCCCGTGCGGATGTGGCCTCGAACACCAGGTCAGGCAGTTCATCGCGGTCCAGCAGCCAGTCCACGCCGCCCGCCGAGGCCTCGACGCCGCGCTCGGCGGCCCGACGCAGCCCATCCGATGAAGGGTCCACACCGACCATGTACCGCACCTCGACGTGCTCGCTGCGCTGCAGCTTGGCCAGCAAGTCGGTGCCGATGTTGCCGGGGCCGACGATCGCGGCCGTTGCCCTGCCCATCAGTTCTCCCTGTTCGTCAGGTCGCGCCCATCGCGATGGCATGTTCTCCCGTCGCGTCCACCTCAAACTGTATGCAGTTTAGCGGAAGACGCAGGCCGGAAACCAGGGGGCCCGGCGCCGCGCTGATACATTCGCTTAACGTGCGTTCCCCGTACCGCGCGTTGTTCGCCGAGCCGGCGCTGCGCAGGCTGGCGCTCGCGGATGTCTGCGCGCGGCTGCCCCAGGGCATGATCACCATCACCTTGCTGCTGGTGGCGGCCCAGCACGCGTCCATGACGGTGGCGGGCCTGGTGGTGGCCGGCTACACGCTCGGGCAGGCGGTGACGGCCCCGCTGCGCGGCAGGCTGGCCGACCGGCGCGGGCTCATCCCGGTCGCCACCGTCGGCGGGATCGGCTACGCGCTGGCCCTGCTGGGCCTGCTCGCCAGCGCGCTGTCCCGCGGCCCGGCCGGGTTGCTCGTCGGCACGGCGGCGCTGGCCGGCCTGCTCAACCCGCCGCTCAGCCCGGGCATGCGCAGCCTGTGGGCGGCGCGCGCGGAGGCCCGGCTCAAGCAGACCGCTTTCGCGCTGGACGCCGCCGTCTTCGACCTCGCCTACATCACCGGCCCGGTGGTGGCCGGCGCCCTGGCGACCGGCATCGCCCCGGCCGCGGCCCTGGGCCTGATGCTGGCGCTGACCGGCGTCGCCGTGATCATCATCGGCAGGCAGGCCAGCCGCCCGCAAAGGCCCCGCCCTCCGCGTGCCCGGCTCGGCCCGCTCCGGTCCGCCGCGCTCCGCGACCTGCTGGTGACCGCGGCGCTGGCCAACGCCGCCCTCAGCGCGACGGAAGTCGCCCTCACCTCCTACGTCCGGCACCACCACGCGTTGTGGGCGTCGGGCCCGCTGCTGGCCGAAGTCTCCATCGGCAGCATCCTCGGCAGCCTCCTGCTCGGCGCCCGGGGAAGCGCGGACTCCAGTGCCGAGCATCAGTACCGGCGGCTGCCCCGGCTGCTGGCCGGCTACACCGGCGGGCTCGCCCTGCTCACCGCGGCCGGACTGTACCCCCCGCTGCTGGCCGTCGCCGCGCCGCTGGCCGGCCTGTGCCTGGGTCCGACGCTGGCCACCTTGTTCGGCGCGGCAGCCAGCGCCGCGCCCCGCGACGGCGGCACCGAGACCCAGGCCTGGCTCAACTCGATCATGAACGGCGGCGCCGCGGCCGGGGCGGCCCTGGCCGGGTTCGCGTCCGGCCAGCCCCTGCTCGCCCTCGGGCTGGCCGGCGCGCTGGCCGCCGCGGCCGCGGTCAGCGCCGCGGCGACCGCCGTCATCCGCACGCAGGGCCATGGCGGGATCACCACGGCCCGTTCGGATAGAAAGAAAAGACCGAACACGGACCAGAAGAAGGAGGTCAGGCGTTGAGCCCCTGGACACCGCAGCGCGTGCTGGACGCGGCGACCCTGATGGAGTGGCAGCCCGACGACGCCATCGAGGTCCGGACGGATGACTACCGCCTGATCCGCTACCCGGACTGGGCGCTCGACCCCTCCTTCCCGGCCGCCCAGGTCACCAGGTCGCGCAGCGGCCGGCCCGTCGGCGAGCTGGTGGAGGAGGTCCTCGCGTACGTCCGCGGCTGGGGCCTGCTCGGCGTGGCCTGGTGGGTATCGGCCGCCAGCCGGCCGCACGACACCGAGGAACAGCTGCGCGCCCAGGGCGGCAAGCGCATCGACACCGTGCAGATCCTGGCCCGCGAACTGACCGAACCCCTGCCCGAGCTCGGTGTTCCCGCCGACGTGAGCGTGGAGCTGGTCGGCGACGAGCGGACGTTCCGGATGGCCTCGCAGGTCACCGTGCGCGGCTGGGGCCGCAAGGAGCCGGATAAGGCCAGCGGCGCCCGAGATCTCGCCGAGGCGCTCCGCGATCTCGCCACCTGGACCAACTTCCGCGTGCTGGCCTGCGTAGACGGTGCGCCCGCCTGCACCGGCGGGGCCACGCTGAACGACGAGGTAGCCAAGCTGTGGGGTGCCGTCACGCTGCCGGCCTTCCGGCGCCGCGGCAGCTACCGCGCCGTCCTGGCGGAACGGCTCCGGCTGGCCCGCGACCACGGCGCGGAGCTGGCCCTGGTCCAGGGCCGCGTCGAGACCTCGGGGCCGATCTTGCTCCGGGCCGGTTTCACCGACTACGGCGAGGAGCGCTGTTACTGGCTCCCACAGGAGGAATTTCGCTGGCCGCGAGTTGTGCCATGACGTGCCGTCATGCTCTCATGCACCCATGACCGAGCTACGGCAAGAAGCCACCGACCTCCAGACCCTGGGCGAGATCGAGCGCCAGGTGCTCTGGCTGTCCACGGCGATCGTCCACCACGCGAACCGGGTCCGGCCCAACCCCGGCGGCCTGAAGGTCGGCGGTCACCAGGCGTCCTCGGCCTCGATGGTCTCGATCATGACCTNNGTGCTGCACGCGATCAACTACCTGCTCGGCGAGCTCGACGAGTCCTACCTGCCGACGCTGCGGGCGTTCAAGGGGCTGCAGAGCTATCCCAGCCGAGTCAAGGACCCTGATCCGGTCGACTACTCGACCGGCTCCGTCGGCATCGGCGCGACCGCGCCGATCTGGGGCGCGGTAGCGCGCAGGTACCTGAACGACCGCTTCGCCGGCGACAGCAGCGGCTCGCAGGGCGCGGGCCGCCAGTACTCGCTGCTCGGCGACGCCGAACTCGACGAGGGGGCCGTCTGGGAGGCCATCGTCGACCCGGGCATCGCCGAGATGGGCGAGATCGTCTGGGTGGTGGACGTGAACCGGCAGTCGCTGGACCGGGTGGTTCCCGGCATCGCCGCCGACCGGCTGCGGGGCATGTTCGAAGCGGCTGGCTGGCAGGTCATCACGCTGAAGTACGGTCGCCTGCTGGACGAACTGTTTGCCCGGGACGGCGGGGACATGCTGCGGCACCGGATCGACGCCATGCCCAACCCCGAGTACCAGCGGCTGCTGCGCTGCGACGCGACCGAACTGCGCCGCAGGCTGCCGGGCGGCGACGCCGCGCTGGCGGGCCTGATCGACGGGCTGGACGACACGGCCCTGACCCGGGCCATCCGCAATCTCGGCGGCCACGATCTGGCCGCGCTCGACGCGGCCTACGGGGCCGTGGCCGACGACCGGCCCACGATCATCCTGGCCTACACCATCAAGGGCCACGGCCTGGCGCTCGAGGGGCACCCGCAGAACCATTCGGCGCTGCTGACCACCGAGCAGATCGCAGAGCTCGCGGCGCAGCTCGGCACCGACGCCGGCCAGCCGTGGCAGCGCCCGGCACCGGACAGCGCGGCGGGCGTGCTGTGCGAGCAGACGGCCCGGCGGCTGCGCCGCCCGCCGGTGCCGTCCTATGCTCCGCCCGAACTGCCCGCCGACTTCGGCCGCACGCCGACCGGGGTGGCGACGACCCAGGCGGCCCTGGGCCGGGCGCTGCTCGACCTGACCAGGGCGGCGCCCGAGGCGGCCCGGCGGGTGGTGACGGTGAGCCCGGACGTGAGCTCGAGCACGAACCTCGGCGGCTGGGTGAACAAGGTCGGCGTGTGGTCGGCCCGCGAGCGGCTGGACTGGTTCGCCGACGACGCCGAGACCATCTTGCACTGGCGGGAAAAACCGACCGGGCAGCACATCGAGCTTGGCATCGCCGAAACCAACCTGGTCGGGCTCCTCGGCGAGCTTGGCGCGACCTGGAGCCGGTGGGGCCGGCCGCTGTTCCCGATCGGGGTGCTCTACGACCCGTTCGTGGAGCGCGCGCTCGAGCCATGGTCGTTCGGTATCTACGCGGGCGGCCAGTCGATCCTGGTCGGCACGCCGTCGGGAGTGAGCCTGGCGCCCGAAGGCGGCGCGCACCAGTCCATCACCACGCCCTCCATCGGGATCGAGCAGCCAGGCTGCGTCAGCTACGAACCCGCGTTCGCCGCCGATACCGAATGGTGCCTGCTGGCGAGCCTGGCCCGGCTGGGCCGGCCCGGCGGGAGTTCGGCGTACCTGCGGCTTTCCACCCGCCCGGTGAGCCAGACCCTCGCCGACGTACCCGCCGATCCCGCGGCCAGGGAGCGCAGGCGCAGGCAGGTCGTGGCCGGCGCCTACCCGCTGCGGCGTCCCGAGCACCCGAAGGTCACGATCGCCGCGATGGGCGCGCTGGTTCCCGAGGCGCTGGCCGCCGCCGAGCGCCTGGCGGCGACCGGAGTGCCCGCCAACGTCGTCTGCGTGACCAGCCCGGGATTGCTATTCCGGGCGCTGCGGGCCCGCCAGGGTCTTCAGGGCAACGGCGTGCTCCCGGGTGAGCCCTGGATCCTGGACCAGGCGTTCCCCGCGACCCGGGCCGCACCGCTGGTGACCGTCCTGGACGGTCACCCGCACACGCTGGCCTTCCTGGCCACGATCAACCGCGTGCCGCACGCGCCCCTGGGCGTCGCGCAGTTCGGCCAGTCCGGTTCGATCGAGGATCTCTACCGCGACAACGGCATCGACACCGACAGCATCATCCGCGCCGCGCTCGATCTGGCCAGTTCGTAACGCCTTCTAACGCTCGGCGACCAGGATCAGCGCCTCGGCGTAGACAGTCACCATGCCCCGGTCCCGGCCGAGCGAGTCGCTGTCGAGCGAGACCTCGTACAGGCCGGTAGCCCAGCAGTCGGCCAAGGTCGTCGTGAGCGGGAATATCCTGCCTCGCCAGCCCGCCTCATAACGTCTTCCGTTATTCCGGCAGGTAAACGATTCCCTGAGCCGTACCCGGTCGAGGCTATTAAACCTTGGCCGCACGTAGGTCTTTCCCTGGTGATGCGTTACCTGGTAGTGCCCGGGGATGCGCTCAAGGTCGGTGTTTACCCATGGCGATGTGGATTGATTACCGGAGTACAGCCTTCGCCCATCCTCCATGCTCACGATGTAGTTACCGTTAGCCCGCATTTCTGCCACGAAATCTTCAGGCGCCGGATACGGATAAATGATGGTTCCGTTGCTTCCCGCTCGGTAGGTCGGCCGCTCTCCTGCACCCTCAGCGTCCCGATCTCGCACCAGGACTCCGGTGTCCGGGTCGGGCACACCCCAGAAAGGCCTGGCGAGCTTCACGCGATCGCCCTCGCCCAGGCCAGCAGGCACTCCTGCGGGGAAAGGCAGTTCTCCGGCGGCGCTTGTTCCGGCCCCCAAGGCACTCGCCCACGGACTTGCCGACGGGTAATCCGGCACCCTGGCCAGCACTTCGATTCCCCGGGTCATTTCGTTGAACGCTCTTAAAATACTGCCCAGCCTGTGTGACGCCCTGTGCTTCCGGTAATCGAATATCATCCCGGTCTCCTGGTACTCTGCATCGATTCGAGGAGTTGTAACTTATGGTAGCTCATCGCGCACGGCCGGTAATACGAAAGGCAAAAAGACACAAATTATAACGATAATGTGAGTAATGTCCTAACTATCCTTTTGGGCGGTTATCCGTCGACGCAGCTACTCGTTCGGTGTGTCCCGTCCGCCTCGCCGATCTCAGCCACCAACCCACGCGGGGGGAGAACCGCGTTCGCGCCACGTCATGCCGGACCGGCAAGGTCAGTCCCGCGCGCTGGTTGAATGGGCTCAGTAGACAGAGCAGCACTGATCACGATGAGGAGCCTTAGCCATGCACCTAAGCGCACGGAACCAGATCCCGGCCCGGATCACGGGCATCAACTTCGGAGAAGCCATCGCCAATGTCGAACTGGAGGCCTGCGGTTCCCGCCTGGTGTCCTCGATCACGGTGGAGGCCGTCAAGGAGCTCGGCCTGGCCGAAGGCAAGGAGGTCACCATCGTCATCAAGGCATCGGACTTGATCCTGGCCACCAACGACTAACCCAGCCGAGCCCCCGCGGGAGGATCCATGGCAGGAAGCGTGCAGCGGACCGTCCGCACGCCGGACGGCCGGACGCTTGCCGTCGAGGAGGCAGGCGATCCCGATGGCCGGCCCGTTCTCGCTCACATGGGCACGCCGAACTCCCGGCATTTGTACGGGCCGAACGCGGCCGACGCGGCGACCCGCGGCCTGCGCCTGATCAGCTATGACCGGCCCGGCTACGGGGGGTCGACACCCCAGCCGGGACGCAGCGTCGCCGACTGCGCCGCAGACGTCCGGGCCATCTGCGCCGAGCTCGGCATCGGACGGATGGCGATGTGGGGCATGTCCGGAGGCGGTCCGCACGTCCTGGCCTGCGCCGCGTTGCTCCCTGACCTGGTGGTGGCCGCCGCCGTGCTCGCGTCGCTGGCACCGGCCGACGCCGACGGGCTCGACTGGTTCAAGGGCATGGGCCAGGGCAACGTCGATGACTTCCGGCTGATGCACGCCGACCCGCCCGCGGCCCGCGCCAAACTGGACGCCGACCGCGAGACCGATCTTGTCACCTCGGCCGCTGAGCTGGCCGGGATCCTGGAGTCGCTGCTGTCACCGATGGACGCGGCGGCGCTGAAAGGAGAGCTGGCGGAGTACCTGTCGTACACCGGTCATGAGGGCCTGGCGCCGGGCGGCCAGGGGTGGTGGGACGACGGGTGGGCCCAGACCAGCCCGTGGCGATTCGACCTGTCGGCTATCTCCGTCCCGGTCCTGGTCATGCACGGCCGGCTCGATCAGTTCGTCCCGTTCGGCCACGGCCAGTGGCTGGCCGCGCACGTTCCCGGCGCCCAGGCCCGGCTGTACCCCGAAGATGGTCACCTCACCCTGCTGCAGAACCGCGTCGGCGAGGTTCACGCCTGGCTGGCGGACTACTTGTGAACCGAGCGGCCGCCCGGCGAATACCGGCTGAGCGCCTC
This sequence comes from Actinomycetota bacterium, assembly GCA_003168295.1. The sequence continues at coordinate 11,656 of PMST01000573.1, forward strand.
GCAGTGAAATCAACAGGGTATGTGTGAGGAA
>PMST01000584.1 GCA_003168295.1 Actinomycetota bacterium
GCTACGGCTGCACGACATGCATCGGGAACTCCGGCCCGCTGCCGCCCGCGATCAGCGAGGCGGTGAACGAGGCCGACCTGGCCGTGGCGGCCGGCCTGGCAGGGAACCGGAACTTCGAGGGCCGGATCAACCCGGACGTGAAGATGAACTACCTGGCCTCCCCGCCGCTGGTGGTCGCCTACGCGCTGGCCGGGACGATGGACATTGACCTGAACCACGAGCCGCTCGGCTCTGACGCCGAGGGCAAGCCGGTCTACCTGGCCGACATCTGGCCCTCGGCGAAGGAGATCGCCGACGTCGTCCAGGCCGCGGTGGCGCAGGAGATGTTTACCCGTGACTACGCCGACGTCTTCAAGGGCGATGACAACTGGCGCGGGCTGCAGATCCCGGCGGGCGACACCTTCGACTGGGGGCAGGACTCGACCTACGTGCGCCGCCCGCCGTACTTCGACGGCATGCCGGCCGAGCCCGAGCCGGTCACCGACATCACCGGCGCCCGGGTGCTGGCCATGCTCGGCGACTCGGTGACGACCGACCACATCTCGCCGGCCGGCGCGATCAAGACCGACAGCCCGGCGGGTAGGTACCTGACCGAGCACGGCGTGGAGCGGCGCGACTTCAACTCCTACGGTTCCCGCCGCGGCAACCACGAGGTGATGATCCGCGGCACGTTTGCGAACATCCGGCTGCGCAACCAGCTCGCGCCGGGCACCGAGGGCGGCGTGACCACCAAGGACGGCGAGCAGATGCCGATCTACGACGCGTCCCGCCAGTACATCGACGAGGGCGTCCCGCTGATCGTGCTCGGCGGCAAGGAGTACGGCTCGGGCTCGTCCCGCGACTGGGCCGCCAAGGGCACCCTGCTGCTCGGCGTGCGTGCCGTCCTGGTCGAGTCCTTCGAGCGCATCCACCGGTCGAACCTGATCGGCATGGGCGTCCTGCCCCTGCAGTACCGGCCCGGGGAGTCGGCGGCATCTCTGGGACTCACCGGGAATGAGACCTTCGATATCCGCGGCGTGGAAGAACTAAATTCAGGAAATATTCCGAACGAAGTCGTGGTGACAGCCGACGGTAAGGAATTCCGCGCCAAAGTGCGGATCGACACCCCGGGCGAGGCGGACTACTACCGGCACGGCGGCATCATGCAGTATGTGCTGCGGTCCCTGCTGGAAGGATCCGGCGATAACCAGGCCAGCTGATGCACTGATCGTCGCCCGGCTCAGGACGGCCGGCTGCGTGTTCGCCGAGGACGAGGCCGAGATGCTCATCGCCGCGGCCCGGACCCCTGGCGAGCTGGACGCCATGGTGGACCAGCGGGTCGCTGGCCTGCCGCTCGAACACGTCCTGGGCTGGGCGGAATTCCGCGGCCTGCGGATCGCCGTGGACCCCGGGGTCTTCGTGCCGCGCCGCCGCACCGAGTTCCTCGTCGAGCAGGCCATAGCGGTGGCCCGGCCGGGTGACATCATCGTCGACCTGTGCTGCGGCGCGGGCGCGATCGGCATCGCGCTGGCCGCCGCCGTGCCCCGCGCCGAACTGCACGCCGCCGACATCGACCCGGCCGCGGTGCGCTGCGCTCGGCGTAACGTCGCCGCATTCGGCTCGGCGGATCGCGTGTACCAGGGCGATCTCTACCAGCCGCTGCCGGCCGGCCTGCGTGGCCGGATCGCGGTCCTGGTCGCCAACGTGCCCTACGTGCCCACCGAGGAGATCGCGTTCCTGCCGCCGGAGGCCAGGACGCACGAGCCCCTGGTGGCGCTGGACGGCGGCGGCGACGGACTCGACGTGCTCCGGCAGGTCGCCGCCGGGGCGCCCGAGTGGCTCGCCCGGGGCGGTCACCTGCTCATCGAGGCCAGCGATCGCCAGGTCGCCCCGGCCCTGGCGGCCTTCGCGGCCAGCGGTCTGACCGCCCGGTCGGTCAGTGCCGAGGACGTGGACGCCACCGTCGTCATCGGCCGGCTCCCGGCCGACGGCGCCCGGCCCCGAACTGGCCCTCCGGGTCGGCCCGGGGCCGGGTGGTAGCCGAGAGCCTCAGAACCCGGGGAAGATCGGCCGCAGCTCGTCGAGATCGACGCCCGCGGCTTCGGCCGACGGGGTGTGGGCGGGGTCCAGGCGTCCGTAGACGAGGCGGACGAACGCCTCGGCCGGCAGCCGGAGCTCTGACAGGCCCAGCTCGGGCACGGTCTCGTCATCCGATGCCACCAGCGTGACCGCCTCCCCTGTCTCCAGGGTGAACTGGCGATCCGGGTCACTGGTCGACACGCGTATCTTCCGCTGCTCCCCGTCGGGCTTGGCGGTTCTGCCCACGAGCTGATCGAGTGTGTCGACGAGCAGGGCGACCGCATCGGGAGCGACGGTCGCCGCCGGGTCGAGCGCCACCGCGACGTCCCAGGTGTGGAGGGCATGCTCGCCCAGCCGCATCCGCGCCAGGCCGGCCGCACCGAGCTCCATCCCGAACATGGACAAGCGCAGCCGGGCCTGCTCGTTGGCGTCCATGGACTCGAAACGCTCCAGGGTGGCCTGATCGGCGCGCAGCGCGTCCGACGCCTGGGCCTGCGGGGTCTTGGCGTTCCACACGTCCCAGATCGGGCCGAACGCCTCCGGCCCCGGCGGGTCCTGGCCGTTGAGCCCGGCGTCCAGGAGCAAGCCGAAGATCTCGGCCTGGGAGCCCAGGTGGGAGAGTACCTGGGCGATCGACCACTCGCTCGCGTAGGACAGCTCCTCCAGCTGGCCGGGGTCAAGGGGTTCGACGGCAGCCCGCAAACGGTCGTGGGAGTGCCGCAGCGCGCTGATCCACGGGGCCGGGCTAGTTTCCATCTCGTTTCTCCGTTGCTTGCTGGCGCTTCTCTGGAGGGAATTCTCCGGAAGAGCCTACTGGGGCGGGCCTGAGCCCAGGGAGCCGCCGCGTCGCCGGCCGCGCTCTCGGCTCAGCCCATGTCCGGAGGGCATCCTCCACATAGTCTACGATGAAGCCATGACCGGCCGTCAGCCCCGTGGTGATCCCCCTGGCGCCGAGCCCGCGCGCGGGCTGCGGGCGGACGCTGCCCGCAACCGCGCGGCCATCGTGACGGTGGCCAGGGACGTGTTCGCGGAGCATGGGCTGGAAGCGCCGCTCGAGACGATCGCCGCTCGGGCCGGGGTGGGCATCGCCACCTTGTACCGGCGGTTTCCCACCCGGGAGAAGCTCGTCGCAGCCGCGCTCGTGGAGAAGATCGCCGCCTACGCCGAGGCCGCCGGGCAGGCCCTGGCCGTGCCCGATCCGTGGCAGGGTTTCGCGGGATTCGTGCTGCGCAGCTGCGAATTGCAGGCCGGCGATCGCGGGCTATCGGACCTGCTATCTATGACGCTGTCCGCGGATGAACACGTCGAGCAGCTGCGCAGGACAGCCAACGACCGGGTTATCGTGCTGATCGACCGGGCCAAGGCGCAGGGCAGCCTGCGCGGGGACTTCGTCGGCGAGGACCTGGTGCTCGTCCTCATCGCCACCGCCGCGGTTATGCATGTCACCCGGGCGGATGCCCCCGACGCCTGGCGGCGGTTTGCCGCCCTGACCCTCGACGCGTTCCGGTGCCGTGACTCGCCGCCGCTGCCCGACCCGCCTTCGACGGCCCAGATGACCAGTGCGATGATCCGGCTCGCCGCCGAACGTGGCTGCGGCGAGCGCCGTTGAGCCCGTTGATCACAAGAGACACATGATGGAGGACGACATGCGCAACATTGCCCTGCTCGGCACCAGGCTCGTGCTCGGCAGTTACCTGGCCGTCCACGGCGCCCAGAAGCTGTTCGGCATTCTAGGTGGCCCCGGGCTGGACAAGGCCGGGGCCGGCTTCGACCGGATCGGACTGTCGCCGGGCAAGCAGATGGCGGCCGCCGCCGGGATCACCGAGCTCGCCGGGGGCGTGCTCACCGCGGCAGGCATCGCCGACCCGGCCGGCCCGCTCGCGATCATGGGGGCGATGAGCATCGCCGCGGTCACCCATCGGGCGAAGGGGCCGCTGGCCGCCAAGGGCGGTTTCGAGCTGCCGCTCACCAACCTGGTCGCGGCGACCGCCCTGCTCGCCGCGGGAACCGGCAAGTTCCGTCTCGGCCCCGCGCTGCCCCGGCCGCTCGCCGCGGTGGCGGGCGCAGGCGGCGCGCTGGTCGCGGCCGGCTTGCTGACCAAGATGCTGACCGCGAAGGCGCCGGCTCCGGTCCCGGCGGACAGCCGGCCCGATCCCGAGCGCGAGCCAAGCCCGGCGGCGCCGACGGCAAAATAGGCGGCCTAATTCCCCTGCCTGTGGCGAAAAGCCCGCGGTACGATTTTGCCGGGCTTTCGCCAAATGGGAGGGAATCAAAATGGCTAATGGTAGTGGTTTGGCCTCAGTTAACAGTGTTGTCGTCCTGATGCTGGAAAACCGCTCGTTCGACCACATGCTGGGTTACCTATACGCGGGTAACGTATCGCCGTCGGGCCAGCCGTTCGACGGCCTGGCCGGGACGGAGTCGAATCCTGGCTCTAACGGCCAGCCGGTCACCGTGTTCGGGATCGAGCCGACGACACCCAACGCCTATTTCATGCCGGGTGCCGATCCCGGCGAAGGCTACATGTCGACCAACTCGCAGCTCTACGGCAGTACTACCGCTCCGGCGTCGGGGCTGGCGGCTCCCGGCCAGGGCTTCGTCAAGGATTACGCCTACACCCTCAACTGGCAGTCCAAAGAAAGCGGCTGGCCGATCGTGTCCGGCACCGTCGAGGGCGACATCATGGGCTGCTTCACGCCGGCGGCGCTGCCGGTGCTGTCCGCGCTCGCCGCCGGCTACGCCGTCTGCGATCAGTGGTTCGCGTCGGTGCCGACCGAGACCATGCCGAACCGGGCCTTCGCCTGCGCGGCAACCAGCCAGGGACACATGGACGACAAGACGCGCACGTTCACCTCGCCGACCATCTTCGGGCTGCTTGACGCGGCCAGCCTGGGCTGGGCCGTGTACGGCTACACCGCCGAGCCGCTGACCAAGACGACGTTCACCCAGATCAGCACGGCCGACGCCAGTCACTTCGGCAAGTTCACCGATTTTCAGGCCGCTGCGGCGGCAGGCACCCTGCCGCCCTACACCTTCCTCGAGCCAAGCTGGGATTCGATCGGAAACAGCCAGCATCCCAACTATGACGTGGCCCTGGGTGAGCAGCTCATCCACGACGTGTACGAGGCGCTGCTGGCGGGACCGGGCTGGCCGGGGACGCTGCTGGTGATCACCTACGACGAGCACGGCGGCTGTTTCGATCATGTGCCGCCGCCGTGGGGTGCGGTGCCTCCCGACAGCGACGCGGGGGAGTTCAGCTTCGGCTTCGACCGCTTCGGGGTCCGGGTGCCCACCGTGCTGGTGTCTCCGCTGATCGCGCCCGGCACCGTGTACCGGGCGCCGGCCGGCGGGACGCCGCTCGATCACACCTCGATCCTGAAGACCGTCGAGCAGCGCTGGAACCTGCCGACCCTCACCGCTCGCGACGCGGCGGCCCCCGGGTTCGGCGATGTACTGACCCTGACCACACCGCGGACGGATGACGTGCTGGCCGCTGTCACCGTGCCGCCTCCGGCAGGCCCGGGGCCTGCTGCCGGGACCGTTTCGCACCTGGAGGAGATCCATGCGGATCTGGTTGACCGTCAGTATCCGGCCGGCACGCCACGCGGGGCCGCCGAGCCCCCGGCCCGCTTGACGCCGCCGCCTGTCTCCTCTTAGCGTTCTTAGCCTGTCTAAAAATAGTTCTCGATCTGGTCAACGGGGGACCAGCTGACTGGGTACACGGACGATGCGGGCCGCCCGGGCACGTGCGGCCCGCATCCGTCCGCGTTCACGCCGGCTGGACCGGCGGAAGCTCAGGAGCCTGCCCGGCCGTGGCTTGGCCGCCGGCGCCTCATGGCTGCTTACGGCGGCTTCCTGGCCTATGCCGCCGTGTTCGCGCTCTTCGCCGGAGGAGAGGACAGGGTCTGGGCCCTCTGGGCGGTGTGCGGCTACGCCGCCGCCTTGCTGATCTTGTGGCGCTGGCGGGCGCGGACCGTCGCCGCGCTGGTGTCGGTGGCCGTGGCCGTGCTCGCCCCGCTGCTCTGGCTTTCCGTTGCGTATCCGCTCGAAACGGGAATGGTCGTCATCGACCGGTCCGCGATGCTGCTGCTACACCACGGCTCGCCTTACCTGCCGTCGGCACAGGTGATTTCCTGGCAGTCCTATAACCCCTACCTGCCCGTCATGACGCTGTTCGGCCTGCCGAACGCGGCTGGCCTGGGCGGCCTAGCGGGAAACTCCGGGGTATGGCTGGCCACCGGCACGGTGGCCGTGCTCGCCGCGGCGTTCTGGACCGCGATGCCGCACCGGCCCTGTGCCTGGTGCCGCCGCGACGCGCTACTGGGCCTGGCGGTCGCTGTCGCCTCCCCGGTGATCGGGCTCAACCTGGCCGTGATCACTACCGATCCCCCCGTGCTCGCGTTCATGCTGCTGGCCATCGCCCTGGCAGCCAGTACCGCGCGAGCGGCCGATTCCGGGCGGGCAGCCAGTCCCGGGCGAGCTGCGATCGCCAGGGCCGCCAGCTCCGGGACCGCTCTCGGCGTCGCCTGCGACCTGAAGTCCACCGCATGGCTCGCGGTCCCGGTCATGGCCGCGATGTTCGCCTCCCGCGACGGCGCGCGGGCCGCCGGACGGTTCCTCGGGGCGGCGGTGCTGACCGTGGTGGTCCTCATCGCCGCCCTGGCCCCCGCCACGTTCGTCAAGGGCGAAGCGGCGGCCGCCCTGGTGCAGAACAGCGTGCTGTTCCCGCTCGGCCTGACCCACCACAAAACGCCGGCCGAGAGCCTGCTGCCCGGGCATCTGCTCACCGCGATGGGGACCGCCGGGCACGTGGTCTCGATCGGCCTGCTGCTGGCGGCCGGCCTGGGCATTGCGATCTCGCTGCTGATCAGGCCGCCGCGGGACCTGTCCGCGGCGTGCTGGCGACTGGCCATCGGGCTGGCGTTGATATTCCTGCTGGGACCCGACGTACGCTTCGGCTATTTCATCTACCCGCTCGGCCTGGTCGGCTGGCTGGCCCTGACCAACCCTGGCAGGCCAGCGGAGGACGTCGCCGGCGACCGATAGCCGACGGCTGCCGAGAGCCCAACCACCTCGCATCCGCAGCGAAATGTGACCATGTTCCAATCCGCTCCCGGGTGCCCGGCCCTGCGCCCGCCTATGGAAGGCTGGTCCGGTAGAGGCAGAAAGGGAGTGCGAGCATGCGCGTGGTCGAGGTCGAACGCCGGGGCGGGCCAGAGGCACTGAACGTCGGGAAACGAGAGGCGCCCCGGCCGGAACCGGGCCAGGTGGTCGTGGATGTCGCCGCGGCCGGAGTGAACTACATGGACATCTACCAGCGCGAGGGTGTCGGCGGCTATCGACCCGATTTGCCTTTCGTGCCTGGCGCCGAGGGCGCCGGGACGGTCGCCGCCGTGGGGGAGGGCGTAACCCACCTGGCCGTCGGTGATCCGGTGGCCTGGGCCGGCCCAGGCAGCAGCTACGCCGAGCAGGTCGCGCTCCCGGCCAAGCGCGTCGTTCCGGTGCCGCCCGGGATCAGCCTGCAGGTGGCGGGAGCCGCCATCCTGCAGGGCATGACCGCTCACTACCTGGTCACCAGCACGTATCCGGTACACGAAGGCGATATCGCGGTCGTGCACGCGGCGGCCGGAGGGGTCGGGTTGCTGCTGACCCAGATGGTGAAGCGCCGCGGCGGGATCGTCGTCGCCACCACCTCGGGCGGCGAGAAGGCAGAACTCGCACGCGGCGCCGGCGCCGATCACATCACCAGTTATGACAACTTCCGTGCCGTCGTCGACGACGTGACCGACGGCGCCGGCGCGCAGGTGGTGTACGACGGCGTCGGCAAGGACACGTTCGACGACGGCCTGGCGGCTCTGCGCCCGCGCGGGATGATGGTCCTCTACGGAGCCGCGAGCGGTCAGGTGCCGCCCCTCGACCCCCAGCGATTGAACAGCGGCGGCTCGCTGTTCCTGACCCGGCCGACCTTGGCGCACTACATCGCCGATGACGAAGAACTGCGGTGGCGGGCCGGCGAGGTCTTCGCGTGGATCGCCACCGGTGAGCTCGACGTGCGGATCGGCGGGACCTATCCGCTGGCCGATGCCCGCCAGGCGCAGGAGGACCTCGCGGCGCGGCGCACCACGGGCAAGCTGCTTCTCCTGCCGGGGCTGTAGCCGTCACGCCGGGTCATCACTCCGGGAGTCGTCACTCCGGCCTGTCCCTGCGCACGCGGCACGGTTCGTTCGGCTAAATAAATTTCTTCGTGTTCCGGTTACGTTAGTTACTTATGCCTGAGTCCCTTTCCGGAGGTCAGCTCCGGTCGCGCGCGATTCCGCTGCTCGTGGTGGCGGTAGCGGCGGCCGGGTTCAACCTGCGCACCGCGATCACCAGCTTGCCGCCGCTGTTCCCCGATCTGGAAGCGCGGCTGCACCTGTCGTCGGCCGCTGTGTCGCTGCTCGCGGCGACGCCGGTGATCTGCTTCGGCGTGGTCTCTGCCTTCGCCGCCCGGCTGAACCGGCGTTTCGGCGAGGAAGCGACCCTGCTGGTCGCCTTGGGCGTGCTCACCGCGGGACTGCTGCTGCGGGGAGTGGATCCGGGGATCCTGCTGTTCCCGGGGACGGCGCTCGCGGCGAGCGCGATCGCGATCTTGAACGTGCTGCTGTCCAGCATGGTCAAGCGGCGCTGGCCGGAGCGGGCCGGGCTCCTGATCGGGATCTACCTGACCGCGCTGTCGGTGGGTGCGATCCTGTCCTCGCTGATCAGCGTGCCGCTGTACCGGAGCTCTGGCGGTTCGGTGCCGCTCGCGCTCGGCCTGTGGGCCGCGCCGGCCGCGCTGGCCGTGCTGCTGTGGCTGCCTCAGCTCAGGTACCGCTCCGCCGGGTCCGCCCGAGCTGCCCCAGCCGCTCCCGCCGGGCCGGACCCCGCAGACCCCGTAGCCGGGCCCGCGGCGGGCCGGATCAAGATCTACAGGTACGGGCTCACCTGGCAGGTTACGGCGTTCATGGGGTTGCAGAGCCTGCTGTACTACGCGGCCCTGTCCTGGCTGCCGACCATCTTCCAGGACCGCGGCTCGTCGGCGGTCACGGCCGGTAACCTGCTGGCCCTGATGGGCGTCGGCAACCTGGCCACCTCGCTGATCGTGCCGGTGCTCGCCCACCGTGCCCCCGGCCAGCGCGCCCTCGTCGTGCCCAGTGTGATCGCGACCGCCGTCGGCCTGGCCGGATCGCTCTGGGCGCCGCTGGGCCAGGCGCCGCTGTGGGTCCTCATCCTCGGCATCAGCCAGGGATCCTGCCTGGGTCTGGCTATCTTCTTCATGATGGCGCGGGCCCCGAATCCGGGCGTAGCGGCCTCGCTTTCCGCCTTTTCGCAATCGGTCGGCTACCTGACGGCCAGCGCCGGGCCGCTCGAGGTCGGGCTGCTGCACACGGCTACCGGCAGCTGGGATGTCCCGGTCGTGCTGCTGCTCGTGCTCTCGGTCTGTGAGCTCGCCTTCGGCCTCCTCGCGGCGCGCCCGCTCGTGCTTCCCGCGGTCATCCCGGCGCGTCCCCCCAAAGGGGGCCCAGGGGGGTACGGGGGGGCGGGCAGCCCCCCCGTAAGCGGGGGGATTACCGGGGGGTCGCCCCCCCGGGGCTAACAGAGCTAACACATCCCCGACACGCGTGTCGGGGACGGGACGGCCGCAATGAGCGATTTGAAACGTCGCGGTCGTAGACTCGGCTAGTTCGCGTCCCCATCAGGCCCGCACAGCACATGAGGAGCAGCCGGTGACCCTGCTGGAGTGCATCAACGGTCCTGAGGACCTGAAAGAGCTCAGTCAAGATCAGCTCACCCGCCTGGCCGGGGAGATCCGCGATCTGCTCATCGAGACCACGACGAGGACCGGCGGCCATCTCGGGCCGAACCTGGGCGTGGTCGAGCTCACCATCGCGATCCATCGCGTCTTCGACTCGCCCAAGGACCGGATCGTCTTCGATACCGGCCACCAGTCGTACGTGCATAAGCTGCTCACCGGCCGCGTCGCGCAGTTCGGCACGCTGAAGCAGTACGGCGGCCTGACCGGCTACCCGTGCCAGGCGGAGTCCGAGCACGACCTGGTGGAGAACTCACACGCCTCGACCAGCCTGTCCTACGCCGACGGCCTGGCCAAGGCCTACAAGCTACGAGGCGAGCCGGACCGGACCGTGGTCGCCATCATCGGCGACGGAGCGCTCACCGGCGGCATGGCCTGGGAGGCGCTGAACAACATCGCCGCGGCCAAGGACTCCCGGCTGGTCATGATCGTCAACGACAACGGCTGGTCCTACCAGCCGACCATCGGCGGCCTGGCCGAGCACCTGGCCGCGATCCGGGTCAGCCAGCGGTACGAGAACGTGCTCGACTACATCAAGACCAC
>PMST01000660.1 GCA_003168295.1 Actinomycetota bacterium
ATGGCGATGATGGAGAACAGGTGACCGTCGGTCGCGATGTCGTCCAGCGTTCCCGTTCGGGCTTTCGTGGCGTATGTCATGTCATTCCTTGGTTGACTGCCGGATGAAGTCGGCGAGCGGCAGTCCCTCGCCGTCCAGAGCAAACGCGGCCAGCAGGGCGGCTCCGGTGACGCCGGGCTGTACCACGGGTGAGAAGCTCATCGCGTCGATGGCGGCCGCCTTGGCCGCGCGCACGCTGGCCATCTGCGTCCAGCCGCCGGCGGCCACGGCCCTCCGGTGCGGGCCGACGACCTTGTCGATGTCGCCGAGCAGCAGCTGGGCCTGGGCCGCCGTGTAGCGCACGGCGGCCGTCCAGACGCAGGCGGGAGTGGCCCCGTCCTGGATGCGGATGAGCACGTCGTCCTGGGTCCGGCCATCGCCGCTGACCGACAGGCCCGCGGGTAGCTCACCGACGCTCAGGCTGGCGTGATCAAGCGCCATCCGAGCCGGCTCGGACTGCGATCCCAGCATCGCCAGCACGCGCCGCAGCAGCAGGCCCCCGCTGACCCCGGCCAGGAGCAGGCTCGTGTCCGGCAGCACGTGGCTCCCGGCCGACCAGCCGGCGCTCACGATCTGCTGGCGCTGGGTCGCCTCCAGCGTCCCGGGAACGGAGCGGGCCAGCACGTCCGCGGTGCCGCTCGAGTTGAACAGCTCGTCCGCCTCGACCGCGCCGACGCCGATGGCCGCGACCGGATGGTCGTGCCCGGCCACCGTCAGCACGGCGCCCACGGCGCAGGAGACGACGCCGTCGTGCCCCAGGTAACCAGCGCGAGCGCCGGCCGGCCGCACGTCAGGAAGAATCCGGGCGGACAGCCCGGCCGCGGCCAGGGCGTCGGGCCACACCTGGCCGGTGCCCTGGTCGATGAGGCCGGTCCGGGACGCCAGCGACGGCTCGCGTACCGGCTCGCCCCCCAGGGCGAAGACGATCCATTCGGGGACGCTCAGCCACCTGCAGGCCGGGCTGGCCAGATAGCCGCGGGCGCGCAGCCACAGCAGCTTGGCCAGGCTGGCCTGGCTCGACCACGGCAGCCCGGTGGTGCGCTCGAAGCGGGCGGCGAACCCGGGGGCGTCCCGGCTCAGCTGCTCCAGCTCATGCCCGCCGCGGTGATCGAACCAGGCGATCACCGGCGCGGCCGCCCGGCCGGCCGCATCGAGCAGGACCCCGCTCTCGGCCAGGCCGGCCACCGCCACGCTGCGCACGCGGACCGGTCCCCACCCGGATTCGGCTTCCCTGACGGCGCGTCCGATCAGGTCAATGGCCACGTTGACGAGGCGGTTCGGATCGATTTCGGTCTGGCCGCCGCGGGTCTGCCAGGGGGTGCACTGCTCTACATACGGGGTGCCGTGCCGGGAGGCCGACCGGACCACGGCCTTGGCTGAGGTGGTGCCGATATCGATACCGATGACGACATCCGTGCTCAGCGTCATGGACGTAGCTCCCCGGAACCGCGCTCGATGATCCGGGCCGGCACCTGGATGCGTTCGACGGGGAGGCCAGGTGAGGCCAGGCGGTCCAGGAGCCGGGCCGCGGCCACCCGGCCGACCTCATGACCGGGGTGATCCACGACGGTCACGGCCGGACGCAGCGCATCGGCCATGGGGAAGTCGCCGAACGCGACGAGGGCGATGTCGGTGCGCCGGGCGGCGTGCAGGGCCGGCACCACGCCCAGCGACGCTCGCGTGGTGGCGCTCAGGATCGCGGTCGGGGGGCAGGTTCCGGGGTTCCCGGCGATCAAGGCGGACACCGCGCGCGCGGCGGCCTCGCTGGTCGCGCAGTCGCAGTTGACCAGGCGTTCGTCCACCTCGATCCGGTGCTGAGCCAGGGCGTCGCGGTAACCGCGCAGCCGGGCGGCCGAGGTCGGGATGGCGGGCGTGTCGCCCAGGTAGGCGATGCGCTGGTGCCCGTGCGCCACGAGATGGGCCGCGGCGTCGAACGCGGCGCGGTGATCGTCGATCTCGACCAGGTCCGCGGTCAGGCCGGGCGCGGGCCGGTCGACGAGCACGACGGGCACGCGGCCCGGGTCGAGCCAGGAATGGTCATCACCGGTCGGGGACAGGAGCAGCCCGGCGACCCGTCGCTGCACCATGCGCTCGATGACATCGCATTCCCAGTCCGGGTCACGCCGGGTGCTCGCGACCAGCACCGACCGGCCGTGACGCGACATCTCGAGCTCTACCGCGTCGATGACCTCGGCGAAGAACGGGTCAGAGATGGACTCCACGACGAACCCGATCGCGGTGTCGGTGCCCGCCCGCAGCGACCGGGCCATCGCGTCGGGTGAGAAACGCAGGTCGAGCATCGCCTCGCGGACGCGCTGCCGGGTGCCCGGCGCGACCCGGGGATCCTCGTTCAGCACCCGCGAAGCGGTGCGCAGGCTGACCCCGGCCGCGTTCGCGACATCGAGCAGCCTGCTCACCCCGGGGTGTTTCCCGCCCGCGTCTCTTGCTTTTGCCATCGATGGCATAGCTGTATTCTGCCGCATGTTGCCATCGATGGCAAATCCTAGACGGGGCCGGTGCGGGCCAGCGCGGTGGCCGCGGTCGGGCTCAGCGGCAGCGATGGGAGCAGGACCGCCTGGTAGGCATGGTAGAGGTCCGGCTTGCCCGACCAGGTGGATGCGGCTGGGTTCAGGTCCGGGGTCAGCTCGTGCCACCAGCTGCCGCCGCGGGTGTCCACGAAGAGGCGGTTGATCTCATCCCACCACCGGGCCGCGTCCGCGGCGAAACGTTCCTCCCCGGTGCGCCGGTGCAGCGCGTCGGCGGCGAGCACGGCCTCGCACGCCACCCAGTGCAGGCGTGAGGTCACCACCGGCCGGCCGTCCGCGTCGACGGTATAGATGGGTCCCGGGTGACCGTCCCGGGACCAGGCGTCAGCGGCGGCCGTATCGAACAGCGCGGTCGCCGCTTCGAGCAGCCAGGCCTCGGGTGCCGCCTGTGCCGCCTCCAGGCTCAGCAGCAGCCGGGCCCATTCAAAGGAATGCCCCGGGGTGGTGCCGTACGGCCGGAACGTGTCGTCGCGCCGGTCGAGGTTATAGTCCGGCCGGGGCTTCCAGTTCCCGTCGTAGTGCTCGGGTACTCGCCACGAATGACCGCGGGCCTGGCCGTTGATCAGGCGGTCGGCGATCGAGGCGGCCCGGGCATGCCAGACCCCGGCACCGGTGACGTCGCCCGCGGCGAGGTACGCCTCCACCGAGTGCATGTTGCTGTTGGCGCCGCGGTAGGGCTCGAGCTCGGTGAAACCGGCGTTCCAGGACTCCAGCGCGCNNCGGTATCAGCACCGGGAATTCCGGCGGCCACCGCGCTGGCCGCGGCCAGCAGGGTATGGGCGTGCGCGTAGTTCGTCTTGGTGTCATCGACGACCCGCCCCGACAGGTCAATGCTCGAGAACCATCCGCCGTTCTCGCGGTCGGCGTAGCGGCTGGCCAGGGCACCAAGTCCGGATGCCGCCAGGGACTCCGCGCCGGGCTCGCCCTGCAGGTGCGCAAGCGCGAATACGTAGGTCATGCGGGAGTTGAGGTACAGCGGGCAGGCGTGCGTCACGTCGATGTCGCCGTTAACGTCGAGCCAGCCGAAACCGCCGCCGGGCAGCACCGCCCCGCGCCCGAAGTCGATCAGCCGGGCCGCTTCGGCGTGGCGCCACGGCTCACTACCTGGCTCGCTCACAGGTCTCTTTCCTCCTGCACCAGTCGTCACGCCGCAGCTGGCGGCAGCTCGCCGGAGCCGCGCGGGATCAGCGAGACCGGCAGCACCGTCCGGCGGCGCACCTGAGCCCCGGGATCTTCGATGCGCTGGAGCAGTCGTTCCACGGCGATGCGGCCGAGTCCGATCGGATCCTGGTCTACGACCGTCACCGCGGGCGACAGGGCCGCGGCCATCGGGAAGTCGCCGAACCCGACGATAGCAACGCCGTTGTGCCCGGCCTGATGCAGCGCCAGCACGAGCGCCATCGTGCACGGGACATTACAAGAGAAGACGGCCGTCGGGGGATTCGGCGCCGCCAGGAGCTTCAGCATCTCGGCGGCGGCTACCTCGGGTGACTCCGACGGCATGCAGATGAGTTCGGGATCGGCGTCCAGCCCGTGATCGGCGACGGCCGAACGGTATCCCTTCAGCCGCCGGTCCGTGGTCGTCACGCGGAGGGAAACGCCGAAGAAGGCCACTCGCCGGTGGCCGTGCCGGGCGAGATGGGTCACGGCCTCGCGGGCACCGCCCACGTCATCCTCGATCACGAACACGCCGGCTAGCCCGCGCGGCGCCCGGTCAAGGAAGACCATCGGCGTCCGCTCCTGCCAGGGAGCGAGGTAGGACTGGTCGGCGCTGACGCAGGCCACGATCAGNNTCCGGGCCGTGACCCAGGCTGGTCACCACCACGGCCATGCCGCGTCCCATCAGGTCTATCTCGATGCTGGACGTCATCTCCGCGAAGAACGGGTCGGCGATGTCGGGGATGGCCAGGCCGACCGCGGTGTCCGCGCCGGCCCGGAAACTCTTGGCCAGCAGGTTCGGTACGTAGTTCAGTTTCTGCATCGCCCAGCGAACCCGGTCGCGGGTTTCTTCGGTGACGTGGGGATCTTCATTGAAGACCCGGGACACGGTCTTGGCGCTGACTCCGGCGACGCGAGCGACGTCACGCATGGTGGTCATCGGCGATCGTCTCCAGACTGGGCACCGGGTCTCGCAGCTGCGAGGCACGTTGGGAGATTCGAGCGGCGCAACTAGGGAGGCCAAGGGTCCCCCGGTGACACCGGGGGACCCTTGCTCGCAGTTTACCGGCCTGAAATCAGCAGGTGGTCTTGTAGATCGCGGCCTGGCTGGCTGCCGAGCTCAGATTGGAGTTGGTGATGATGGTGAACTTGGTGCCGATCTTCGGGGTGGTCGGCTTGCCGCTCAGGGCGTCGATGGCCTGGTCCACCGCGTCGGTCCCGATCGTGTAGGGCGACTGGGCGATGAGCGCCTGGACGGTGCCCTGCTGCAGCGCGGTGATCTCGTCAGGCTCGGCGTCGAATCCGACGATCTTCACCTTGCCGGACTTGCCGGCCTGGCGGATTCCGGTGGCGGCGCCCTCCGCGGAGAACAGGTTGGTCGCGAAGATGGCGACGATGCCCGGATACTTCTGCAGCGACGCCAGCGTGACCTGCGCGGCGAGAGACGCGGTGTCCTGGTCGTACTGCACGCCGACGTACTTGAACTTCGAGTCAGCCTTGGCCGCGGCCGCGAAGCCCGAGGTGCGCTGGTCGGTGGTGCTGATGCCGGGCTTGGTGTTGACGACGAGCACCTGGCCGCCGCCGGGCACGAGCTGCTTGACCGCGGCGAAGGCGTCGGCCCCGCCGGCCAGGTTGTCCGAGGAGATCTGCGAGACGGCCCCGGCCGGGTTGTTCAGCGTGGTGTCGACCAGGACGACCTTGATGCCCGCGCTCATGGCCTGGTCGATCGGATTCCTGGCTGGCCGTCACGTCGTCCGGCGCGACCATGATCGCGTCCGGCTTCGACGCGGTGACCGACTCGATGATCGGGTTCTGCAGGGTGGAGTCGAACTGCGACGGCCCCTGGACGTTAACGGTCGACGTCGCCGAGCGTCTTGGCCTCGGCCTGCATGCCGCAGCCCATCGTGACGTAGAACCCGTCACCGGCCACGCCCTGGATGAACGACAGCTTGTAGGACTTGCCGGCGGTCGAGCCGGCGGTCGAGCCGCCTGTTGTGCTGGTCGAGGCGCCCGTAGACGAGCTCGACGACGAGCAACCCACCGTGAGGGCCAGCAGCATGACTGCCGCCGCACCCGCGGTTGGTACCGCATAAAACCGCTTCATACTTGCTCCTTCGAGTGAACTGGGTCGGCTGCCGGCTTCGGAATGACACCGCGTGCCCACCGTGTGAGGGTGGCGGAGCCTGACCTGCAGGCGTCCCGATGACCCACATGTTCAGCTGTTGGCAATCTTGCGGAAACATAACGCGTCGATCGTGCAGCAGTCATGTCACCGATGTCAAGACTCTTTGCTGGTTATCTTTTTTCGGTGCAAATTGTGAGGATAGGGCCTATGTATCGTTTCGGATTCAGGTATTGACATCGGTGACATGAGGATGCACTCTCTTCGTAAAACATTGCGGCATGATTACAGCAGCGTTGCGGAGCTGGTGACGGACTCGGCGGCTTCGCCGCTTAAGTAGGTACTGCGGTCGATAAGGAGTGGTTCGATGAGCTTTGCGCTGGAGGCGCGGGACATCACCAAGCTGTACGGACACGTCAGCGCGCTGTCGGGGGCCAACTTCGGGGTGAGGGCGGGCGAGGTGGTCGCGCTCATCGGGGACAACGGCGCGGGCAAGAGCACGCTGGTCAAGATCCTGTCCGGCACGGAGACGCCGACGTCGGGGGAGATCCTGATCGACGGCAAGCCGGTGATCATATCGGGGCCCCTCTCGGCCCGCAGGCACGGCATCGAGACCGTCTACCAGGACCTCGCGCTGGCGCCCCATCTCAATCCCGTGCAGAACATGTACCTCGGCCGCGAGGTCATGCGCAAAGGCGTCATGGGGCGGCTGGGGTTCATGAACAACGCGGACATGCTCGCCGGCAGCAAGAAGGCGTTCGACGCGCTCGGGGCCACCGTGCGCAACTTTTCCGGCAGCATCGGCGCCATGTCGGGCGGTCAGAAGCAAGCCGTCGCGGTCGCGCGCGCGGCCGCCTGGGCCAACCGGGTCATCCTGCTCGATGAGCCCACGGCCGCCCTCGGCGTGGTGCAGACCAAAGGTGTCCTGGACTTGATCCGGCGGGTCCGCGACCGCGGGCTCGGCGTGGTGTTCATCAGCCACTCGATGCCCCACGTGATCGAGGTCGCCGACGAGGTACAGGTCATGCGGCTCGGCCGGCGGGTGGCCACGTATAAAGCGAAGGAGACAACGATGGAGGAACTGGTCGGAGCGATGACGGGCGCCGTGACGCAGGAGACCCAGTCGTGACCGCCCAGGGCACCGTCCCGCCTCCCGCGCCCGCTGAGGTCGAGGTGAGCGAAGAAACACCGTCCGGCCGGCTCGCGCGGCTGGCCCGGCTGCAGGCGCTGCGGATCATCATCCTGCTCGCCGTGATCATCGTGGTTTTCTCGGTCATGAAGCCCAGCACCTTCCTGACCGTGTTCAACATCCGCGGGATCGTGCAGAACACCGCCATCCTGGCGGTTCTGGGCGTCGGCATGACCTTCGTCATCATTACCGGCGGCATCGACCTCTCGGTGGGCAGCGTCCTGGTCTTCAGCGGCGTCGTCGCCGATAAGGCGATGGCGGCCCTGGGCGGCCAGGGCTGGGGCGCCGCCCTCGTCGGCGCCGCGGTGGCCGTCGGCTGCGGGCTCGCCTGGGGCCTGGTCAACGGATTCCTCATCGCGAGAGCGAAGGTCCCCCCGCTCATCGTCACCCTCGGTACCCTCGGGATGGCCCTCGGCCTGGCCGAGGTCATCACCGGCGGCGTGGACCTGCGCGATATCCCGACCGTGATGGTCAACACCGTGGGCTTCGGCAACATCTTCTGGCAAGTGCCCACCCTGGCCATCATCGCCGCGATCATCGTCGTGCTCGGGATCGTGATCCTGCACCGGACCCGGTTCGGCTTGCACACCTACGCGCTCGGGTCAAATCCTGAGGCGGGCCGGCGTTCCGGCCTGAACGTCAACGGTCACCTGATCATGATCTACGGCCTGTCCGGCCTTCTAGCCGGAGTCGCCGGCTGGCTTAACCTGGCGTTCTTCCAGTCGACCACGATCGGCGGCCAGAGCTCTACCAACCTGTCCGTGATCGCCGGCGTCGTCATCGGCGGCACCAGCCTGTTCGGCGGGTACGGATCCATCTTCGGCAGCGTCATCGGGTTGTTCATCCCGGCGACGCTGCAGAACGGATTCGTGATCATCGGCATCCAGCCGTTCTGGCAGCAGGTAGTCGTCGGCGCGGTACTCATCACCGCCGTCTACGTGGACCAGCGGAGGCGGACCGCCGCGCTGCGGGGCAGCACCGGCAGGCCGACCATGAACAGCCTGCTGAGCCACCTGATCAGCAGCAGGCAGACGGCACCGGCCCGGGAGTGAGCTCGGCCGCCCCTGCGAGACCCGGGGGTGCCTGGTTCCGCGGCCAGAGCCCGCTCGCGCGGGCTCTGGCCGCCCAGTCGTGGGCCTTGAGACCATCAGGCTCACCGCCAAAGGAGCAGCATGAAAGCCGTTGTCTACGATGCCCCGGGCAGTTTCACGATCAGGGAGATCCCGACACCGGATCCGAGACCCGGCGAGGTACGGGTCCGCGTACAGCAAACCGGAATCTGCGGAACTGACCTGCACATTCACAACGGCAAGTTCTTCGCCGAGTTCCCCCTGACCCCCGGCCATGAACTGGTCGGTCCGGTGGACGCGCTCGGCGAGGGCACCGAGGGACTCCGGGTCGGTGAATATGTCGCGGTCAACCCCAACATGAACTGCGGGCACTGCGAGTACTGCCGGACCGGGAACACCTTGATGTGCGCCAACCTCAAGGGACTCGGCACGAACTGGCCAGGGTCTTTCGCCGAGTATGTCGCCGTCCCGGCCAACCTGGTCTACTCCGTGGACGGCATCGACCCCGACACGTCGGTGTTCACCGAGCCCACGGCGTGCGCCATGCACGGCGTGGAGACACTGCGCCCCCGGCCGGGGAGCTCGGCCCTGGTCTTCGGCGCCGGGCCGACCGGCCTGCTGCTGTCCCAGCTCATCGCGCGCGGCGGCGCGGTCAGCGTGACGGTCGCGGCTTCGTCCGCGTTCAAGCTCAAGCGAGCCGAGGACCTCGGGATTGACACCACGTTCCTGATGGACCGCGCGGATCTGGCCGGCGATGCCGCCAAGCTCAAGGCGGAATCAGGCGGCGGTTTCGACATCGTGGTCGATGCCACCGGGTCGGCGGCCGTGTCGGAGCAATGCGTGCCGCTGACCCGGAGCGGCGGGACGGTGATGTTCTACGGCGTGACCGAGCCCGAAGACCTCGTCCCGGTCAGTCCCTACGACGTGTTCCGCCGCGAGATCACCATCAAGGGCTCCTTCGCCGAGATCAACTCGTTCCCGGCCGCGATCGCGGCGCTGCGGACCGGCCGGGCCCGGACCGACGGCCTCATCACCCACCGGTTCGCCCTCGATGATTACGCCAGCGCCCTGGACGCACTGCGAAGCGACCGGACGGTCCACAAGATCATCATCGAGTGCTGACACGATGAGCGCTGATTTCCGGCTCCCGGCGCGTTCAGATAAGGCGGGCGCGGTCTGCACCCTGGGTCTCGACCTCGGGACGAGCTCGGCCAAGGCGGTCGTGATCGATACCGGCGGCAAGGTCCTGGCTCAGGCTTCAGCCGGTTACGCGGTGACTTCGGCGATGGCCGGCTACGCCGAGAGCGACCCGGCCCACTGGTGGAGCGCGGTGACCGCCTGTGCCCGCGAGGCTGTCCACGCGGCGGGCGCGCAGCCGTCGGCGATCGGACTGTCAGGGCAGATGCACGGCCTGGTGATGACGTCCCGGCAGGGCCGGGCCCTCCGCCCGGCCCTGCTCTGGGCCGACAGCCGCGCCACCGCGTCCCTGCGTGCCTACCGGCTCCTCAGCCCCCGGGCGCTGGCCAGGCTCGCCAACCCGCTGGCCCCGGGCATGACCGGACCGATGCTCAAGTGGATCGCCGAGAACGAACCACGCACGTACACCGAAGCTCGCTGGGCACTGCAACCCAAAGACTGGATACGGGCCCGTCTCACCGGTGAGGTCCACGCCGAGCCCAGCGATGCGTCAGCCACCTTGCTCTACGACGTGCCCGGCGACCGCTGGGACCTTGAGGTCGTCAGCGCTCTGGGCCTCGACGCCGGCCTGCTGGCGCCCTTGCTGCCCTCAGCCGCGGCGCCGGCCGGCCACCTCACCGCGGCGGCCGGTACTGAGCTGGGCCTGCCCGGGGGCATCCCGGTCGCGGCCGGGGCCGGCGATACGGCGGCCGCGGCCCTGGGCAGCGGGATAGTCGGCAGCGGCGACATCCAGCTGACCGTCGGCACCGGCGCGCAGGTCATCCGGCCCGCGGTCGAACCGGTCAGCCGGGCGGACGACGGGATCAACCTCTACCGGTCAGCGACTCCGGCTGGCTGGTACCACATGGGCGCGACCATCAGCGCCGGGATCAGTCTCAACTGGGTGCGCGAGATCATGAACGCCAGCTGGGAGGAGCTGTATGCCAGTGCTGATCATCCGGGCCAGCGGCATGACCCGATCTTCGTCCCGCACCTGTCGGGGGAACGGACACCGTACTGCGATCCGGCGCTCCGCGGCTCCTGGACCGCGTTGTCGCTAGCCGACGACCGGGCATCGCTGCTGCGCAGCGCGCTCGAAGGAGTGGCATTTTCGATCCGCGACACCCTGGATGCACTGCTCGGCGAGCACCCGCCGCCGCGCCTCCGGCTGGCCGGCGGAGGCACCCTGGCCCCTGGCTGGCGACAGCTGCTCGCGGATGTGCTGGGATTGCCGCTGTACGCGGTGGACGTGCCCGCGGCCTCTGGCCGGGGCGCTGCCCTCCTGGGGGCGCGCGTCGCCGGCCTGCTGAGCTTTGACGATATCTGCGGACCGCTGGCGCCGCCGGCCAGCCTCGCGGCGGAGCCGGACTCGGTGATGGCCGCGTTCCACGCCGAACGCCACGCCAGGTTCCGGTGGATCGTCGCAGCCCTTGCACCGGCCGGGCGGGCCGGCGGCCGCTCGGGCGGCCAGGAGGGAGCGGCATGACCAGCTTGACCGCGGCCACCCTGCCGGAGCTGAACGCCGGCGTGTCCCTTCCGCGCTACGATCGCGGCCAGGTCACGACCGGAATCGTGCACATCAGTGTCGGCAACTTCCATCGTTCGCACCAGGCGATGTATATCGATGCGCTGATGAATAGCGGCGCGGCGATGGACTGGGGCATCTGCGGCATCGGCGTGCAGCCATCCAACACTGCGATGCGCGATGTGATGGCGGCCCAGGATGGCCTGTACACCCTGGTCCTGCGCCATGGCGATGGCACCTGGGATGCTCGCGTGATCGGGTCGATCGTCGAGTTCCTGTTCGCCGCCGACGATCCCGGCGCCGCCATCGAGAAGATGGCCGCGCCGACGACCCGGATCGTGTCGCTCACCATCACCGAAGGCGGCTACAACCTCGACGCCGTCACCGGGGAATTCGATTCGTCAGCTGCGGCCGTCGCCGCCGACCTGCGGCCAGGAGCCATCCCGCGCACCGTCTTCGGGCTGGTGACCGAAGCACTCGCACGTCGCCGGGAGCGGGGCATTCCAGCGTTTACCATCCTGTCCTGCGATAACGTCCAGGGCAACGGGCACGTGAGTCAGCGCGCGTTCACGGCGTTCGCCCGCCTGCGTGACCCTGAGCTGGCCGGCTGGATGACCCGCCACGTCCGGTTCCCCAATGGCATGGTCGACCGCATCACGCCCCAGACGACCGAAGCCGATCGCGTCGAGCTCAGCCGCCGGTTCGGCCTGGACGATCAGTGGCCGGTGCTCTGCGAGCCGTTCACGCAATGGGTGCTCGAGGACAATTTCGCTGACGGACGGCCGCCGCTGGAAGACGCCGGCGTTCAGCTCGTTTCCGACGTGGAACCCTATGAGCTGATGAAGCTGCGGCTGCTCAACGCCAGTCATCAGGCCCTGTGCTATCCGGCCTACCTGGCCGGATACCGGCTCGTGCACGACGTCACCGCTGACCCGCTGTTCGCGCGGTTCCTGCTGGACTACATGAGGGCCGAAGCCATCCCGACCCTGCGGCCGGTTCCCGGCATTGACCTGCAGCGTTACGCCAGCCAGCTGATCGAGCGGTTCTCCAATCCCGAGGTGCGCGATACCGTGGCCCGGCTGTGCGCGAACGCCTCCGACCGCATTCCCAAATTTCTCTTCCCCGTCATCAGGCACCAGCTCGCCACCGGTCAATCCGTCACCCGATCCGCGGCCGTGGTGGCCAGCTGGGCACGCTACGCCGAAGGCACCGACGAGAACGGCGAGCCGTATGCGATCGTCGACGCGATCGCGCCGCGGCTTCAGGCCGCCGCCCGCCGGCAGCGCCGCCACCGGACCGCCTTCCTGGAGGACAACCGCGCAGTGTTCGGTGAGCTGGCTGACGAACCCCGGTTCACCCTGGTGTACAGCTCGATCCTGACCGCCCTGCACGAACACGGCGTGCGGGGGACCCTCGCCGACCTTGACCACTACGCCACACCGGCTACGGCCGGCCGGACCACGGCCGGCCTGGAGAGGAACTCGCCCTGACCAGCATGCGACGCGTCGTCGTCTACCCCGGCCGGATCGCTGTCGAGACAGCTGACATCCCGGCCCCAGGCCCGAACGAAGCCCTCATCCGCACCCTCGTGGCCGGCGTCTGCGGATCCGACCTGCACGCGGCCCACGGGCGCCACCCCTTTGTCCCGCTGCCCTACCGGCCCGGCCATGAAGTCGTCGGGGTCATCGAGACGGCAGCGTCGGCCGCCGGCACCTTCGCACCGGGACAGCGGGTCATCGTGGAGCCCGACTTGCCCTGCTGGACGTGCAAAATGTGCACCTCGGGGCGCGAGAACCTGTGCGAGAACCTGCAGTTCTTCGGCTGCGGCTATGCTCAGGGCGGCATGGCGGACTACTTCACCCTGGCCGGGAACCGCCTGCATCTCGTGCCGGACGCGCTCGACGATCACACCGCGGCGCTCATCGAGCCGCTGTCGACGCCGGTCCACGCCGTGCGGCTGGCGGGTGACGTCGCGGGCCGGTCCGTGGCAGTGCTCGGGGCCGGGACCATCGGGTTGCTCACCCTCGCGGTGCTCCGCGCGCACCAGGCAGGAAGGGTGGTCAGCACCGATCCGCTGCCCGCCAAACGCGCGCGAGCCGAGGCCCTCGGTGCCGACGCGACCATCGACGCCAGCACCCCCGACGTCGCCGGGCAGGTGAGAGAGGCGCTCGGCGGCAGCGCCGACATCGTGTTCGACTGCGTGTCCGTCCAGTCGTCGATAGACCAGGCGATCGCCATCGCCGACAAGGGCGGGACGGTCATGGTGGTCGGCGTCCCGGCCCGGGAAGTCACCGTCCCGCTGCCGATCGTGCAGGATCATCAGATCCGCATCCAGGGCAGTGCCACCTATCTGCCGGAGGACTACCAGGAATCGGCTGGCCTGCTCAGCCGGGGAGCCGTCAAGACGACGGACTTCGTGACCGCCACGCGGCCCCTCGCTCAGGTCGCCGAGGCCTTCGAGCTTGCCTCGTCGGGAGATCACCTGAAGGTCCTCGTCACGGTCGGCCAGCGGTGACCGCGTTGCCGGTGCGGCCGGCCGGCGACGGTGCCGTTTGCTGACGGACCTCAGGCCCCTGCGCGCGGCCCTTCCCCGCGCGCTGGTGGCACTGGATTTCGATGGCACGCTCGCACCGATATCACCGCATCCTGGCGACGCACGTCCGCTGGCAGGTGTCCACCGGCTCCTGCGCGACGTGCGTGCCACCGGAGCAACTCTCGCCGTCGTAACCGGCCGAAGCGTGGCCTCGCTCCTGCGCGTCAGCGGCTTCGGTACCGTGCCAGGCATCGTTATCTACGGCACCCACGGCGCCGAGAGGTGGCAGGCGGGCGAACTCCGCACCCCGGCGCCCCCGCCTGGCCTGCACGAGCTGCGCCTGAGCCTGCCCGGGCTCTGCAGCGCTCATGACCCTGACATATGGATCGAAGACAAGGGACTGTCGCTCGTCATCCACGCCCGCCTGACCGCAGAGCCGGAACGCTTGCTCGAGATGCTGCACGCTCCGGTCGGCAAGCTCGCGGCAACTGCCGGGCTGGGAGTGCGGCCCGGCAAAGAAGTCCTGGAAATCTGCATTCCGGGCATCGACAAAGGCACGGCGATCCGAGAGCTCATCGGCGAGGGTACGGCGGCGGCCTGCTACGCCGGCGATGACCTCGGCGACCTGCCCGCCATGGCGGAAGTGACGGCATGGGCCGAGCGCACCGGCCGGCCTTCACTGACCGTCGGGGTGAGTCCCGGCGGGACAGGCCCGATCGCCGAGCAGGCCGATGTCACCGTGCCCGATCCGCAGAGTCTCATCTCGCTGTTGCGGCAGATCATCAGGAACGCCGCGTAGAGACGCTCACCCGTCTCCAGCGCACCCTCGGGACACCAGCTACTAGCGGCAATAGTCTTGGCTCGTGCCGAAGGAAACGACCGAACGGAAGCCGGCTGAAGCGCTAGCCCCGGCCGGAGGAGGACCAGCCGATGACCTGGTCCCCGCGGGATTCCGGCTGCGCGCTGACCCGCGGTCGCGGATGCTTGCCGACGGGACGGTGCTCACCGGCGGTTATCCCACCCGGGTGCTGCGGCTGACCCGGCCGGGCGCCCGGCATGTTCAGGGCTGGTGGTCAGGTACGCCGGTTCAGGACAATCCCAAGGCCCGGGCGCTGGCCCGGCGTCTTCTTGACACCGGGATCGCCCATCCCGTGGTGGACGCGGCCTGGCGGGCCGGGCGCGAGCCCGGTGCCGATGACGTAACGGTCGTGGTCCCGGTGCGGGACCGGCACGCCGAGCTGTCCCGCTGCCTGGCCGGACTGACCAAGGCGCCGCGCCTGATCGTGGTCGACGATGGCTCGCGGGACCCGGAGGCCGTCGCGAACGTCGCGGCCCGGGCGGGCGCCAGCGTGCTGCGGCGGCCGGTGAACGGCGGGCCGGCGGCGGCCAGGAACACGGGCCTGGCCGCCGCCGGCACGCCGCTGGTCGCTTTCCTCGACTCCGACTGCGTGCCCGGGCCAGGCTGGCTGGATCTGCTGTTGCCGCACTTCGCGGACCCGGCGGTGGGCGCGGTCGCGCCGCGCATCATCCCGCACGAGAACGGGCGAAGCTGGCTGGCCAGGTACGAGGGGGCGAGTTCCACCCTCGACATGGGAGAGCGGCCCAGCATCGTCCGGCCGGGATCGTGCGTCCCCTACGTCCCCGGGGCCGCCCTGGTCGTGCGCAAGGCTGCCGCGGGAGCGGGTTTCGCCGAGGAAATGCAGGTAGGGGAGGACGTCGACTTCATCTGGCGGATGGCCGCGGCGGGCTGGCGGACCCGCTATGAGCCAGCGGCCACGATGGGACACCAGCACCGGGTGCGGCTGCGCGCCTGGCTGTCCAGGCGCAAGGACTACGGGACCTCGGCGGCCGCCCTCGAGCTGCGTCATCCGGGCGCGGTGCGCCCGCTGTATTCCTCGCCGTGGACCGCGGTGGCCTGGCTGGCGGCGGCCGCGGGCCGCCCTGGCGCGGGAGCCGTTATCACCGGCACCGGTACCGCGCTGCTCGCCCGGCGGCTGGCTCAGGTCACCGGCGAGGGATGGCCGCGGCCGGCCAGTTCGGCCGCGTGGCGGCTGGCGGCGCAGCAGGCCGGCGGCGGGACCCTGGCGGCTGTCAGGCCGCTGGGCAGCGCCATTTCCCGTACCTGGTGGCCGTTGGCGCTGCCCGCGGCGGTGGCGGTGCGGCGGCTCCGGCTTCCGCTGGCCGCGCTGGTGCTCACCCCGCCGCTGCTGGACTGGCTGGACCGCAGGCCGCCGCTCGACCCGGCACGCTACGTGGCCGCGCGGCTCCTCGACGACATCGGGTACAGCCTCGGGGTCTGGCAGGGATGCGCCGGACGCCGGACCGTTCGTCCGCTGCTGCCCCTGCTGCGAGCGCGTCAGCTGACGCGGCCCGTCACTTATGCAGACCGCGGCTGAATTCGGCCGGCACGATGAGGTCGTCGGGGGACAGGTCGTGGATGGAGGACCGGCCGAGCGCGAGCATCGTGGAGTCGATCCCGGCGCGCAGCACGTCGAAGACGTTCTTCACGCCCGCGGAGCCGTTGGCGGCCAGCCCCCACAGGTAAGCCCGGCCGATCATGACCGTCCGGGCGCCCAGGGCCAGCGCCTTGACCACATCGCTGCCGCGGCGGATCCCGCCGTCAAGCAGCACCTCGATCTGGCCGCCCACGGCCTCACTGATCCCGGGCAGCGCCCGGATGGAGGCAGGCGTCCCGTCGAGGTTGTTACCGCCGTGGTTGGACACCGAGATCGCGGTAGCACCGATGTCGATCGCCCGGCGAGCGTCGTCCGGATGCATCACGCCCTTGACCATGAAGGGCCCGCCCCACTGCTCCCGCAGCCAGGCCAGGTCGTCCCAGGTAGGCGGCGGGGTCTGCATCCACTCGCCGTAGACACCGAAGAACGTCGGAGCAGGCTCGCCGGGGGAGGCCATGTTGGGCACCGTGAGGTCGGGCAGCCCTCCGTGCCTGAGCCACTCGAGCACGTAGCCGGGCCGGATGATGCCCTCCGGTGCCAGGCGGATCAGGGTCCGCAGGTCTATCTGCTCGGGTATCGCGGGGCTGCCCCAGTCCCGGCCGTTGGAGAACGACCAGTCCAGCGTGACGATCAGGCCCTTGGCGCCCGCCCGGCGGGCTCGCTCGGACCGCTCGAGGATCTTGTCCCGGCCGCCTGACCAGTAGCTCTGGAAGAACAGCTTCGGGTTGACCTCCGCGACGGCCTCGACCGGCATGCTGCCGAACGAGCTGAGGCCCATCGCCGTGCCCGCCTCGGCCGTTGCGCGCGCCACCCCCGCCTCGCCGTCCGGGTGCACAGCCTGCACGCCGGTCGGAGACGCGATCACTGGCAGGGAGATCTCCTGGCCGAGCACCGACGTGGCCATCTCCCTGGTGGCGGGCAGGTCCGCGATGCGCGGCGGCGCGAACTTCAGCTCGCTGAAGGCCGCCGTGTTGTCCCGCAGGGTGACGCCCTTCTCGGTTCCGGCGACCAGCGCCATGTAGACCGATCTCGGCAGGCGCCGCCTGGCTCTCCGGCGTGCCTCCTCCACCGTCTCGAACCACTCACGTGTGCTTGCCATTGGTCTCCCTCGCGCGCCGGCTGAATGCTGAAACCTATTTTGACACTCGGTGTCGTAAATAGCTAGTGAGGATATCCGGCTGTTCCTGGCGATGGCTGGCCAGTGCTCGTAGGCAATTCAGTGCTCGTGGACGATGAGGCCCCGGATGTTCCTGCCGTCGAGGAGGTCGCGGTAGCCCTGGTTGACGTCTTCCAGCCGGTAGCGGGTCGTCACCAGTTCGTCGAGTTTCAGGCGGCCGTCGCGGTACAGCTCGAGCATGCGGGGGATGTCCTCGAAGGGATTTCCGCTGCCGAACAGCGCGCCGACGATCCGCTTCTCGAAGAGTGTCAGCTCCGAGCCGGGCAGCTGGATGGTGTTCTTCCCCAGGCCGCCCAGCGCGGTCACCACGACTGTGCCGCGTTTGCGGATCGCGGCGAAGGCCGTCGCGACCACCTCGTCGGTCAGCAAGCCCACGGTGACCAGAGCCTGGTCTGCCCCGACGCCCCTGGTGACGTCCAAGGCGATCTGCCGGGCCTCCTCGGCGTCCGACGTGGTGTGGGTCGCCCCGAGTTCGCTGGCCGCCTTCAGCTTGGCCGCCACCGGGTCGACCGCGATGACATTGCGCGCGCCCGCGAACGCGGCTCCCTGCACCGCGTTGATGCCGATGCCGCCGATCCCGTAGATGACGGTCGTGTCGCCTGGCCGCACCTCGCCCGCGTGCACGGCGGTCCCCCAGCCGGTGCAGACACCGCAGCCGACCAGCGCCACCGTCTCGAGCGGCAGGTCGTCGTCGACCTTGACGCAGGAATACTTCGAGACGACGGCCCACTGGGAGAACGTGCCGAGTACGCACATCTGACCGAAGTCCTCGCCGCCGCCGCGGAACCGGTACGTGTGGTCGGGCAGGTAGTTCTTCACCAGCAGCGCGCCGAGATCGCACAGGTTGCTCAGGCCGCGGGCGCAGAAGCGGCAGTGCCCGCAGACGGGCAGGAACGAGCAGACCACGTGGTCACCGGGCTTGAACCGGCTGCTGCCCGCGCCGACCTCCTCGATGATCCCGGCTCCCTCGTGCCCGCCGACCAGCGGATAGCGGACCGGGATGTCGCCGGTACGCAGGTGATCATCGGAATGGCACAGGCCTGCCGCGACGAACCGGATGAGCACCTCCCCGGCCTTGGGCGGGTCAAGGTCAAGTTCGGTGATCTCCCACTCCTGGCCTAGACCCCGGATGACTGCGGCCTTGGTCTTCATGCCTCCTCCTTCCGGCTGCCTGCCCTGCAAGCCTACGAGCCGTAGTATCCACATTCATGTCATCACAGCCCGCTGGAGCTGGGTCGGCGCCGGCCGACCACGCGGATCGGCTCAGGTGGAACGCCAAGTACACCGGCGATTTCGTGCCGTCCTTCGTGCCCCATCCGCTGGCAGCGCAGATCTTCGGGTCCTCCGGCTCCCTGTCGGCGGACCTGCCCGGTGGGCCCCTGACCGAGTTGGCCTGCGGACCTTCCGGCGCCGCGCTGCTGGCCGCGGCGAGCGGGCGCCGGGTCACCGCGGTGGACGTGTCCGAGATAGCGCTCGGGATGCTCGGCGACGAGGCCCGGCGGCGTGGGCTGGACCACCTGATCACCCTGGTGCATGCGGACCTGTCCGCCTGGCGGCCGGAGCCGCGGTCGTACGCCGTCGTCCTGTGCACGGGCTTCTGGGACTCGGCCGTATTCACCGCGGCCGCCGAAGGGGTGGCGGCCGGCGGCCTGCTGGGCTGGGAGGCCTTCACCGCGCAGGCCCGGCGTTCGCGACCCAGCCTGTCGGCGGACTGGTGCCTGGCACCCGGCGAGCCCGCGTCGCTTCTCCCACCGGATTTCACCCTGCGAGACCAGCACGACCGAGGCCTGAAACGCCAGCTGCTGGCCCGCCGCGCCCCCGCCGCCACCCGTTAAGTTGCATAGGTCCAGGCAGCCCGACGCGACGGCTGAGGATCGAAGCGACTTACACGCTCTGATTCTCCGCCAGCGGTAATGCCGCAACCTCGTTGAGATTATCGTGGCCTCTGAGCCTGGCTCGGCAGCGAGTCAGCTGGACATGGCCGGTCGGCTCGCTGCCGTCCTGGAGGTCGCATGCGTATCAGCCTTGGTGATGTGTCCCTGTGGTTTGATGTATCCGGGCCGTCGGTCATTCCGCAAGGGGACACGACGGTAGAACACCCGGTCCTGGTGGCTGTCCACGGCGGCCCTGGCCTGGATCACATCTCGATGAAGTCCGCTCTGGCGCCGCTGGCTGACGACTTTCAGATCCTGTACCCCGACCTGCGGGGTCACGGCCGCAGCGATTACAGCAGCCCCGTGCTGATCCTCGCCGGTGAGGACGATCCCATCTGCCCGCTGCCCGTGGTCGAGGAGCTAGCCAGCCGGCTGCCGGCGGAAACCACCCGCCTGGTGCGCCTTCCCGGTGCACGCCACACCATCTTCCGCGACC
>PMST01000329.1 GCA_003168295.1 Actinomycetota bacterium
GGAAGGCGGTCGAGTTCACCAGGCCCGGCGTGGCGGCCTCTTCCCAGCTCAGGTGCTTCGGCTTGGGCATCAGCTGGTTGGTCTTGACCAGCGCCAGTTCGGCCAGGCCGCCAAAATTGGTCTCATACCCCCAGATGCGCTGCTCCGGGTCGAGCATGGTGTCGTTGTGCCCATCGGAGCTCTCCAGCTCCACGGCCAGACAGTGGGCGACGACCTCATCGCCCGGCTTCCAGTTGTTTACCCCGGGGCCGGTGCGCAGCACCACGCCCGCGAGGTCCGAGCCGACCACGTGGTACGGCAGGTCGTGCCGCGCGGTGAGCTCCGAGAGCTTCCCGTAGCGGCGCAGGAAGGCGAAGGTCGAGACCGGCGAGAAGATCGAGCTCCAGACGGTGTTGTAGTTGACCGCGCTGGCCATGACGGCGACAAGCGCCTCGCCCCAGGCAAGCTCGGGGACCGGCACCTCTTCCACGTGCAGCGACTTACGGGGGTCCCGGTCGCGGACGTGGATGCCGTCGAACATGTGCTCCTCGTCGCGGTGCAGGGTGACGGCCCGATAGGCCTCCGGCAGCGGCAGCGCGGCGAAATCAGCAGGCTGGCTGCAGGGGTCGAGGATGACGTCGAGGATTTCCTTCACGGTTGCCTCCTCCCGGCCGGTATCTGCTCTGGCAGCGCCACGGCCTGGGGTAAACGCCGCATTTCACGGTTGTCACCACCCTCGGGTCGCCCCTGGGGAGCAGCTAGCGCTAAATGGCACTTCCCCGCGGGACCAAAGGCCTCAGCGCTGGGGACGGCGGTACGCGTCCGGTTCGGCCGAGCAAACAGCTAGCAAACATGGCGATGGCCATCCGCTGAACCGCCAGATACGTTCCGTAGTTTCCGCTGGTAGCTCAGGTGCGATCTATGCGTACCGGCGTGCAGGGCAGCGCTGGAGGTTGGTGGATCGTGCGAGTCTGGCTTGGCTTGTTCCGCTGGCTCGGAGGTAGGGACCGCCCTGTCACATCGGGCCCGTCCCGCCGGTCAACTGATATGACGGGCGGGACGGAGGAACGTGACCGATGACCGAGCGCGACTGGCTGACGCAGCGGTTCGCTGAG
Source organism: Actinomycetota bacterium (assembly GCA_003168295.1). Next base: position 1,095 of record PMST01000329.1, read on the forward strand.
CACCGGGGCCGGCTGACGGCGCTGGCCTACCGGATGCTCGGCTCGCGCGGTGATGCCGAGGACGCGATGCAGGAGGCGTGGCTGCGGGTCAGCCGCGCTGACGGCGGCCAGGTGGACAATCCGGCCGGGTGGCTGACCACGGTCGTGGCCCGGGTCTGCCTGAACATGCTGGAGTCCCGCCGGGCCCGGCGGGAAGAGCCGGCCGGGGCGCTGCCGCCCGAGCCGGGCGAGCTTCACGCGACCCTCCGGCCGGCCAGCCCGGCCGGCCCGGAGGACGAGGCGCTGCTGGCCGATTCGGTCGGTGCCGCGCTGATGGTGGTGCTGGACACGCTGACTCCCGCCGAGCGGCTCGCGTTCGTCTTGCACGACGTCTTCGATGTGTCGTTCGGCGAGGTCGGCGCCATCATTGACCGTTCCCCGGTGGCGGCGCGGCAGCTCGCCAGCCGGGCCCGGCGCCGGGTGCAGGGAGCGGCCGCGGCATCTGATGCCGCGCGGTCCCGGAAGCGGGAAATGGTCGCCGCCTTCCTGCCTCCCGGGGCGGGGATTTCGGCGCCCTGCTGGCGCTGCTCGATCCGGGCGCCGTCCTCGTGGCCGACCCAGCGGCCGTGCGGATGGGCGCGGCCTCGGGGCAGTGGGCCCTGGCCAGCGGAGGTCAGCGCGCCGGTCTTCGTTCTCATCATCGGGTGTCATTCCTGCGGTTCTTCCTGGCGGGCAGGGCAGATGCGCTGCTGGTAGTTGATCTATGCCGATCCTGGAACTATGCCGAGGCTGGGGCAGCCTGACGCGAACGCGCTTGGCGAGGGCAGATTCGCCGCGCTGTTCAGCACGCTGATCATCGACCTGGTGAAAGATGCCCCGCACCGGCTGAAATGGTCCACCTGGCGGCGACGCCACCAGCACCGAGCCATAACCTGCCACTACGAGCGGCGGCAAGCCGATAATGCAGATTACGAGGTCCTCCCATCCTGCTGGGCGCACCGGAAGTCCGCGTTAGCGAGGGCGAGGGCGAGGGCGCGGGCGGCTACGGTGGCGGGATCGATCCGACGTTCCCGGAGAGCTTGCGAGAAACCGGCGATGGCGGCGGGGTCGAGGGCCTGCATGGTCTGGCGGCGGGCTTGGACGCCAATCAGCTCGAGGGCTTCGCGCTCCAGGTGAGCTAGCCGGCGGGTGGCCAGCCGACCGGATTCGCGGGCGGCAGCGAGAAACTCATCGATGTGCTTGACCAGGATTTCCACCCCCTCGCCGATGTCGGCCTTGGTGAGCAGGACGGCGGGACGGGGGGTGCGTTCGGTCATCCGGAGCATGGCGTTGAGCTCGCGCTGGGTGCGCAGCGCGCCGTCCCGGTCGGCCTTGTTCACCACGAACACGTCGCCGATCTCCAGGATCCCCGCCTTCATGGCCTGGATCCCGTCGCTGCCACCCGGCATCGTGACCAGCACGGTGCAGTCGGCGGTGCCGGCGATGGCCACCTCGCTCTGACCCACCCCTACCGTCTCGACCACGACGACGTCCGCGCCCATCGCGTCGAGGACCCGCACGGCGGCCGGAGCGGCCTCGGCCAGGCCACCTAGGTGCGCCCGGCTCGCCATGGAACGTACGTAAACGCCCGGGTCGCTGCTCAGCGACGTCATCCTGATCCGGTCGCCGAGCAGTGCTCCGCCGGTGAACGGGCTGGACGGGTCCACGGCCAGCACGGCGACCGTGCGATCCTGCTGCCGCCAGGACAGCACCAGCTTCTCGGTCAGCGTGGACTTGCCGGCGCCGGGCGGGCCGGTGACCCCGACGACCATGGCCCGGCCGGTATGCGGGAACAGCTCGGCCAGCAGCGGGCCAGCCGCGGGATCGCCGTTTTCGATCAGGGTGATCAGCCGGGCCGCGGCCCGGTGCTCGCCCACCATCACCCGGCTAGCCAGGTCCGCCACGGTCATCCGAGAGCTCCTGTCAGCTGGAAGCCGCCGACGGCCGGGCGAGGAAATACCTGAAGTCGCCTAGCCTGCGGCGCGATCATCGGTAGCTCTCCTGCGGATTTGGTGTTTCGCCCAGCATAAGCAGACCGACAGACGGCAGTCGCACCGCGACGCCCGGCGACGAATTCCGCAATGACTTTCGCCGGCGAAGACCTCGTATGTGCGCTGGTGCGCTGGGCGATCTGCTCTTTGAAATCGGGCAGGCGATCTTCGCCCATGGCGTGTCAGGGCCGGCGGATGGGTGATCTGTCAGTGGTGTCGTATTCCAGCCGGGCCTTTTCGACTTTGCCCAGGTTGGCCGCAGACCATGTGGCGAGTGTCGCGAACAGTGGTGCCAGGCTGCGCCCTAGCTCACTGATTTCGTATTCCGCCCGCGGCGGAATCTCGGAGTGGTAGGTCCGGAGCACGAGGCCGTCGCGTTCCAGCTGTCGTAGCCGCTGGGTCAGCACCTTCGGCGTGATGGTGGTGAGGCGGCGTTCCAGTTCACCGAACCGCAGCCGGCCGTATTCATTCAGCCCACAGGATCGGGGTGGTCCAGCGACCTCGCGGAACCCAAAAAGCCTCAAGCCCGCTCTTGACGGGGCACGGACGGTGTTCCTCCTTCTTGCCGGGCAGCTCCTCGTCGCCGGTGAAGACCCGTGCGCTGTCCTCGATGTCATCACCGCCTGCGGGGTCCGGCGGATCGTCCTGCTGTCCTCCCAGGGCGCGCGGACACGCCCGGAGGCCATTTCCCATTCCCGCCTGAGGGCATTTGAGAGAGCCGTCCAGCAGGCTGGCCTGGAGTGGACCATCCTGCGGCCGGGAGGCTTCTATTCCAACGCATTCGCGTGGGCCGGGCCGGTCCGCTCGCGACAGGCAGTGGCCGCGCCGTTCGCGGACGTCGGACTCCCCTGGATCGACCCGGCAGACATCGCCGAGGTCGCGGCGGCGGCCCTGCGCGACGGCAGTCACGCACGCCGTACGTACGAGCTCACCGGGCCGGCACTCATCTCACCGCGGGAACGAGCGCAGGTCATCGGGAACGCGCTGGGCACGCCGGTATCGTTCACCGAGCAAAGCCGTGAGGAGGCCCGGGCGCAGATGCTGCAGTTCATGCCCGAGCCAGTCGTGGACGGCACGCGAGATACTGGGCGAGCCGTCAGCGGCCGAACAGCGGGTAAGCCCCGACGCCGGACAGGTGCTCGGCCGCCCGCCCCGCACCTTCACCGAATGGGCTCGGCACAACATCGCGGCCTTCCGGTGACCCGCCGCCTGGGGCCGCAACCGGACCTGTGGTCCTGGCGATCCACGACGGCGGCTTCGTGAGCGCCTCGGTCGCGACTCATCGGCGGACGTTCGGCCACCTGCTCCGCGCGGCGGGAGTGGCGACGCAATCGCGGGGATCACCGTCTTCGGCGACCCAGCGCTGGTGGAAAGGTTCACGCTGAAATCGGCGCTAACTTATCGATGTTCAGCTGGCCGGTGCGAGGGAACGGTCAGGATCGTCGAGAATCCACGTGGCGGTGTCCCGGGGGGTCCACGGCAGTTCGCAGACGGCGGCGTGTGCCGATGTCAGGGCTTGGCGCGAGGCGCGGTAGTGATGACCGCACAGCAGAAGCTCCGTCTCATGCGGCCGGGTAGCGGTGGGCGGCAGGATGACCCGTACCATCGCCTGCGCCGGGCAGCAGCAGGCCCGGTCAGCCAGGTCGGCAAGGTCTGCGGGCATGCTGGCGACGTTACCGGTCGACTGCTTGGCCGCCACGTCGTCATTCCCGGCTGACGGGTGCAGGGAGCTCGTGTTCATGGCTCCAGCTTCGCTGGGCGAGTCCCGGACGGGAAGAGACCTATCTCCCTAACCCGAAGTGCCTAAAGTCCCTTACTTTCGACCCGGCCGTTGGCCCCAGAAGACCCTACGAGCCGGAATCCTGCGCGCTTAGCGTCGGCAGCGAGAACGCGGATAAGAATAAGAAGGCGAGCAAAATGTCGGGAATAGTGGTCGGAATCGACGGGTCTGCTCATTCGAGGCGGGCGCTGGAATGGGCGATGAAGGAGGCGGCGATCCGCCGGGTCCCGCTGACGGTGATCACCGTCCATGAGATCTCTGTGGGCTACTGGGGAAGCGGCGTCGTGTACCCGGAAGACCACGCCGTGGCCGAGCACGCGCGGCAGGCGGCACAAGTAGAAGTAGACAAGGTGCTTGACCAGCTCGGCGAATCGCGGCCGGAGTCGGTGACGGTTCAGTCGGTCAGCGGTACCCCGACCGAAGAACTTCTCCGGGCATCCCGGGACGCCGACATGATCGTGGTCGGGTCGCGTGGCGCGGGCGGGTTCACCTACCTGCTGATGGGATCGGTCAGTACCCGCGTCGCCCACCGCGCGCACTGCCCGGTCGTCGTCATCCCGTCGGAAGACCGCAGCTAACGCTGGGGCGGGGACGTTAGACCCGCGGATTCAGGAGCTAGGCCCTGCCGGTGACGACATGCCCCGGCGACGCTTAAGGCAGGTCGGCGGGGAACGAGCTAGAGGAGCACAGACATGAAGGCAGCACGCTTTCACGGACCCAAGGACATCAGGATCGAGCAGATCCCCGAACCCCAGCTGCGTCCGGGCGCGGTCGCTATCGATATCGCCTGGTGCGGGATCTGCGGCACGGATCTCCACGAGTACCTGGAAGGACCGATCTTCATCCCCCCGCACGGTCACCCGCACCCCCTTACCCACGAGCAGGAACCCGTCACGATGGGGCACGAGTTTTCCGGCATCGTAACTGCGCTCGGCGAGGACGTCACCGGGCTGAGCGTCGGCGACCATGTGGTGGTCGAACCGTACTTCGTGTGCGGGGAGTGCCGCCAGTGCCGCGCCGGGAACTACCACCTGTGCGTCAAGATGGGGTTCATCGGCCTGGCCGGCGGAGGTGGCGGCCTGAGCGAGAAGATTGTTGTCCATCGCCGCTGGGTACACCCGGTCGGCGATATCCCGCTCGACGAGGCCGCGCTGATCGAACCCCTGTCGGTCGGCCATCACGCCTTCGTCCGCAGCGAGGCGAAGGCCGGGGACGTCGCCTTGGTGACCGGGGCCGGGCCCATCGGCCTGCTGCTGGCCGCCGTGCTCAAGGCACAGGGGCTCACGGTCATCATCTCCGAAGTCGCCGAGGCACGGAAGGACAAGGCGCGCACGACCGGAGTCGCTGACCATGTGATCGATCCTTCTCAGGAGGACCTGGCCGCGCGGGTACGGCAGCTGACCGGCGGTAACGGAGCCGACGTCGGCTTCGAATGCACCAGCGTCAACGCCGCGCTCGACCAGCTCTTCGACGCGATCAAGCCCGCCGGCGTCATCGTCAACGTCTCGATCTGGGGCAAGCCCGCGAGCATCGACATGCAGAAGCTCGTCCTCAAAGAGATCGACCTGCGTGGCACCATCGCGTACGTACGCGACCACCCTGCGACGATCAAGCTAGTCCAGGAAGGGAAAATCGACCTCAAGCCCTTCATCACGGCGCGGATCGGGCTCGACGACCTCGTCGAGGACGGCTTCGGCACCCTGATCCACCACAAGGACTCCGCAGTCAAGATCCTCGTTCACCCATAACGCAGGTCGGTCGGCCGACTTCGGCTTCCCACGACTAACGCTCAATTTTGATGTACGTAGGTGCCCGGAGCTGGCTCTTTCGCCAGGAAGCGGGGGTTGAGCTTGTCGCTGAACGGGTCAACGCCGATCCCCCTGGCCGACGGGATCACCTGCGCCGCGAAGGCCTCGTTGATTTCCACCATTCTTTCTCGCCCGTTCTGGCTGGCCAGGAATTCGGAGACTGTCGATAAACAGCACGTTAACGACTAGTCGATGGGGGTAATGGTCAAAGGTCCTGTAGGCCAATGCTGAATGGTCCGTCGGTTCGGCTCATTCGTGTCACGCGCAGTACACACAACACGAGTACCAACAGACCGGCCACATCGCGGGAGATGGTATAGGAGAAGCCTCCTCGCGAACCGTTGGTCTTCTTGTTACCGTTGATCTTCTTGTTACCATCGGTCTTCTTGTTACCGTACGGTAGGGTAGCGGTGTTGGCCGAGCGCCCGCTTTGGTGCAAGCAGGCTGGCCGGCTCAGCCCTCGGATCTAGCCTCTGGGAGGGTTCCGATGACAGCAGTTACGTCGGCCGCGCCAGTCAGGGACGAGCAGCTAAGCATCAGGGGGCTGCGGATCCATGCGCAGATCCGCGGAGAAGGCGAGCCGCTGCTGCTCTTCTCCGGCATCTGGGGCGAAGTGGGCTTGTGGGAACGACTGCTTCCCCATCTGGACGGATTTCGCACGATCGCCTTCGACCCGCCGGGCATCGGCCGGTCGCAGATGCCGGCCTTCCCGCTGACGATGTGGGCACTGGCCCGCTTCGGCACTGCGGTACTCGACGAACTCGGCATAGAGTCCGCCCACGTGCTCGGCGCTTCGTTCGGTGGCGCGGTCGCACAGCAGATGGCGTTCTCGTACCCCAGCCGGGTTCGCCGGCTGGTGCTGGCGTCGACTTCCTTCGGTGGTTTCGCCCTGCCCGGCAGCCCGAAGGCTCTCTGGCACTTCATCCACCCGCGCAGCTATCATCCTGAACGTCTGGAACGGGTGGCCGGTGCCATGTTCGGCGGGCGGCTGCGCACCGAGCCGGAGCTTGTCCGCTCGCTGCATATCCGGCGGCCGGCGGAGCCCCTGGCTGCTTTGTACCGGATGGCTCCGCTTTTCGGCTGGACGAGCCTGCCGTGGCTGTGGGCCATCGGCCATCCCGCACTGGTCATCGCCGGCGATGACGATCCCGTCACGCCGCTGGTGAATCACCGGATCATCGCCTCGCTGATGCCGCGGGCAAAGCTGCATACGGTACGGGGCGGGGGGCACCTAGTCCTGCTTGATAGCGCTCAACAAATCGGGCCGTTGATCGCCAGCTTCCTCCTGGACGATCGCGCCTAGAAGCCTGAAGGACGCGATGTTCAAGCGGCCAGCCAGCTGTTCCGGCATGGCGATGACCATACCGGCCGTGTCGTCCGGGCTTGCTCCCAGGTGACGGGCCGGCCCGGAGCACGACGAACGCCTGGGGCTAGGCGGCGCGCCGGCCGTGGTGATCAGGACCGGCCGGGTCAGCGGGCCGGCCTCGGGCGCGTTCAGGATTCTGCTCACCATGGTCGGGGCCGCGTTGAGGTGGGTGACGTGGTGCTCGCGCAGCTGCTGCCAGATCGCGTCGCCGCGGACCTGGCGCAGGCACACGTGCGTGCCTGCGATGGCCGTCAACGACCATGGAGTACACCAGCCGTTGCAATGGAACATTGCTGGCCACTGTCTTTCCCTTTCTGGCTTCTGCTGGTAACCGGGCCTGGTCCTGGGCCGCGCCCGGTTGTAAATGGGTTAGACGCGTTCGAAGATCGCGGCGATGCCCTGGCCGCCGCCGATGCACATCGTGACGAGCGCGTACTTGCCGCCGGTGCGCTTGAGCTCGTACAGCGACTTGACGGTCAAGATGGCCCCGGTGGCGGCGACGGGGTGCCCGAGGGAGATGCCGCTGCCGTTCGGGTTGGTGCGCTCGGGCGGCAGGCCCAGTTCCCTGATCACCGCCAGCGCCTGGGCGGCGAAGGCCTCGTTCACCTCGAACACGTCGATCTCGTCGAGCTTGATCCCGGTGCGGTCCAGCACGGTGCGGACCGCCGGCACCGGGCCGATGCCCATGATCCGCGGCTCGACGCCCGCGTGGGCGTACCCGATCAGCTTGCCCATCGGGGCGCGGCCGCTGGCCCGGACGAACGACTCCGACGCGAGCACCACGGCCGCGGCGGCGTCGTTGATGCCGCCCGCGTTGCCCGCGGTGACCGTGCCGTCCTTGGCGAACGCGGGCCGCAGCTTGGCCATGTCCGCCAGGCTGACCTCGGCCCGCACGTGCTCGTCGGTGTCGACGACGGTGACCTGGCCCCGCTTGCCCGGGATCTGGACCGGCAGGATCTGCTCGGTGAAATAGCCCGCCGCCTGCGCGGCGGCGGCCCGGCGGTGGCTCTCCGCGGCCAGCGCGTCCTGGTCGGCCCGGGACACCTCAAAGTCGGCGGCGACGTTCTCCGCCGTCACGCCCATGTGGCACCCGTCGAACGGGCAGGACAGCGCGCCGACTAGCGCGTCGACGGCGGCGCCGTCGCCCATCCGCTGGCCCCAGCGCATGCCCGGCAGCCAGTACGGGGCGCGGCTCATCGACTCGGCACCGCCGGCCACCGCGACCTGGCAGTCACCCAGCATGATGGCCTGCGCGGCGGACACGATGGCCTGCAGCCCGCTGCCGCACAGCCGGTTCACCGTCAGCGCCGGCGTCTCGACCGGCAGGCCGCCGTTGACGGCCGCCACCCGGGACAGGTACATGTCCCGCAGCTCGGTGTGCAGCACGTTGCCGAACACCACATGGCCCACCTGAGCCGGGTCCACGCCCGACCGGCTGACCGCCTCGCGCACCACCTTCGCGGCCAGATCACAGGGCGGGACGGAGGCCAGGCCACCGCCGAACTTGCCGATCGGGGTCCTGACACCAGACAGAACAAATACGTCTTCCATTGTTTCTTCCTCTTCCATGTCCCAGACCGCCGGTGACGGTCCAGATCTATCGTGCTGCCCGTGCGATGGCCTGCTGCCACGGTGAACAGGCACGGCGGCCGCGGCTTGATCGCCGCGAGACGGTCTCCTTAGCACTTCTGATCTGACGCCCCGCAATACGGACGTTACAGAGGTGTGATCCGGCGGGAACGGGCCATATGTCCCGGCCTTAGGGCCTTAGGTCCTTTTCGACGGGGCCATCCGAACCTTGGCCGGTGCCAGGACGCACCATCCCTGGGCATGGGCCGTTCGAGCGGCCTGTTCGGGACCAAGGTCCGTAGCCCGGCACAGGTGGGCCACCTAGCGTGGACGTGACGCAGAGGGTTGCGTAACGGTCGGTGCGGACGCTGATTACCGTGACCCCTATTTCGTTCTCAGGAAGCCTGATTCTCAGGAAGCCTGATTTGAGCGTGACGCAGGAAGCGGGCAGCGTGTACACCCTGCTGGCCGACGGGACCACGGTCGAGATCCGCCCGGCCGCTCCGGCCGACTCCGACGCGGACGAGCTGATCCACTCCATCCGGTCAGCACCATTGCTGCTCGGCTACCGTGGCGCCGCCGCGGCGGACCTCGACGCGCTGATCGAGCTGGACGGGACGCCGGACAAGTCCCGGCTGGGTGCCAACGCGACCGTCGGCGTGTCGATGGCCGCGGCGCGAGCGGTCGCGGTCGCGGCCGGCCTGCCGCTGTGGCAATCGCTGGCTCCCGCCGGTGTGACCCCGAGCCTGCCGGTGCCGCATTTCAACGTGGTCAACGGCGGGGTGCACGCGCCGAACCGGCTCGACTTCCAGGAGTTCATGCTCGCCCCGCTCGGCGCGCCCACCGTCGCCGAGGCGGTCCGGGCCGGCGCCGAGGTCTACGCGGCGCTCCGTGGTGAGCTGACCGGGCTCGCGCTGAGCACCGGGCTCGGTGACGAAGGCGGTTTCGCGCCCGAGATCGATTCGCCCGAGGAAGTGCTCGCGCTGCTGGTGACCGCGATCGAGGCGGCCGGCTACCAGACCGGGCGGAACGGCATCGCGATCGCCCTGGACCCCGCATCCAGCGAGTTCTACTCCGGCGGGGCGTATCACGTGGCGGGCCAGGCGCTGTCAAGCGACGAGATGATCGAGCGTTACGCGGAGATGACCGTGCGGTTCCCGGTGTGGAGCATCGAGGACGGCCTGGCCGAATCGGACTGGGACGGCTGGGAGCGCCTCATCGCCCGGCTCGGCGACCGGACCCAGATAGTCGGCGACGACCTCCTGGTCACCAACCCGGCCATCATCCGCGAGGCGATCGAGCGCAAGGCCGCGAACGCCGCGCTGATCAAGCTGAACCAGATCGGCACCGTGACCGAGACGCTCGAAGCGATGCGGCTCTGCCGCGAGGCGGGCTGGGCGCAGATGGTCTCGCACCGGTCCGGCGAGACCGAGGACAGCTTCATCGCGGACCTCGCCGTGGCCAGCGGCTGCGGCCAGATCAAGAGCGGCGCCCCGGCCCGGGGCGAGCGCACCGCCAAGTACAACCGGCTGATCGAGATCGAGGCCGTCGCGCCCCTGCCCTACGGCCCGGCCGGCTGACCCCGGCACCGGAACCCGGGACCGATGTCTCTGGCGGCTGTCTCTGGCGGCAAGGCCAGATAGTTAGCCTGGCCGCTATTAAGTACGCAGCCGACAGCGTAAGGTCAAACAGGACTAGCTATACGCAAATGACCTGCGCGGGCTAAATAAGAGGCGCAGGGGTCACGCTGCCCCGGATCCGGTGGCGGCGCGGCCCCATAATGACCGGATCGGGAAGCAGCGTTCTGCTATGTCCCAGCTGTCCGTGGCGTCAGCCGAGGGATGCCCGCAGTGAATCACCACGGATACGGGGCGATGGCGGTGCCTGAGGCCACCTTCCCGGTGCGGTGGACCGGGCGGCAGGCTCAGGTGGTGCTGCCGGAGCATATCGATGTGTCGAACGCCGGGCAGATCCGCGAGGAGTTGCTGGCGGTCATCAACCAGGGCGCCGAGGCGCTGATCGCGGACATGACCGCGACGGTCTCCTGCGATCACGCGGGCGCCGACGCGGTGGCGCGGGCATACCAGCGGGCCGTGGTCAGCCGCACGGAGCTGCGGCTGGTCGTCACCAGCGGAGTCGTGCTGCGGATGCTGGGAATGACCGGCGTCGGTCGCCTGGTGCCTGCCTATCCCTCGGTCGAGGCAGCCTTGGCCGCGCGGTCACCCACCGCGCTCACCTCGGCGGATACGAACAAGACCGACGGTATCCGGCGCCCGCGCCTGGTCGGCGTCTCCCCGGATCGAAGCGTCACGGCGGCGGAGCGGACTGGTTCCGGAGCCGACGTCGGCGTGGAGGTCGCGCTGCTGGACCGCGACGGCGTGATCGCCTGGGTCAATCAGGCGTGGCGGGCTTTCGCGGCCGCCAACGGGGGTGATCCGGCCCGCACCAGCGTCGGCGAGTCGTACCTGCAGGCCTGCGCCGCCGCCGGGGACGACCCGGTGGCGGCCGAAGTCGCGGCCGCCATCCGCACCGCTCTGGCCGGAGATTTGCCGGCCCCGCTGACGATCGAGGTACCCTGTCACAACCCAGCCACCGAACGCTGGTTCGACGTGCTGATCTCCTCTCGCTTTGCTGACGACGGCCGGCGGATGGGAGCGACGGTTACGCTGTCGCTGGCCAGATCACGACCCCAGCTCCGGGCGGCCAGCTCTGCCCCCGGGTCGAGGCGGGCCCGCGGCCCGGGTCCGGCTACCGGGGCGGCCGCCGTGACCCAGGGCCTGCTGTGGAAGATGATCGACGCCTTCGACGACGGGGTCGCGCTGGCCGACGGTGACGGCACGCTCGTGCTCGCCAACACCAGGCTTGGGGAAATGTTCGGCTACCCCTACACCGAACTGGCCGGCTGCCCGGTGGAGCGCCTGATCCCCGCCCACCTGCAGTTGGCTCACCGCGGACACCTGGCGGCTTACGCCATGGCCCCCCGGATCCGGCCGATGGGCGCCGGGGCCCGGCTGACCGGGCTGCGTAAAGACGGGACCACCTTCCCGGCCGAGATCAGCTTGCGCCCGGTGCCGACCGCCACCGGCCGTTTCACTCTCGCCGTGGTCCGGGACATCATGGCAGGCCGCTGCCTAGCCGACCAGCAGGCGCAGCCCACCCAGGAACTCCTCGACCGGATCGTCACCGCCCTGCACCAGGTCGGAATCGGCCTGCAGACCGCTGCCGACCTGCCCCGCGACACGGTCACGCAGCGCATCGAAGAAGCCCTCGGCACCCTCAACGACCTCATCAGCGACATCCGCGACACCGCCTTCGCCGACCTGAACCAGTAGCCGCCGAACGCGCTGGCGGCCGTGAGGTTGTGCCGCACTCGCTAATGCCGTTAACTGGACCTGCGGCCTGACCCGGCCCGGACCCCGCCTTTACTCGCCGCTGTTCCTGATGAGTGCGAGAGAGGCCCATGAGCGCGCGAAACGTTGTCCGGGCGGATGCCGCCACGCCAGATAAGCATGGTCCGGCGCCGCCTACCTCAGGCGGCGGCGAATTCACCGAATCCGAGCAGTGCCGCCGGTGGATGGACGCCTTCAGCGAGCTGCTGCCGTTGCTGCTGTCTGACGAGGCGCTGCTGTCCGGCGAGGCCGGGCCGCCGTACGCGCTGATCGCCCAGCACGCGGCGACCGCCGCGACAGCGGACTTCGCCGCGCTGGCCGTGCCCCACGGCGCGGACCAGGTCATCGTCGTCGGCGTCGCCGGCGAGCTCACCGCCGGGATGGCGAACCGGACCGCGTCGCTGGCCGGCTCGCTGACCGGGCAGGTGATCCTCACCGGGCAGCCCAGCCTGGTCACCGGCGACCGCCGTGCCGCGGCCGCCGCCGCGCTTGGCGCCGCGACCGGCCCGCTGATCGTCGTCCCGCTGGCCTCCGGCGAGCAGGTCCGCGGCGCGCTGCTGCTGGGCCGGCTGGCCACCAGACCGAGCTTCACCGAGACTGACCTGTACCTGGCCGTCAGCTTCGCCGGCCACGCGGCCGTGGCCATGGAACTGGCCCGGGCCCGCACCGACCAGCTCGCCTTGGCCCAGGTCGAAGACCACGACCGGATCGCAGGAGACCTGCACGACCATGTCATCTCCGAACTGTTCGCCCTCGGCATGACGCTGCAGGGCCACGCTGCCCGCGCCGACCCGGAAGCCGCGGCACGGATCAACGGCTACGTCGACACCCTCGATGAGATAATCAAGAAGATCCGGACCAGCATCTTCGGGCTCCACCGGTCCCGCCATGCCCCTACTGGCCTGCCCGCCCGGCTGCGGGAACTCATCGAAGAGCACACCCCCCAGCTCGGCTTCACGGCCGGCCTCCGTTTCGCCGGCCCGCAAGAGGAGGGCCCGGACGAGGCGCTGGCCCACGACATCCTCGCCGTCACCCGCGAGGCCCTGTCCAACTGCGCCCGCCACGCCCACGCCACCGCCGTCAGCATTTCCCTGACGCGGCAGGACGGGCTTATCACCCTCCACGTCACCGACAATGGCCGCGGCCTGGGCACGCCCGCCCGTGCCAGCGGCCTGGCCAGCATGCGCCGCCGTGCCACCCGGCACGGCGGTGCCTTCATGCTCACTACCCCCGCCGACGGCGGCACCCGCCTGACCTGGACCGCCACATTCAGAAAAAAATCTAACCAGTTACCGAACGGGCCCTGGTTCCTCAGTCCGTCAATCCGAGGACCATTCCGTGGCAGGCTCGAGAGCGGTCTGGGCGACGCCGTCGGCGGCGCGCATCGTGCGGACGTAGCGCGCGCGCTCGTATCCAGCCCGGTCGCCGCCGGGCACGGCGAGCAGCCCGCGCACGTCGTCCACGCAGCTGTATCCCTTGCGGCCCATCCAGTGAGCCAGGCCGTCCAGCAGCACCGCCGCGTGCCCGGGTCCGTGCCGGATCAGCGCGGACGCGGTCATCACGACATCGGCGCCTGCCAGCAGGTACGTCGCCACGTCAGCCGGGGAGTCGACGCCAGTGGTCGCGGCGAGCGACGCCCGGACCTGACGGTGCAAGATGGCGATCCAGGTACGTGGCAGCCGGGCCTCGGCGGGGCTGGACAGGTCGAGCCCGGGCAGCATGGTCAGGGTCTCCGGGTCGATGTCGGGCTGCAGGAACCGGTTGAAGAGCACCAGTCCGTCCGCGCCGGCCTCGTCGAGCCGCAGCGCCATCTCGCCGGTGGAGCTGAAGTGCGGGCTCAGTTTGACCGCCACGGGCACGCTCACCGCCGCTTTGACCCGGCCCAGGATGTCGATATGCCGCTGCTCGACCTCCCGGCCGGTGATGTGCGGGTCGCCCGGCAGGTAGTAGATGTTCAGCTCGATCGCCGCGGCGCCCGCGTCCTGCATGTCGCGCGCGTAGCTGGTCCAGCCGCCGGGCGTCACGCCATTGAGGCTGCCGATAACCGGGATGTCCACCGCCGCGGCGGCGCGCTCGAGCAGGCTGAGGTAACGGCGCGGGCCAGGATCGGCGTCCGCGTCGGCCGGGAAATAGGACAGGGATTCGGCGAAGCTGTCCGTGCCCGCGTCGGCGAGCCGCGCGTTCCGCTCCGCCTCCCGGCGCACCTGCTCCTCGAACAGGGAGTAGAGCACGACCGCGCCGACTCCGGCGTCGGCGAGCCGCCGGACGCCGTCCAGGGTGTTCGAGAGCGGGGACGCCGAGGCGACGAGGGGGTTCCGCAGCGCCAGGCCCAGGTAGCTGGTCGAAAGGTCCATCAGTGATCCTGCCCCGAGTCCTTCCGTGCGTCGGCGGGGAACCGGTTCGCGCCACGGCTCGCCATCTCCTCGTAGGTGTCCCAGCGCTGGTCGACCGCCTGCTGGGCCAGCGCCCCCAACCGCTCGGCCTCCGCCGGGTGGGCGTTGGCGAGCGCGCGGTACCGCAGCTCCCGCTGGGTGTAGTCGGTCAGCGGGATGCGCGGCCGCGGCGAGTCGAGCAGGAACGGGTTGCCGCCGGCGCTGCGCAGCAGCGGGTCGTAGCGGATCAGCGGCCAGTAGCCGCTGGCCACGGCTCGGTACTGCTGGCCGAGCCCGTCGCGCATCTCGATGCCGTGGGCGATGCAGTGGCTGTACGCGATGATCAGCGAGGGACCGTCGTAGGCCTCCGCTTCCCGGAACGCGCGCAGCGTCTGCTGCGGGTCGGCGCCCATCGCCACCCGGGCGACGTACACGTAGCCGTAGGCGATCGCCTGCAGCGCCAGGTCCTTCTTCGGCATGGTCTTGCCGGCCGCGGCGAATTTCGCGACCGCGCCGAGCGGCGTCGCCTTGGAGGACTGGCCGCCGGTGTTGGAGTAGACCTCGGTGTCGAGCACCAGCACGTTGACGTTGCGGCCGCTGGCCAGGACGTGGTCGAGCCCGCCGGAGCCGATGTCATAGGCCCAGCCGTCCCCGCCGACGATCCAGACGCTGCGCCGGACCAGGTGGTCCACCACGCTGCGCAGGTCGGCGGCCAGCTGTCCCGGATCAGGGCCGTCCGCCTGTTCGAATTCATCGAGCCTCCGCTTCAGCTCGGTCACCCGGTCGTGCTGGGCCCGCAGTTCGGACTCAGCGTCCTGCGGCGCAGCGAGAATCTCGTCCGCGAGTTCGCCGCCGACCGCGTCCCGCAGCTCGGCCAGCCGCTGCCGGGCCAGCCCGGTGTGCCGGTCGGCGGTCAGCCGGAAGCCGAGGCCGAACTCGGCGTTGTCTTCGAACAGCGAATTGGACCACGCCGGGCCGCGTCCGTCGGGGCCCGTGGTCCACGGGGTGGTGGGCAGGTTCCCGCCGTAGATCGAGGAGCAGCCGGTCGCGTTGGCGACCATCAGCCGGTCGCCGAACAGCTGCGAAAGGATCTTGACGTAGGGCGTCTCGCCGCAGCCCGCGCAGGCGCCGGAGAACTCGAACAGCGGCAGCAGGAACTGGGTGCCGCGCACGGTGCCGAAATCCACCCGGGACCTGTCAGCGACCGGCAGCGTCTCGAAGAACGCGATGTTGTCCCGCTCGGTGGCCACCAGCGGCTCCCGGGCCGCGAGGTTAATCGCCTTGCGGGCAGGCTCCCCCGGCGCCACCACCGGCGCCGTGACCGGGCAGGCCTGCACGCACAGCTCGCAGCCGGTGCAGTCCTCCACGTAGACCTGCAGCGTGAAGCGGGTGTCCGGCAGCCCGCGGGCATCCAGCGGAGCAGAAAGGAAATCCGGTGGCGCCTCCTTCAGCAGCGACTCGTCGTAGTAGGTGGACCTGATCACGCTGTGCGGGCAGACGAAGCTGCAGTTGCCGCACTGGATGCACAGGTCGGGGTCCCACTGCGCGACCAGCTCGGAGACGTTCCGCTTCTCGTACGCCGCGGTGCCGCTGGGGTAGCTGCCGTCCACTGGCAGCGCGCTGACCGGCAGGTCGTCGCCGCGGCCGGCCATCATCATCGCGGTGACGTCACGGACGAACTCCGGCGCGCCCGCGGGCACGACGGCCGGCAGTTCCCGGGCCGACGTCACCCGCCCGGGGACCGGAACCTGGTGCAGCCCGGCTAGCGTGGCGTCGACGGCGGCGTGGTTCTTCGCCACCACCTCGGCGCCGCGGCGGCCGTAGGTCTTGGCGATCGCCGACTTGATCTTCGCGATCGCCTCCTCCCTGGGCAGCACGCCGGAGATCGCGAAGAAGCAGGTCTGCAGCACGGTGTTAGTCCGCCCGGCCAGGCCGGCCCCGCGGGCGATCCGGCCGGCATCGATCGCGTACACGTCGATCCGCTTGGCGATGATCTTCTCCTGGACCGGGCGCGGCAGCGCATCCCAGACCTCATCCGCTGGCAGTTTGCAGTCAAGCAGCAACGTCGCGCCGGGCGCCGCCAGGCCGAGCACGTCGACCCGGTCCAGCATCCCGAAGTGATGACAGCCGACGAAGCCGGCTTGCTGGACCAGGTAAGGCGCGCGGATCGGCTGCGGCCCGAAGCGCAGGTGGGACACGGTCTGCGAGCCTGACTTCTTGGAGTCATAGACGAAGTACCCCTGCGCGTTCAGGTTCTCCTCCGCCCCGAGGATCTTGATCGTGTTCTTGTTCGCGCCGACCGTTCCGTCCGAGCCGAGGCCGAAGAAGACCGCGCGGATGGTGCTGGGCGGCTCGATGTCCAGCGCCGGGTCGTACGGCAGGCTCAGCCCGGACACGTCGTCGGTGATGCCGATCGTGAACCGGCGCCGCGGGGCGTCCCGGGCCAGCTCCGCGAAAATCCCGGCGACCATGCCGGGGGTGAGCTCCTTAGACGACAGGCCGTAGCGGCCGCCGGTCACCAGCGGCAGCACCGGACGCGCTCCGCCGGTGTACGCCTCGGCCAGCGCGGCGACCACGTCCAGGAACAGGGGCTCACCATTCGAACCGGGCTCCTTGGTCCGGTCGAGCACGGCGACCCGGACCGCGCTGGCGGGCAGGGCGTCGAGCAAGGCCTGGGCCGGGAACGGCCGGTACAGCCGGACCTGCAGCACACCGACCCGCTCACCCTGGCCGCACAGGTGGGCCACGGTCTCGCCGATGGTCTCCGCGGCCGAGCCCATCACGACGATCACCCGGTCAGCTTCCGGGTGACCGGTGTAGTCCATGATGCGATACTGGCGGCCGGTCCGGGCGGCGAGGCGGTCCATCGCGTCCTGGACCGCGTCCGGCACCGCGGCGTAGAACGGGTTCACCGTCTCCCGGGCCTGGAAGTAGACGTCGGGGTTCTGCGCGGTGCCCCGGATGAACGGGTGCTCCGGTGTCAGCGCCCGGCCGCGGTGCGCGCGGACCAGTTCCGCCGGGACCAGCGCGCGCAGGTCGTCGTCGGTCAGCAGCTCGATCGTGTTCAGCTCGTGCGAGGTGCGGAACCCGTCGAAGAAATGCACGAACGGCACCCGGGTCGCCAGCGTGGCCGCCTGCGCCACCAGCGCGAGGTCGTGCGCCTCCTGGACCGACGCGGAGGCGAGCAGCGCGAACCCGGTCTGCCGCACCGCCATCACGTCGGAGTGATCCCCGAAGATAGACAGCCCCTGCGCGGCCAGCGACCGGGCCGCTACCTGAATCACGGCCGAAGTCAGCTCACCGGCGATCTTGTACATGTTCGGGATCATCAGCAGCAGGCCCTGCGACGCGGTAAACGTGGTGGCCAGCGCCCCGCTCTGCAGCGCTCCGTGCAGCGCGCCCGCCGCCCCGCCCTCGCTCTGCATCTCCACCACTACCGGGACGACGCCCCACACGTTGGGCCGGTCCTGGCTGGACCACTCGTCCGCGAGCTCGGCCATCGGCGACGACGGCGTGATCGGGTAGATGCAGCAGACCTCGTTCAGCCGGTAGGCGACCGAGACCGCAGCCTCGTTGCCGTCGACCGTGGTGCGCGTCATCCGTCCTCCGGGGTCATTTCGATCGAGTGGACCGGGCATTGTTCGTAACACTCGCCGCAGCCGGTGCAACGGTCATAGTCGAACTCGTACCGGTTCCCAGGACCCAGCTTGATCACCGCGTCCTCGGGGCACGCGCCCAGGCAGCCGTCGCACTCACAGCAGTTCCCGCACGACAGGCAGCGGCGTGCCTCGTACGTCGCCTCGGTCTCGGACAGGCCGCCGAGTACCTCGCCGAAATCCGCGATCCGCTCCTCCGGGGCGGCCTCCGGCTGCTGTCGGCGGGCAGCGTCCCCGAAGTACCACAAGTTCAGGTCGCCGAACGAGACGAGTTCGTGCTTGGTCCTGTTCGCCGTCGCGATTCCCCGCAGCCAGGTGTCGATGTTCTTGGCCGCTTTCTTGCCGTGTCCCACGCCGACCGTCACGGTGCGCTCGGACGGCACCATGTCGCCTCCGGCGAACACGCCGGCGCATCCAGTCATCATGGACGTGGACACCTGCACGGTGCCGTCCCGGCTGAACTCCACGCCGGGCACCTGGCGCAGGAAGGCGGTGTCGCTGTCCTGACCGACGGCGAGGATCACGGTGTCCGCGGCCAGCGTCTCGAACCGCCCGGTCGGCTGCGGGAATCCGGTCTCATCAAGCTCCATCGCCTCGATGGTCAGCTCAGGGCCGTCGAACGCGGTGATGGTGCGCAGCCAGTTGATCTGCACCCCCTCCCGTTCCGCCTCCTCCGCCTCCTCGGCGTGGGCCGGCATCTGCTCGCGGGTGCGGCGGTAGACAATGATCGCGTCGTTCGCGCCCAGGCGGCGGGCCACCCGGGCGGCGTCCATCGCGGTGTTGCCGCCGCCGTAGACGGCGACGCGCCGCCCGATCACCGGCCGCTCGCCCGAGGCGACGCTGCGCAGGAACGACACCGCGTCCACGATCCGTCCCGCGTCCTTGGCCGGGATGTCGACCTTCTTGGACAGGTGCGCGCCGACCGCGACGAAGGCCGCGTCGAAGCCGCCCTCACGCCGCTCGGCGTCCAGGTCCTGCACCCGGTGCCCGAGGGTGATCCGCACGCCCATCGCGGCGATCCGGTCAACCTCGGCGTCCAGCACGTCGCGGGGCATCCGGTACGCGGGGATGCCGTACCGCATCATCCCGCCCGGCTGGGCGCCCGCATCCCTGATCTCCACCTGGTGGCCGAGCCGGGCCAGGTGGTAGGCGGCGGAAAGCCCGCTCGGCCCGGAGCCGATGACCAGCACCCGCCGGCCGCTGCGCATCGAGGGCGGGTCGAACGCCCACCCCCGCTCGAGCGCGAGATCGCCGAGGAACCGCTCGACCGAGTGAATCGAGACAGCGCTGTCCAGGCTGGCCCGGTTGCAGACGGTCTCGCACGGGTGGTAGCAGACCCGGCCCATGATGGCCGGCATCGGGTTGTCGGCGGTCAGCTGCCGCCACGCGCTCTCGTGATCGCCGGTCTCGGCGTGCGCCAGCCAGGCCTGGATGTTCTCCCCGGCCGGGCAGCCGGCGTTGCAGGGTGGCAGCAAGTCGACGTAGACCGGGCGCTGCTGCCGGACCGGGCCGGCCAGGGACCGCCCGTGCAGCAGATCCGGCAACGGCGTAACGTCGCGTCGTCCTGGTCCGATGGCCATGTCCCTCAGGGTACGCCGAGACTCCTGTTCCCCATCAGGGACCAAGGTCCCGGGCCGGTTAGCGTCCTTCGCCCGGCCGCCCCCACGGCCGACAAATGCGGCGATTAGGTGACGGAGGTCCTGTTGGGG
>PMST01000346.1 GCA_003168295.1 Actinomycetota bacterium
GCGCGTTCGAGGGTGAGCGGGGTGCGCAGCTCGTGGGAGGCGTTGGCGACGAATTGCCGCTGAGCGTCGAAGGCGGCCTGCAGCCGGGCGAGCAGTGCGTCGATGGTGTCGGCGAGGTCGGTGAGCTCGTTGGCGGGACCCGGTATGGCGAGCCGCCGGCCCAGGTCGTCCTCGGAGATGGACCGGGTGGCGGTGGTGATCTTCCGCAGCGGCCGCAGGATGCGCCCGGCGAGCAGCCAGCCCAGTATCAGCGACGCTATCGCCGTGAGGCCCAGCACGACCGCCACCGCGGCCAGGAGCCCGTGGGAGTTGATGGAGTGCGCCCGGTCGGAGAGCGCTGTCACCTGGTATTCGAGCTGGCCGATGCGGGCTTGTGCCTGGGCCAGCGGGGACTGCTGGCCGCTGGGGGCCGGCGGGGCGGGGGTTGCGGGCTGGACGGAAGCGGCGGACGCCTCCCACGAATAGATGCCGGTGACCACGACGGCGGCGGAGAGGATTGACAGGGCGCCGTAGACGGCGGCTAGCCGCCACCGCACACTGCGGCGATGGCGTCGGGCCGGGAACAGGGCGGGAGGTGCGGGCGGGCGCATCGCGGTCCTTAGATCCGGTAGCCGGCCTGGGCGATGGTGCAGATGACCGGCGGATCGCCGAGTTTTACCCGCAGCCGGTGGATGGTGGCCTTGACAGTGGTGGTGAACGGGTCGGTCATCTCATCCCACACCTTTTCCAGCAGCTGCTCGGCCGGTACCACCGTGCCCTGGGCTTCCAGCAGCAGCTGCAGCACGGCGAACTCTTTGGGGGTCAGCGGGAGCCGCCGTCCGCCCCTGGTGGCGACGCGGTGTGCTGGGTCGAGCCGTAGGTCGTCGCGCGTGAGCAGCGGCGGCAGCGGCGGCCGGGACCGCCGGGCCAGCGCCCGGATCCGGGCGACTAGCTCGGCGAACGCGAACGGCTTGGAGAGGTAGTCATCAGCGCCGAGGCCAAGGCCGTCGACCCGGTCCTCGATCGTGGCCGCCGCGGTCAGCATGAGGATCCGGCCTTCGCATCCCCTGGCGATCAGCTGACGGCACACCTCGTCGCCGTGCACCGCGGGCAGGTCGCGGTCGAGGACGATCACGTCATAGCTAGTCACGACCGCGCGGTCGAGGGCCTGCTGCCCGTCGAGGGCGATGTCGACGGCCATGCCCTCGCGGCGCAGGCCGACGGCGACGGTCTCGGCGAGCTTGACTTGGTCTTCGGCCACCAGCACTCTCATGATCCCCAGGATGCCCGGCCCGCGGTCACAGCGTGGTCACAGTACCTGTGACGGCCGTGTGACCGGCCGTGAACTACAACTGCGGGCATGGAAGCAACCATCGAAGTGAGCGGGCTGCGCAAGCGGTTCGGGCCGACGCTGGCGCTGGACGGCATGTCCTTTACTGTCCTGCCCGGGCAGGTCACCGGGTTCGTCGGGCCGAACGGCGCGGGTAAATCCACCACGATGCGGGTCGTGCTCGGCCTGGACGCACCCGACGCGGGCACCGCGCTGATCGGGGGCCGGCCCTACCAGTCCCTGCGCCGCCCGCTTACTGGTGTCGGCGCGCTGCTGGACGCCGCCGCGCTGCAGCCCAGCCGGTCCGCCCGCAACCACCTGCTCTGGCTCGCGCACTCGCAGGGCCTGGGCGCGCGGCGGGTGGACGAGGTGCTGACGGCGGCCGGGCTTTCGGCCGTGGCGCGGCGGCACGCGGGCGGATTCTCCCTCGGCATGCGGCAGCGGCTGGGTATCGCCGCGGCGCTGCTCGGTGACCCGCCGGTGCTCATGCTTGACGAGCCGTTCAACGGTATGGACCCCGAGGGGATCGTATGGATGCGCGGGTTCCTGCGGTCGCTGGCCGCCCAGGGCCGGGCGGTGCTGGTCTCCAGCCACCTGATGGGCGAGTTGCAGGNNTGATCGCGGACGCCAGCGTGGCGGAGCTGATCGCGACCGCGTCCGGGGGCCGGGTGTCGGTCGCCACCACGGCACCCGGGCGGGCGACGGAGGTTCTCAGCGCCGCCGGGGCGCAGGTCGCCGCGGCCGGTCCCGGCCCGCTCATCATCGCTGGCCTGGAGGCCGAACGAGTGGTGGCTCTGCTGTCGCGCAATGCGGTGCCCTTCTCCGAGGTGTCCGCGCACCGGGCGACGCTGGAGGACGCGTACCTTGAGCTCACCAGGGACGCGGTCGAGTTCCGGCCCGCCCCGTCCGAACGAGCGGCGCGATGACCGTCACTCCCTACCAGTCGCGCCTGCGGGAAGGGCCCTACGGGTTCGCGGACCTGCTGCACGCGGAGTGGACCAAGTTCCGGACGGTACGCGGCTGGATCATCGCCGTGATCGTCGGGGGCCTGGCCATCGCGGCCTTCGCCCTGGCGCCGGGCCAGCAGGGTTCGTGCAACGTCTCCAGCTGCACCGCCCCGGTGGGACCGGGCGGGGAAGAGGTGTCGGACAGCTTCTACTTCGTGCACCAGCCGCTTTCCGGAAACGGCAGCATCACCGTCCGGGTGGCCTCCCTCACCGGCGAGATCCCGGTGCTTACCCAGGGCGCGGCGATGCGGGACGGTCTCGTCCCGTGGGCCAAGGCCGGGATCATCATCAAGGCGAGTACCAGCCCGGGATCGGCGTACGCGGCGATGATGGTCACCGGCAGCCACGGGGTGCGGATGCAGGACGACTTCACCCAGGACATGCCCGGTCTTCCCGGCGCCGTCTCCGCGACCTCCCCGCGCTGGCTGCGGCTGACCCGCTCCGGCGACACCATCACCGGCTACGATTCCGCCGACGGCACCCACTGGGCCCAGGTCGGCACCGCCACCCTGGCCGGCCTGCCGCAGGTCGCCCAGGTCGGCCTGTTCACCACCTCGCCTGGGTACCTGCAAACCTCGCTCGGCGAGGCGAGCGTCAGCGGCGGCCCCAGCGTAGCCACCGGCGTCTTCGACCACGTCGGCCTGAGCTGGCCCAGCGGCGCGTGGGCCGGCGACAANNGCGGCGATGTTCATGACCGCCGAGTACCGGCGGCGCCTGATCCTCGTCACGCTCACCGCGGCTCCCCGGCGCGGCCGCGTGCTGGCCGCCAAGGCCGTCATCATCGGCACCGTCACGTTCGCGGCCGGGCTGGTCAGCGCCGCCATCGCCGTGGTGCTCGGCCAGCGGGTCCTGCGCGGCAACGGCGCCTACGTGTACCCGGCGAGCTTGCTGACCCAGGTGCGGGTGATCGTTGGCACGGCGGCCGTCCTCGCGGTCGCCGCCGTCATCGCGGTCGCCATCGGGACGATCCTGAGGCGCGGCATCGGGGCGGTCGCGGTGGTCGTCATGGTGATCGTCTTGCCTTACATGTTTACCGTGGCCGCGCCCATACTGCCGGTCGGCCCCGCCGACTGGCTGCTGCGGCTCACCCCGGCCGCAGGGTTCGCCATCCAGCAGACCCTCGTCCAGTATCCGCAGGTCACCAACACCTACACCGCCGCCTCCGGCTACTATCCGCTGCCGCCCTGGGCGGGCCTGGCCGTGCTGTGCGCCTGGGCCGCGCTCGCCCTGAGCCTGGCCGTCTTCCTGCTGCGCCGCAGGGACGCATGAGGCGCGCACCAGCGCGAGGCACGCGGCGGGCGGACCCGGAGTACGCGGGGCACGCGCTGCACGCGGAATGGACGAAGGCGCGCACCGCGGGCGGCACGATCTGGCTCCTGCTCGCCATCATCGCCACCACCATCGCGGTCGGCAGCGCGGTGGCCACGGCGACCCGGTGCCCGGCCGCGGGCTGCGGCCAGGATCCGGCCAGGGTCAGCCTCTCCGGCATCGACCTCGGCCAGGCGGTCGTCGCCATCCTGGCCGTGCTGGCGATCAGCGGCGAGTACGGCACAGGCTTGATCCTGTTCACCCTGACCGCGATACCGCGGCGGACCACCATGCTGGCCGCCAAGGCCGCCATCCTGACCGGCCTGGTGACGGTGGCGGGCACGCTCGCGGTCCTCGGGTCGCTGCTGGCCGGGCGCCTCATCCTGCCCGGCCACGGCTTCATCCCCGCGCACGGCTACCCGCTGCTGTCCCTGGCCGACGGGTCGTACCTGCGCGCTGCCGCCGGGTCAGTCCTGTACCTCATCCTGGTTGGCCTGCTCGGGCTCGGCGTAGCCACCGCGATCCGGGATTCCGCCGTGGCCATCGGGATCGTCCTCGGCCTGCTGTACCTGTTCCCGGTCGCGGCAGCCGCCGTCGCGAACCCCCACTGGCAGCGCCACCTGGAGCAGATCGCACCCATGTCCGCCGGACTGGCCATCCAGGTGACAACCGGCCTGCGCGGTATGCCGATCAGCCCGTGGGCGGGCCTCGGCGTGCTCGCCGCCTGGGCCGCGGGAGCGATGCTGGCCGGCGGCCTGCTGCTGCGCGTCCGCGATGCGTGAGCCGGGCCGGTCGGGCGAGTGATTTGGTCAAACCACCTGTCGACCCGATCCTCCCCGCCAGGCCGAATACCCCCCGGTAGATGGCAGTCATCTGAAATTCATGAGCTAACAGGTGCGGGCGGGGTTGACGGGGCCGCCAGCCTGCAGTGCGATGCCCGACCGCGGGCATTGTGCGGGTGCGGTGGTCTCCAGTGCCACATGCCAAGTGTGAAAACGTCCCAGCCGCGCGACGGCTGACCATCGGAGCCACGCTCCAGCTGTGATGCCTGTGTTATCACGTCGCACTGCGTGCGCCGGCCACTCGTCGGACCCGGGTGCACGAGGGAGCCCGGTGCGCGCTGATGGACCCGGTACGCAGACGCGAGTGTCCTGGTTCGGAAAGAACCCGGCCGGTGATGACCAGCTCCAGCCAGGGTCGATCTCCGCCGAAACCTCGTATCGCACGCTGTGCTCCTCTTTGTCGAGCGCCGGACTAGAGCGGGATGGCAGTCCGGCTTGGGTGTGAGCCAAACTAAGCTCTCTCACCATACGAACGGGATAAGGCGTTTGCGCCTGGATGCGTCAGACGTGCAGGCGGCATCTAGGGTCGCGGCAAGCTTTTCCTCGACGTGGATCCGGTGGATAAGGCTAATGAGAGGAATGAGAGCCAATGCTGCGATACTCAGCCAGTTCCCCAGTACGACGCCTATTCCGGTTAGCGCCGAAATGAAGCCGAGATAGCTCGGATGCCGTACGAAGCGGTAGGGTCCTGTGGTGGTGACCGGCTGGTCGGGGCGCCCCGGTGTCTTGACGGACCACCACCGAAGAAAGATTCCGCTGCACATGATCAACAGGCCTATGCCAAACGTAATGATGCCTCCAGGGACCGATGCCGCTGGAACTTCCGCGGCGGCCAGTATCGCTATCGCGACCGCGACGATTGCGCCTAGAACCACGATGAGCAGGCTGGCGCGATTTGCCGAAGTCGCTGCCGGGCCCGTATTACGCCGGCGTCTGAGAACCTGCCATGCTTCTAGTACGGCCCAGCCCGCAATGGCACATATAAAGAGCAGCGCCGGGACGGTGTGCCCTGAGCTTGTTGTCTGGTTCGCGTTCGCTGATGGCGGCGCCGAGGCGCGCATGCACACGGCGGGTCCGCTGGCGACCAGAGTCGCGAGTGGGCAGGAAGCTATGCGGGGGTAGTACGGACCCATGACGGCCGCCGCTGACGCTGATCGCCCGTTCGCCGGAACGTCCTGGACTGCCTCGCCGAAGTCGCGCTCGGCGAGCATGTTCCGCAGGTTGAGCTTGTACCGCTGCGCGGGCTGGGCGGCAGACAATGGCAGGAAGGTGACGCCGGGGATTCGTTCGATGGCGGCGCGCTGGGACTCTGTGCCGACGACAAAGGTGTAGTAGCCGCTGCCGTCGAGCGCGACCTGGCTGTCGTACCGGCAGCCGTAGTCCGCGGTTCCGCCCGGCAGGCGGTTTACCACTACAGGTACCGGCGGCTTGGCCAGGTCGATGCACAGCGACCAGTACCGCAGGTCCGTGCCGGGCTCTGGCCACGGGGTGGGGGCGGTACCGCTGGGCGTGGCCGGTGCTTTGGCCCGGATGACCAGCACGTCCCCGTTCCGCGGGGGGACGACAGTGGCTGACAGGTAGGCGATGTCGCTGTCGGGGGTGCCGCCCGCCCCGACCGGGTCCCTGGCGAACGGGACGATGGTTCCGGCTGCGCCTGACGTGGAAGCCTGGCCGGTGACCCCGCAAACAGGGGCTCCCTGGGCCACCCAGGGTATCGAGCAATACGATTTCGGGATTTGATCCTGGCCACTTGCCGGGCATTGGCCCAGTTGCCTGGATTCGCCGTTGCGCGTGAGCGTAATAGCCGGCAGGGGTACCTGTCCGGGGCCGCCGTGCGCCGCATAGACACGGTAGAAGATCACGTCGGTGGTTCCGCTAGGCGTTCCGGCTGGCGCGAGGGGCAGCGTGTTGACCTGACCCGGCGCCACGCTGGACCTCAGCGTTACCGTGAAGCTGCCGCCGGGGGGCGCTTTGCGCTGCCACGGGTTGACGCTGCCCGGGTCCGGCGCGATGCGGTAATCCGTCAGCGCCGATGCGATGCCGTTGGTGGTGAATGGCGAACCATCCGCGTTGTAGACAGCGATGGACATGTAGCGGCTGTTGGGGTATCGCCCAGCCAGCGTGACGCTCAGCCCCTGCTCCACGGGCACCGGCATTATCCAGTAATCCGAAGCCGTATCCGGGTTGCTCACGTTTACCTGGCTGTTCTCGGCGAGTGTGGCCTGGTTGAGTGCGACAGGCCAGGCGCAGCCCGAGGTAACCGGCTGCGGCTGGCTGGGTCGCGGGATTACCAGCACCACGGCGAGTGAAATGCCGACTGCGGTTACTGCGACCAGCGCCGACAAATACACGAGAGGCTTTCGGATTCGCATCCTGGGCCCTCCAATGGGAATAATGCTGCCTTAAAATGCGGTGGTTATGCCGGTGCTCTCATGCTCGATGGAACATTTCCTGGAACTGGATCTGGCTGGGCCGGGAGCGGCCGTGGAGAAACCTGGTCACCATGCCGCCGCCCCTGAGGACTGCCGGGGCGCCTCATGCTCTTCCCTTCAGGATGATTGACTGACCTGGTCAGTCAATCAGTACTCTATGCTCAGTACATGCGTGGACGCAAACCGGTTCGACCGCTGACCGAGGTGGCTGACGCGGCGGTGGGGGTGTTTACCGACAAGGGGTTCCGGTCTGCCGGGATCTCGGATGTTTCGGCTGCCCTGGGGCTCAGCCACGGCGCGCTGTACACCTA
The DNA here is from genome assembly GCA_003168295.1 of Actinomycetota bacterium. Next base: position 7,210 of record PMST01000346.1, read on the forward strand.
CGTGGACAGCAAGCAGGCGCTGCTGTACCTGGCGCTGCTGCGTGCGGTCCAGCCGGAGGCGGTGCACACGCTGGCGATTCCGGTGACAGCTCGGCCGGCGCGGGAGATCGTGGCGCTGGTCAAGGCCTGGGCGGCTGGCCAGGCCGAGGCAGCCTGGCCAGCCGCCGCCCGGGCGTCCGGCTACCCGGCGACCCGGCTGATTGACCAGGAACTTGGCGGCATCATCGACGCGCTGTACGGCTTCATCGAGGGCCACCGGCAGGTGCTCAAACTAGTCGCGCGATGCGCCGCCGACCTGCCCGAGCTGGCCCAGTGGTACTTCGTGCAGCAACGCCGGGCCATGCTGGAGCAGCTTGGCGAATACCTGCGGCAACGGATCCGGGCGGGTGAGCTGAGCCCGGTGCCCGATGTGCCGGCCGCGGCCCGGTTCATCGTGGAGACCATCGCCTGGTTCGCCATGCACCGGTACGGGGATCCGGACTCAGCGATGCTCGATGACGACGCCTGCCGCCGCACCGTCCGCCATCTGCTGCTGACCGCGTTCCTCCCCGCAACTGGCGAGACCGCCTCGCAGGATGAAGGCCTGCAGCAGAACCGAGAACGCTGAGACAGCTGCCAGACGGGTCGGTCACCTCGGGCCCCATAGTGACCCCGTGCGGACACTGTGCGGGTCTGACGGACCCCAGGGCCACATGCCAAGTATGAACACATCTGCCCTGGCCGCCGATTGATTATCGAGGCGACGATGCAGCTCTGACATCCGGCCGGGGTAACGGCCGCTCCCGGCAGCCGTGATGGTTTACCTGGCTGCCGGCCTGTCCGTCCGAGCATCGACGAGGAATGGCATCAGCGCTGGATCGATGAACGCCGTGGACGAATCTTGCGGGATTCGCACGATGAGCAGTATGACCAGCATTCCAGGGATGAGAGTCAAGCTGCTGGACAGTACGATCCCAGCCACCGCTAGCAGTCCCCCGGCCAGCAGGAGCATGGGCCGCCAACGAGTGCGCATGACGCGGGGGAGACGCATCAGGCCGATGACTGCAAGCAGCGCGCCAGTGCGGATCCACCTGTGGATCTGCCCAGTGGGTGCGAACCGCCCGAATCTCGGAGCCGCGTTCCTGCCTACGAGCTCGGCGGACGAGTTCCACACCACCAAGTTCCGCCGATGCGATCGGCGTCTCATCGCAGCCTCCTGCGCGCGGCTCCGCTCTGTGTCCCCAATAGTACGCTTTTGCGCTCCTCGGGGAGCGTGCCGCGCACGCAAGCTTGATACGGAACACCCACCCCGCGACAGGGCCTACTGCTCTGGAACAACGGGAAGCCGGACTAGGCAGCACCCCAGAAATCCGGGCGACCAGCGGAACGACCGCTCCCTATGGTCACGGCTGCTGGCGAACCCGCCTCCGTGACCATCCCGTCAACGGCAGCGGCCACCGATTCCCCGGCCTTGGACGCCGCGAGCTTCGAACTGAACTTCGCCAGCCCAGCGCTGAACCCCGCCAAGCCGACACTCGGAAACACCGAGAACTCCCGGTCCCAGCGCGTCAGCAGCAACAGCCGGGTCACCGCTCCGCGCGGACCGGCCAGCAGCACATCACCGCCCGCCAGCCGGGCACGCTCCCGCGCACCCGCCAGCACCCCGAGCGAGCCGCAATCAATGAAGGCCAGATCAACCAGATCCACGATCACCCAGGGCTCGCCGGACATCACGGCCGTGAGCCGAGCCGACAATTCCGCTGCGTCACTGATATCCACTTCGCCGCTCAAGGCCAGCACCGCACAGTCGGCGTAACCCGGCACACTCACAAAAGAACACGCCAACGGGCCATCTCCTGACAACCAGCCAGGCGGGGTCTCGACCCGGACGGATAACTACCTAAGTCCTTCTACTAACGCTACTCCTGCGGTACCCCCACCGAAATAGCAGAAAGGGAATGCCCTGCCTATTAGTTGACTCTGAGGGCTGGGTCGGTGGGTTCCGTACGCCCCCGTGCACCCGATCCACCGCTGAGCCCGGATCCACCCCGCAAATTCCCCGCTGTTCCCGATCGACTGCGACTGCGGAACTGCGACTGCGGAGGGATCGGGGCCAACGGGATCCGTGGGGCGGCCGGGAGCGCGCCGGAACCGGAAGGCACAGGCCGACCGCGGGACGAACGTGCGGAACGAGCGGAAAAGCCGATGGAAGGTCAGGTCAAGCACTTCGCTAGCCTGATCGCGCTGGATTACTTAGCTGGGCAGGCTGGGTAGCGCGGCGTTATCGGAGAGCGCATGCTCAGCGGGCCCCAGGATCGAGTAGATCGTCGCCCGGTCCTTGTTGAGCGTGCGCTGATCTCGCTGGAGGGCCGCGTTGGCGGTGGCGCGGGCGGCCGCGCTGCGGGCGGTCATCACGGTGACCATGTCCGTCTGCACGGGCACCGCATCGAAGGCCCAGGTTACGAAGTCGTTGGTGCAGTTCTGCAGGTTGAAGCGGGCCAGCGACTCGGTCACCTGATACTGGGTGAGGTCGGCCAGCGGCTCGTTGTTGGCGGGCTCGCAGTTGTTCGCGTTGTACTTCACCAAACGGACCGCGGTGCTGAGGCTGTCTTTCGAGCCGGATTCGATCGCGCTCAGCGCTTGCTGCGATTCCCTGACACCTCCGGCACATGACTCGATGGCTGCGTTCATGTCCTTCAGGTACCCGTTAAGGTCGCCGGCCTGCTGTGCGTTCGAGGGCCGGTGCGACAGGGAGACCAGCACGCCCGCGCCGGCCAGCAGCACCAGCACGAGCAGGATCCACATCGGGGTGCGGCGGACCGGCCACCCGCTGCGCCTGATCGGGACGTAAGGCGGCGGGTCGGTGGTGGTGGGCGTCCTCACTGATCAGCTCCCTGTGGCGAGCGCGATGCCCTTGTGCAGAGCGGCGAGCGTGACCGCGCCGAAGATGCGATCGACGATGCGGTGCTTGGCGTTGAGGAAAAAGGTCTGCGGCAGCGCGCTGACGCCATAGGCGTCAGCGCCGCTGAGCTGCGGATCCCACCCCACGGGATAGCTGACACCGTCGGAGTGGGTGAACGACATCGCGTTGCCGAGGACGTCGTTCTCGTCCAGTCCCACGAGGGCCACCTTGGCCTGTTCGGTGCGGTAGAACCGGGCGAGCAGCGGGGTCTCCTGCTTGCAGGGGACGCACCAGGACGCGAAGAAGTTCACGATGAGAGGCCGCCCTGAGTAGTTGCCGAGCGTGACCCGCTGGCCGGGATGGCCGAGCGCGGGGAAGCTGAACGTCGGCGCCACCGGATCGGCGGCCTTGGCGGGATGGCCCGATCCGGAACTCGAGCCCGAGCTCGCCACGGCGATGCCGGCCAGGGAACCTGCGACGCAGACCGCGATGACGACCGAGGCGATCTTGTGCCTGACCGCCGACTGCCAGAGCTCTCTGATCGCGCCCGCCCACGTCTGCTGCCCCATCCTCCGCCTGACCCTCCTCTGCTCCCGCGAGTTCACCCGATTCCGCGAGTTCACCCGATCCCGCGAGTTCACTCTGCCGTGTTCACCCGGCGCAAGGCTTCAGCTCGCGTTTCAGCGCCTTCCGGGTACGGCTCCCGCCACGGTGTTCGTGCCAGTTTCCCACCGTTGCCGGCCGTCCCAGCCACCCCGGCCGGCCCCACGGCCGTCATCCTGGCCGGCCCCACGGCCGTCATCCCGGCCGGAAACGTCAGTGAGGCGTGGGCCAGCAGCAGCTCGAACTCGCTGCCCTGTCCGGGGCGGCTGCGGACGAGAACCTCGCCGCCGTGCGCCCGTGCGACCGCCCGGACCAGCGCCAGGCCCAGCCCCGTCCCCCGGGGATGGCCGCTGTCGCCACTGCGGAACCGGTCGAAGATATGCTGCAGCTGCTCGTCAGGAATGCCCTGTCCGCCGTCCGAGACGACCATCCGGACCGGGCTGGTTCCGGCGGCCATGACCGACAGCTTGATGACATCGCCGTCGCTGGTGTGCCGTACGGCGTTCTCGAGCAGGGCGTCGATGGCCAGCCCGAGCCGCTCTTTGTCCGCTTGCGTGGTGACCTTGTCCAGCCGGCCGAGCTGCCAGCGACGATCGGCGGTGGGCCGCCACCTGCGCAGGATCTCCATGGTGAAGCTGTCGAGCGCGACCGGCTCAGGATGCAGGAACTCGGGATCCTCGGCGGCCGCGATGACGAGCAGCCGCTCGGCGATCCGGCGCAGCCGGCTCAGCTCGCCCAGGATCACCTGGATGTCGTGTCCCTCCTGCCTGCCGGTGAGGCCGCGGGCGAGCAGCTCAGCGTGGCCAAGCGCGATCGTGATCGGGGTACGGAGCTGATGAGAGGCGTCCTGGAGAAACCTGCGCTGGGTGGCGAGCAGCCGGGCGTTCTCCTCGCTGACCAGAGTCGTCTTCTGCTCGGCGGCGAGCTTGCGCCTAGCGTGCCAGACTATGGCCAGGAACAAGGCCGCCATCAGGGGGACCTCAGTGGGTTCCGCGCGGCGCGCGATATCGACCACGACGTCCGTGGCGGTCGTCGCCATGACCACGCCGATGACCCACAGAGCGGGCCTGGGCGACCAGGTGCGGAACCCGTACACCAGCGTGACGCAGATCCAGACAACGTGAATGGGGATCGTCGCCCAGATCGGGAACACGAAAATGGCGGCCACGTTAATGGCCGAGAAGACCGCCCAGCCGGCATCGAGCCACACGGGCCGGAACGGCCACCTGAGCCGGACGGTGAACCGGCCGAGCCGCCAGCGGCGGCCGGCCCTGCTCCCGTCAGTGGTCCGCGAGCTGGTAGCCCTCACCGCGCACCGTCTTGATCAGGCCGAAGCCGAGCTTTGATCGCAGCCTCCGCACACACACGTCGACGACATTGGAACCCGGGTCGAAGTCGTATCCCCACACCGTGGCCAGCAGCTGGCCCTTCGGAACGGACTGGCCCGCGTGCTCGGCCAGCTCGCGCAGCAGCAGGAATTCGAGCCGGGTCAGCGGCACCGGGCCAGCTCCGATGTCGGCGACCAGGCGTCCGACGTCGAGGGTGAGCCGGCCGGTCCTGACGATCTCCCCGGCCCGGTCGTGCCCGCTGTCCCCGGCCACGCCGCGCGGCCTGACCCTGACCCTGACCCGGGCCAGCAGCTCGGCCAGCGAGAACGGCTTCGTCAGGTAGTCCTGTGCCCCGCGCTCAAGGCAGTTCACCTTGGAAGCCACGTCCGCCAGGCAGGAAAGCACGAGCACGGCCTGCTCGGGGTCGGTGGCGAGCAGCCGTTCCAGGACCACCTGCCCCGCCATGTCCGGCATGACGAGGTCCAGGATCACCAGGTCGTAGTGGCCGGCCAGCGCCCGTTGCAGCGCCTCCGCTCCGGTCGCGGCGAAGTCGGCCGTATAGCCCGCCGCGGCCAGCGCGCGCCCGATAAAGGCCCGGATCCCGGGCTCGTCGTCGGCCACGAGAATTCTCGTGGCCACCGCGTCCTGCGGCCAGGTGACCCGAGCCGTTTCCTGCGACGTCATCGCCTCGCCACTCATGGTCGCCGCCGCACCCGCCTGGTGCCGACGTCGAGCCCCCCATATCGTGCTCCCGCACGGTGGTGAAAAAATCGCATATGTCGCGTTGCTGATAGTTCTACGCCGAGGTCTTGCCGGTCAAGTACCGGCCGCGGTCGCGCCGCATCTGTTACCTCTCCGTGTCACAAACGATTGCAATCCAGGTCTCCAAATCCTCGGCTCGCGCCGGTACCTGGCCCTGAGGTGCGGAGATAACCCCAAAATGACGGAACGATCCGACCGCGAGCTGCCCGGCCACCCTCGAGCGACCGGCCCGGTCGCGGCTGCTAACCGGGACGTCCCGGGGGACCGCGGGCCGCTCGCGGGAGCGGGCGCACGGGCGCTGCTGTGTGTTCAGTACGCCAGTGACGCATGACAATTTTGTCATTCATGCCGCCCGCTGTTGCGCGCCTATTCGTTCCGCCGCCACCATCGGGTGCGTAACCCGGCATCGTGCCTGCCGACTTCGCCCGAAGCTGTCCGCGGTCGCAAGGCGGCAGGCAAGGCGGTGGCCGCTGCAACCGTGTGCATCGGGGGTAGCTGAGAAACGAGGTGGTAACCGGTGTCACTGCCGGCCCGGGTAGCGACGCTGCTGATCGCTTTCGTCGCGGTCGCCGTGGTCGTGACCTTCGTCGCCGTCCATTTCATCCTCTCCAGCCCGCCGGTCGAGAACTACACGCCCTATGCGAGCGGCGGCCAGGTGAACGTCGTGCTGCAGACCGACCCGCAGAACACGGTGACGAACAAGCCGGACTGGGTGTCGTACTTCATCCAGGACCCGCGGACCAAGCAGTGGGTGCACACCACCTACTTCGCGGTGCCCGCCGCCACCAAGGTGAACATCACGATCGAGGGCTATGACGGCTGCACGCCGCTGCGCAATCCGGTCTGGGGCAAGGTCACCGGCACGATCGGCGGCGTCGAGTACGTGAACGGAACGGCGGTGTCGCAGCTGAACTCGTGGTCGGGGTGCAACGTCCAGCACACGTTCACGATGGCGGGCCTCGGCATCAACGTGCCGATCGCCTCGCCGACGACGCTGAACCAGAACAACAACCTGTGCGGCACCTCGCCGTGCACGAGCGGCCCGCACCAGGTGGTGACCTTCAGCTTCATGACCCCGGCCAAGGGCGGGACGTTCCGCTGGCAGTGCATCGTCCCGTGCGGCGGCGGTTACGTGGACGGAAACGGCGGCCCGATGGCGACGCCCGGTTACATGAGCGGCCAGATGGAGGTGCAGGCCTGATGGCCACCGAAGCGTCGGCCTCGTCCCCAGGACCCCAAGGACCCCAAGGACCCTCAGGAGCCCCCGGAGCCCCGGGACCCGCGGCTGAGCCGCGGCACGGCCTGCGGCTGCTGATCGCCTGGGTCGTGGCCAGCGTCATCGGCTGCTTGCTCGTCTACCTAGTCTGGGGGCCGCACCTGCCCCCGGGTGCCATGTCGTCTTCGGCCGCTAACGAGCAGTTCGACCTGCGCGTCCTCGGCACGATCGCCACGCCCGTCTTCCTCGGCGTGGTGATCTACATGGGTTACGCGCTGACCTTCTGGCGCGCGAAGGACGATGACGAGACCGACGGTCCGCCCATCCACGGCAACGCCAAGATCCAGTTGACCTGGATCGCGGCGACCACGGCCATCGTGCTCGCCCTGGCCGCCTTCGGCACCGTCGAGCTGGTGACCGTGCAGGGCGCGGGCGCCGGCGAGGGACCGCAGCCGATCTGGAAGCCGGACTCCTCCACCATCTTGCAGGTGCAGGTCATCGGCCAGCAGTGGGCGTGGACCTACCGTTACCCGCAGTTCGGCGGCTTCGAGACCACGCAGCTTGAGCTTCCGCTGAACGAGCCGGTCCAGTTCAACGTCACCTCACTGGACGTCATCCACAGCTTCTGGGCGTACCAACTCGGCGTGAAGGCCGACGCCAACCCCGGCGTTAACAACGTCGCCTACACCACCCCCAAGCACGCCGGCGGGTTCGTGGTCCGCTGCGACGAACTATGCGGGCTATGGCACGGCGCGATGTTCAACTACGGGAAGGTCGTCACGGCGTCCGCCTTCCAGACCTGGGCGCAGCAGACCGAGACGCAGCTGGCCTCGGTCACCAAGATGCTGCCGCCCTACGCCGCGACCTATGACCCCACCGACATCGCCAACCTGGGCAAGGTGCTGGTCCAGCTGGGCATCGGCGGAGCCGGCGGCGGCTACTACAACCCCTTGGACCCCGAGCAGCCATGACCTGGCGGAAGGCAGCGAGGTAACGCAGATGGCTATCGAAATCCAGCCGGAAAGCGCGCAGGTCCCTAGCGGACGCGAACCTGCCGCGGAATCGAAGGCGCGGCCCGGGTGGTTGCGCCCGGCCGCGCACACCGCGCTGATCGGGGCGATCATCGGGTACGCGCTCGGGCACCTGCTCGGTAACGCCATTTCCAGCGGCTATCAGCAACTCCCCCTGGCTGACAGTAACGACACCCCGATCGTCCTCGGCTATCTCTTCGGCGTGCTCGGCTGGCTGATCGGGCTGGGCGTCTTCAACGACCCGGTCCGGCAGATGCTCGGCAAGCCGGTCACCGGCGCGGGCGAGGGTCACGTCGGGGATGACCTGGCCAAGTACTTCAGGTACTCCCTGGACCACAAGGTGGTCGGCATCCAGTACCTGTTCGCGATGATCGGCTACTTCCTGACCGGCGGCCTGTTCGCGATGGCGATCCGGGCCGAGCTGCTGTCGCCGACCTACCACCTGCTCACCCCGAGCGCCTACCTCGAGGTGGTCGGCGAGCACGGCACCATGATGATGATGATGATGACCTCGGTNNTACCTGGTGCCGTTGATGATCGGCTCGAAGCGGGTCGCGTTCCCCCGGATCGAGGCGCTGTCGTTCTGGCTGACGCCGTGCGCGTTCATCATCTTGCTGTCCAGCCTGCTGCTTGGCGGGTTCCCGACCGGCTGGACCGGGTACGCGCCGCTATCCATCCAGGCCGGCGCGGGCATGGACGGATACGCGGTGGCGTTCGGCCTGATGGGTATCTCGGCCATCCTGGCCGCGTTCAACCTCGTCGTCACCATCATCTGCTACCGGGCCCCGGGCATGCGGTGGAGCCGGCTGCCGATGTTCGTGTGGGCCATGCTCACCACGGGCTTCCTGCTGGTGCTGGCCGCGCCGGTGCTTGTCGGCGGGATGTACATGATCATCACCGACCGGACCGCGCAGACCGCGTTCTTCGTCAATCAGCTGGGCGGGAGCAGCTACCTGTACGAGGACCTGTTCTGGTTCTTCGGCCATCCCGAGGTGTACATCCTGGCGCTGCCCGGGTTCGGCATCGTCTCGGAGATCATCCCCGTGTTCTGCCGAAAACCACTGTTCGGCTACAAGATCGCCGCGGCGGGCATGCTCGGGGTGGCCATCTTGTCCTTCTTCGTCTGGCAGCACCACCTCTTCGACTCCGGCATGGACCCGGACATGCGGCCGCTGTTCATGCTGACCACCGAGCTGATCTCGATCCCGACCGGGTTCATCTACCTGGTCGCGATGGGCACCTTCTGGAAGGCGAAGATCCGGCTGACGGTGCCGATGCTGTTCGCCCTCGGGATGTACTTCAACTTCCTCATCGGCGGGATCTCCGGAGTGGTCCTGTCCGACGTACCCGCCGACACCACCAGCCACGGCTCGTTCTTCGTCATGGCGCACTTCCACTACACGATCATGGGCGGGCTGATCTTCGCCTTCATGGGCGGCATCTACTACTGGCTGCCCAAGATGATGGGGATCAAGCTGAACGAGCGGCTCGGAAAGCTTCACTTCTGGACCATGTTCATCTTCTTCAACTCCACCTTCCTGCCGCTGTTCGCGGTCGGCGAGCTGGGCCAGCCGCGACGGGTGTTCGAGTACGCCCGCAACCTGGAGACGCTNNCGATCTCGGCGTTCCTCCTCGGTGTGTCGATGCTCATCTTCCTGGTCAACTTCGTGATGTCGACGCTGTTCTGGCGGGAACGCGAGGTCGGGAACCCGTGGCGGGCCCGCGGCCTGGAATGGCAGGTCTCCTCTCCGCCGCCGCCGAACAACTTCCAGCACATCCCGGTGGTCCTGTCGGGCCCGTACGAGTACGGCGATCCCAAGGCGCTGCCGGTGGCTGACCTGAACCCGCCCGCCGGAGTGATCAGCGGCGCCCTCGTGGGAACGGAGGCCTGAGGATATGGCTGAGGTAACGTCGGCCGGCAGCGAAGAGGCGGCCACCCGGGCCGTCGAGGAGCAGGCGTTCTACCACGAGGCCGCGCTGAACGCGGCCTGGACGGGCTCCAGGCTCGCCATCGGCGGGCTATCGTTCCTGTTCGGCGCGTTCGCGTTCGCGTACTTCTACCTGCAGTCGGCCAACTCGCACCAGCTGTGGCTGCCGAGTTCCACCACGCCGCCGCACATGTATTACGGAGCGCTGATCACGGGCCTGATCGCGGCGAGCGCGATCGTGCAGACCGCCGGGCTGCAGCGGATCAAGGCGGGCCGGAAGGCCCCGTGGACGCAGTCGGCGCTGGTCGCGCTGGCGCTCGGCCTGTCCGCGGTCGCGCTGCAGGTGGTAGAACTGCTCAACTTGCCGTTCCAGCCGGGCCAGTCCGGGTTCGCTAGCGTGTTCGTAGGGTTCTACCCGGTGGCGCTGACGATATGGCTCTGTGCCATGGTATGGCTGGAGATGTTGTTCATGCGGGCGCGGTCGATCCCGGCGATCTCGTTCGTCGAGCAGCCGCCCACCTACAGTGAGGCGTTCAACGTCCAGCGCTTCCAGGCGTCGCTCAGTTCGTTCACCGTCGTCTGGAACTACCTGGCCGTCGTCGCGGTTATCTTCTGGGTGCTGTTCTACATACGGTAGTTCTACGTACGGTAGTAATGAGGGATGTCCTGAAGGTTGGAGGTTCGGTGACTGAGCTGGTTCTCGCTGATGGCCCGACCAGGTATCTGGGCGGGTCGATCGAGACGTTCGCGCTGCCCTACGGGGCCTTCATCGTCATTGCCACCGCGCTCTACTTCATCTTCAAGCGGCCGCACAGCGTGCCCCGGATGCGATACCTGACCCCGGCTCACCAGGTCGCCGCCGGCACCCGCGAACCGGGCACCACCGGCATGATCAGGCTGCGCGGTCCCATGCCGGCCGGCGCGGTCGTGGCCGAGGCGGAGACCGGGGTGCCCGGCCTGCAGCCGCCGCACACGTCCGAGGCGCTCCAGACTCCCGACATCCTGCCCGAGACCGACTTCACCCACCCCGCGGACGTCACCGACCCCGCGGACGTCACCGACCGGGCGGACAAGGCAGAAGGCGACGCGTGACGCGCGTGCCGAACGCCTTTCCCGTCGCCGCGACGGCATCTGCGGGCAGCTCCGCGTCCGCGGGACTCCCGCCGAGGCGCTCGCCCCGAGTCGTCGGCAGCGCGCTGGTCGCGCTGACCAAGCCGCGCATCATCGAGCTGCTCCTGGTCACCACGGTGCCGACCATGCTGCTGGCCCAGCGGGGCCTGCCGTCTCTTCGGCTCATCTTGGTCACGCTCGTCGGCGGCACGCTGGCCGCGGGGAGCGCCAACACCATCAACTGTTACATCGACCGCGACATCGACGCGGTGATGAAGCGGACCTCACGCCGCCCGCTGGTGGTCAACGGACAGGGCACGATCAAGCCCTGGGAGGCGCTGGCCTGGGGGATCCTGCTTGGCGCCGGGGCGACCCTGCTGCTCGGCCTGATGGCCAACTGGCTCGCGGCCTCGCTCGCCGACACTGCGATCTTGTTCTACATCTTCGTGTACACGCTGCTGCTCAAGCGGCGCAGCCCGGCCAACATCGTGATCGGCGGCGCGGCCGGCTGTTTTCCCGTGCTGGTCGGCTGGGCGGCGGTGAAGGGCACGGTCGCCGTGCCCGCCATCGTGCTGTTCGCGGTCATCTTCTTGTGGACCCCGCCGCATTTCTGGGCGCTGGCCATGAAGTTCCGCAAGGACTACGCGGCGGCCAACATTCCGATGCTGCCCGTGGTGGCCTCGGCGGCCACAGTCGTCCGCAAGATCTTGTGGTACTCCTACGCGATGGTGGCGGCCACCCTGATCCTGATCCCGTACGCCGGCTGGATCTACGGCGTCTTCGCCGCCGC
>PMST01000626.1 GCA_003168295.1 Actinomycetota bacterium
CGGCGAAGACCAGGTTGTAGGCATCCACAACCCACTGCAGGTCAGTCGTGGTCGCCCCGGTCTGCCGCACCAGGTCAGGCAGGGCAACGGTCACGATCGTGGTATCCACATTGAGGATCAGCGTCCCAAGGCAGAGCGCGGCAAGCGCCGCGTTCTTGCTGCTGAGCGGGTGGCGCGCCGGCCGGTCGGCCTCCGTGTTCATAGTCCTGTCGCGGCCGGAGCGTCGGCCGCTGTCTCAGCGGTAATCTCGTAGTACCTCAGGGCTTGCTTGATCACGCTGTGGCTCCTGTCGGGGGCTGGCCGCCCGTAACGACCCGCATGCCGAGGCCGGCCACGTGGTAGATGCGCCGGCCATCCACCCATAGCCAGCCGTCGGCGAGGGCATACCGGCCGCGGTCGTCCTGGCCCGCCGCGGTGATCTCTAGTTCGACGGTGAGCTGGCCATCGGTAGGCTGGATCTGGCCGCGGTACTTCCAGGTCAGCGGATGGCCGGTCATGATCGGCTCGAATCGCGAGCCGGGCAGGCCAACCGTCGCGCCGCGCTCCATCAGGTACCACTGGAGCAACTGGCACATCGCCTCGACTCCAAGCGAGCCGGGCATGACCGGGTCCTGGAAGAAGTGCGCGCGGAAGAACCACGCGCCGGGGTCGATGTCCTTCTCGGCGCGCAGCCGTCCGAGACCGGCGGCCCCGCCCTCGGGCCAGTAGCCGGTGATCCGGTCGAGCATCATCAGCATGGGTCCGGCTTGGCGCGCGCGGCGCGCGGGGTCGGAGTGGTAGAGCGCTGGGGCGCGTTCGCACGTCTGCGTCAGGCGCTCGCGTTCGGCCGGTGACGGGGGCAGGCCGGGCTGCTGCTCGAAGGCCGTGGTGAGGAAGTACCCGAATACGGCAGTGCCCGCCAGCAGCGGCTCGCCGTCAGCATGGCACTCGATCCGGAAGGTCTCGATGATCATTCCGGCGGCTCGGGACACGTCGGCGAGCTCGGCTCGGGTGCGCACGACGAGCGTGCCCGGGCGCACTTCGCGCAGGAACCGCACATCGCCGTCAAGGTTGCGGAACAGCAGTTCCGCGTCGATCTGCACGGGGCTGCCGACGTAGCACCCCAGCCATCCGCAGGGCTGCAGGGCGATCTCCATCAGGACCGCGGCCGGCATGGTGCGCTCGGCGTTGTCGGCGAAGTACCAGGCCTCGTCGGGCACGTCGTACTCCGCGGCGACCGCGCTGCCGACCGCCATGCCACGGTACGGGCCCTCAACCGCGCTGATCCTGCTCATGAAGTGGTACGGCGGGCCTGGCAGCCGTGGCCCGCGTCGCGCGCCGACGAACGCCTCGGCCATCGGCCCGAGCCCGTCGGTGGGCTTGCCCCAGGCGCAGGCCAGCAGCGAGGCGTAGCCGAGAGGCACTCCGTCGACCTCGGCGATTGGCTCGGTGTCACGATGTCCGGCGAGGCCGCCAAGCCTCTGGAGGGGTATGGGCTGCGCCCTAGGCTGGACAGCCGGCGGGCCGAGATGCCGCCAGTGCTCGAGAGGCCAGTCCGGCACCAGCCGCACCGCGCAGTCCGCGACGTGCAGGGCCTTGACGCCGTCGACGGTGACCAGTACATCGGCGATGACGGTCGGGAACGGGCCGGCCGATACCCCGGAGACGAAGACTTCGTAGGTCAGCTGCTTGCTGTCCGGGGTGACCTGACCTCGGCAGCGCATGCGCGCGGTGCGCCCAGGCACCGGTTCGAATCGCCAGCCGTCCCGGGTGATGGTGTATCCGCAGGCGGCGAGGTAGAACGAGACGGCCTGCAAGCAGCCGTCGGACATAAGGGTGCCGGGCATGCACGGGTCGTTGTGGAAGTGGCCGTCGAAGTACCAGTCGTCCGGGCTGATGGCTGTCTCGGCCCTGAGATAGCCGCGGCCCCACGGTCCGCCGGACGGATCGAAGACGGGGATCTCGTCAAGCAGGCGCAGTCGGCCCGATCCGATGCGCGGGGTACGCACGTGGGCGCGTGTCGCCTCCCACCCGGGACCGAAGCACACGTCGGGACGGCCCTGGGCGAGGGCACCGATCGCGTCGGACTCGAAGGCGGAGCGCGTGCACCCGACCGTCGGCGGATCCTGCGGCGCGGCCGGGGGCGGGCTGACGGCAGACGCGTCCCAGAGGACGCCGCCGGTACCGGCGAGTTCGTCGTCGCTGAAGAACCCTGCTTGGCCGTCCCGCACGGTGAGCACAAGCGTGTCCCCGGCGCGGCAGTCGTACTCGAAGGAGAACAGCCGGACGGGGCCGTGCACGACGTGCCCGGTGACGCGGATCTCGAAGGAGAGCGTCTGGCCGGGCCCGGGTGGCGCGGCGTGAAAGGTCACATCGCTGCCGAGCAGGCGGTAGACCCGCTCCCCGCGGTTGCACAGGTCGGCCCCCAGCCAGCTGATCAGCAGCAGGTCGGCTTGGCCCGCTTCGACGACCAGGCCTGCGGGCATGCGGCCCGCGGGGTCGAGGTACCAGGCGTCGGCCTCCACGTCGGTCTCGGTCCAGATGACGCCCTTGCCAAGCGAGCCCGGTGCGGCGTCGATCCCGGC
>PMST01000604.1 GCA_003168295.1 Actinomycetota bacterium
GCCCGACGACGAGCTGGTCGGCTTCGCCGAGTTCGGCCGGCTCCGGGGTGTTGCCGTTGGCGCGCAGCACCGCCAGGTCGGACAGCGGATCCGCGCCCACGACCGTGAACGGAGCCGACGTACCATCGGAAAACGACGCGGTACCGCTCGTCGCCTGGCCGACCACATGCGCGTTGGTCAGCAGGAATCCGTCGCCGGTGAAAACCACGGCCGATCCGAGACTCTCCCCCGCGCCGCCCGGGCCGCGGCGCGGCACCCGCAGGCTCGCGACCTTGGGCGTGAGCCGTTCGGCGACACCGGAAACAATCTGGGAGTACGCGTCCAGCGGGTGACTAGCCTCCATCACATCTCCTGGCCCATCCATAATTTGATTACAGGATTACATGTAACCATGAAATCTTGAGGCAGCTTCCCTGGGCCCGTTCCGCCTGAAGCGGAATCGCGCGGCCGGTCCGGTCATCGGGACGGGGGGGCGTGGGCGGCTAGGCCGATAGGGTTGCCTTCTGGGTCTTCTATGGTGGCGAGGGTGCGGTTCGGGCCGTCGGGAGACGGGGGCTCGAGGATCTTGCCGCCGTGTGCCGTGACACGGGCCAGGGTCTCGTCCAGGTCGGATACGTGGAGCCAGAGCATGGGGCCGGCCTCTGGGGCCGGCGGGCGGCCCGGCACCCACTGGCCGATGAGGCCGGGAGCGACGAAGTCCGGGGTGTGCTCCTCGATGTCCCAGCCGAAGACGGCAGCGTAGAACGCGGCCGCGCGGGCGCCGTCGGCGGCCGGGAGCTGCAGGTAGCAGACCTGGCCGTGGGTCAGGCTGAGCACCCGGCCGGTTGGCGAGTCTTCACTCATGACTCATCCTTTCCCTCGGCGGAACGGCATTCGACCACGTAACGGCCGGAGGACTGCGGGCCGGCCGCGAGGATATCCAAGCCGGCCCGCCGGGCCAGTGCGGTGAACTGCGTCAGCGTGCTGGTCTTCCCGCCCGCGACCAGCATGTCGATACCCAGGGACCGTGGCTGGTCATCGGCCGCCACGCCGCCGAGGACGGCGATCCGGCCGTCGGGACCGGCGGCCTCGGCGCAGCGGCGCAAGATGGCCACCGTCGGTTCGTCCGGCCAGTCGTTGAGGATGCTCTTCAGCACGTACAGGTCCCCGGCGGGCAGCGGATCGAAGAAACTCTGGCCCTTGGCCGTGATCCGGCCGGCGACCCCGGCTTCCTTCATCGTCCCGGCGGCCCGGGCGACCGTGCCGGGGAGGTCGACCAGGATGCCTCGGGCCTGGGGATGGCGGCGGAGCAGCGAGGCCAGCAGGGTCCCGGTGCCGCCGCCGACATCGACGACGGTACGGACCGCTTCCCAGCCGCCGGTGAGCTCGATGTCATAGTCGGGGACACCATGTCCGACCGGTCCCATCAACGCGTCGAAGTCGGCCGCGATCCGCGGGTGCGCGGCCAGGTCCTCCCAGAACGGCCGGCCGAACACCTTGTCGTAGGACGGCTGGCCGGTGCGGACGTAGTCCAGCAGCGTGCCCCAGGTATGCGCCATCCGGCCGCCGATGCCGTCCAGGTCGATGAAGTGGCGCGCCTCCGCGAGCCCCTCCGCCGCCTGGTTGCACGAGAACCGCCCGGGCGAGTCCTCCGTGAACACCCCTTGGGAAACGAGATGGCCGAGCACGGCGTGCAGGGCGTCGCGGTCACATTCGGCCACGGCGGCCAGCGCGCCGATGTCGGTATGGCCGGCCGCGATGTGTTCTCCGATGCGCAGGGTCGCCGCTACCCGCAGGCACCACGGCGTGGACAGGTCCAGCATTGTCTCCAGGTCCACTCCGTCCGGCGGGGTCCGGTCATCAGCCACGTGCGGCCCCCTCGTTCCGGTTTACCATCGTCTCGTGACCTTCCTGTTCTTGGCCCTGCGACCAGCGCGTATCCGGTTGGCTACGATCTTGCCAGCTGGCCGGGGCCCGGGTCTTGGCGAAAAGGGACACCGGTAGGGCCGTGGCCGTCATCGTCCGCCGACCGGGACCGCCGCTGAGCGGGCTGGTAACGGCGATCGTCTACCGGGCCGGCGAGCAGCCGCAGACGTCGGTCGAGAAGATACTGCCGAGCCCGGAAACGGGCCTGTGGGTCAATCTGAACCGCGACGAATTTCGCTCCTTCGACCAGGCCGGCGCGAGCCGGGGGGTGGCCGGCGCCATGCTGGCCGGGCCGACGAGCCGCGCTTGCCTGATCGAATTCGAGCAGGGCCACGCCCACGTGTCGGTGACGTTCGCGCTGGGCGCCGCCAGCCGCTTCGCCGGGCCTTCGCTGCCCGAAGCGCGAGACGAACTGGTGCCGCTAGAAACCCTCTGGGGGCGGTCAGGTGCCTGCCTGCGCGAGCGGCTGCTCGAGGCCGCGACGCCTGCGGACGCGCTTGAGGTGATGGAAACGGTCCTGCTGCGCCAGCTGACCGGCACGCTCGCGCTTGATCCGGCCGTGGCCGCGGCCGCCCGCGCGCTATCCCGCGGCGCGGGCGTCGGCGAGGTATCCCGTGACCTCGGGCTGCTGCCCCGGACGCTGCGCCGACGGTTTACGGCGCAGGTGGGTCTGACCCCCAAGCGCTTCGCCCGGGTGCAGCGGCTGCAACGGCTCGTGCGTGACCTCGACGGGCACGCCCGCGCCGACTGGGCCGCGATGGCCGCCCGGCACGGCTACGCTGACCAGCCGCATCTCGCCGACGAGTTCCGGGACCTCGCCGGCGTCACCCCGGGTGAGTACCTGCGGTCCCGCGTCAACGGACCCAACCACCTGCGGCCCGGCGGAGCCGGGCCGACACGCGCGGCGTGCGGCTGAGGGCGGGGATCAGCCGGTGCGGGACAGCGGGCCGCGGGCGGCAGCGAGCTCGACGCGGAAGCGCTCGTAGTCGGCGAGTTCACGGCCGGCCGGGACCAGAACCAGGTCGCTGGCGACCGCGGCGATCTGGGCCAAGATGGCGTGGACGGCCAGGTCACGCTCCCGATCCGCGGCCAGCACCACCATGTTCTGGCACCACGACGAGATCAGCCAGCCCAGCAACAGCAGCGCCGCGACCATGACCCCGAGCCATGGCGCCAGGGACACGTTGCTGACCAGCGACGTCGGCTTGTGCTGGGACTCGCCGAGGATGAGCGCGATCCAGACCAGGCCCGCCAGCGTCAGCAGCATGAGCAGCCACTGCGCGAGCGCGATCAGCCGCCACCACCCGGTCACCTTGGCCCGCGGCGGCAGCCCCTGGACGACGGCTGCACCGAGAGCGGCCTGGGCCTCATCCGCCCGGGACCGCGCGGCCGCCAGCACGGTCCGCGACCACGGCTCCGGCAGCGTGCCGCCCACCTCGCCGGCGAATACCGTAATCGCGTTGTCGATGTCGGCCCGCTGTGCCTGCGGCGCAGCGGCCGGGTCCGCGGCCAGCGGCCTAGGTGTCCGGCCTCGCAGGCGCGCGCTCAGCCGCGCGGGCGGCCAGCCGATGTAGCCGGCGGCACTACGCTCACGCAAGCCGTTCAGCGTCTCGGTCACCGCCGCCACTCCCGCGGCTTTCGCGAAGGCGGCGGTGAGCGCCCCCGCAGGACCTGCCGGAACGTAGCTGGCGGGATCTTCGGCGTCGTTGACCGCGCTGTCGCTATCGGGCGTCGCGTCTTCCCAGGGTGGCTCGGCGGCGAAAGGCGGGAGCGCGGGCGCCGCGGCCGCCTGCCATGGCTGCCAGTCGCTGACGGCGGTGACCGGAGCTTCCGGGTCGGGGTGCCCGTTGCCGTTGCCCGGGTCACCCTCGGGGGAGGGGGGCGTCGGTGCGGCAACGATCGCCCGGGCGGGCGCTTCCGGCGGCTGCCAGCCGGGTACACGATCCCCGGCGTATACGGCGAACCGCTCGAGCAGGGCGTCGACGTCCGCCTCGATCCGGTCGGTCACGGCGTGCCGGGCCGCCACGGCCCCGGCCAGCACGCGGCGCAGTTCGCCCAGGCCGGCGCCGGTGGTCGCGGAGGTGACGAGCACCTGAGTCTCGGTCAGGCCTTCCGCCTCGAGCAGCCGGCGCAGGTCCGACTCGCAGTCGGCGGCCTGATCAGCCGGTAGCGTGTCCGCCTTGTTCAGCACGACCGACATCACCGCGGTATGCCCGGCCAACGGCACCAGGTAGCGCCGGTGCACCGACGCATCCGCGTACTTCAGCGGGTCAAGCACCCAGACCAGCATGTCCGCCATCTTGACCAGGCGATCGACCATGGCCGCTGACCCGCTGACCACGGAGTCGTGATCGGGCAGATCGAGTAGGAGCAGCCCGTTCAGCGTCGCCTCACCCTCATCCAGGGCACTCGCCCGGGCGTACCGGTGACGGCGCTGGACGCCGAGCCAGTCGAGCAGCGGGGCGGCCCCCTCCATGCCCCACACGCACGCGTGCGAGTGCTTGGTGGTGGGCCGGGTCACGCCGGCTGGCGAAAAACTTGCCCCGGACAGGGCGTTGAACAGCGTGGACTTGCCGCTGCCGGTCCCTCCCGCCAGGGCCACCACGGTGTGCGACGCGGACATCCGCATCCGCTCGCCCGACCGTCGCAGCAGCAGTTCCGCCTCGGTGAGGAGTTCGGTGTTGAACCCGTCGGTCCGGGCGAAACCGATCTTGGTTAGCTCGGTGAGCGAGGTCAGCCGGGCGGAAAGCCGCGCACTCGGCAGTCCGGCTATCCCGACCGTGTTCGATGTCACCTAACCGCCTCGAGCGAGAATTCCGCCTGGTAGACCCGGACCGCCGCGACATCGTCGCAGGGACCGGCCGCGTCGATCACCTCAACAAACCTGACCAGTTCCTCGTCGAGCAGCAGCCGGACCCGGTCGAGCAGGTCGGCGCGAGCCTTAGCCATGATCTCGGTCAGCGTCGCCGCGCCGAACACCGGGGTCAGGATCTGCCGCGGCTCGGTGTAGATGCTGGCGGCTTGGGGTGCGTCCTCGCCGAGCATCGCCAGCAGGACCACCAGGCTGAGCGCGTCGGTGTCAAAGGAGATCCGCCTGGTGTCCCCCGCTTCCACCAGCCTGGTCAGTTGGTCCTGCCACGCCCCGACCGCGCGGGCTGCCCGCACCGCCAGATCCGGTGAGGACCGGCTGAACACGGCGGTCTGGGCCGCGTCGGCGGCCGTGATCGCGTCCGCGGCCGCGAGGTCGGCGTCAGCCGAGTCGGCCTGGCCGCTCTGTCCGCCCGGCCCGAAGACCGATTCGAACACCTGCTTCGCGCGCACGTCCCGGGCCCGCTCCGCGGCGGCGGCGGCCAGCAGCACGGCACCGGCCGGGTCGCCGCGCCAGGTGTCGTGGACCTGCTCGGCGGCGCGGTCGGCCAGCGACACGATGAACGACTCCAGGGCCGAACGAAGCGAGGAATTGAGCGCCGCGGTCCGCGACGGCCCGCGCCGCGCCCGCCTGCCCTTCTTGTTTGGTGCCTTGACGCCGCGGCGCGGCCGCAGGTCCCCGCCGGCCAGGCCGTCCTCCCACCGCGCGATCACCTCGCCACGCAGCAGCGTGCCGTCCCGCAGGCCGCCGCCAGCCTCGGCGAACGCGCCCTGGTAGGCCGTCTCGGCGGCGCGCCGCAACTCCGCGCGGAGCACGACCTGCGCCTCGACGTGCGCGGCGATGGCCGGAACCCTGGTCTTGAACGTGTCGAGCACACCCGACATCGTCTGGGTGAGGACCGCCACCCGGCGGTCGGCCCGGACGGCGGTATCGGCGAGCCAGTCGCGGATCGGCTGGTAGGCGTCGGGCGGGAGCATCCCGTCGATGAGCGGGACCTCTGGTATGACGAAGCGGTCCGCGGCGTCGATCCCGTTCGCGTCGAGCATGGCCGTGAAGTGCTTGACGAGTTCGGCCCGGTACTGCCCTGGTACCCGGGACATGACCACGCCGAGCGCGGCCTTCCGGTCCCGCGCGTGCTGCAGGACCTCCCAGACCGGCCCGTCGGCATACCGGCTGGCGCTGGTCATGAACAGCCANNGGCATGCCCTCGCTCGCGGCGAGAACGAGGAGGCCGTCCCGGCCGGGCCGGGCCAGCCCCTCCTGCCGGACCCGCGGCAGCGTGGGCAGGAAGTTGTTCTCGGCGAACCAGTCGATCTCGTCGGGATGGCAGGCCAGCACCGGGCTGTTCGTGGTCGGGCGGCGCACCCCCGTCGCGCTGACCTGCGCGCCGACGATGCTGTTCACCAGCGTCGACTTTCCGGCCCCGGTGGAGCCGACCAGGGCCACCAGGACGGGGGCCGCGGACCGGCGCACCCGGGGCAGCAGGTAATCATCGATCTGGCTGAGGAGCTTGGCGCGTTCGGTCTTGACCTCGGCGGCACCGGAAATCTCGAAGACGAGGGGGACCGCGGCGATCCTCTTCCTGAGGTTGAGCAGGGCAGCTTCGAGCAACCGCGCGTCCACCCTGACGTGAGGCTGGGCGGGGGCGGCGTCCTCAGCATCAGGCTCTGCGGCTCCGAGTTGGGCCTGATCGGGGCCGGGCGGTGGCGGCGGGCTGTCATTTTGGGCCGACGTATCCTCGGCGTCCTGAGGGGACGCCGCTGAGTGACCTGGGACTACCCTCACGTCACGGTCATTCCCGCTTTCCCCGTGATTCGCACCACTATCGGCAACATCGCTAGTCATCCTGCTCTCGCCAGGGCCTTCAGACTCAGCAGCCACAACAGCATCCGCACCGGACTCGTCTGGGCTACCGGCCGCGGGCGCCGATGACGGTGCCACGCCCTGACCTTCCATCGTACGAACGGCCTCCTCAAGCCCTTCACCCCGGCCTGCATCTCTCAAGCTCCCGGGCGGGTCGGGGCCTGGCGCGTGTTCCGGGTCGATCGCCTAGCACGCGGAGTTTATCCTCTTCGTCAGGCGGTTACATCGCGCATAAGTTCCGTAATTTCCGCGGCGATGCTCACGACGTCGCCTACCACGACGATCGCGGGCGGCCGGATACCCTCCTGTGTCACGACGCTTTCCACTTGATCCAGCGTTGAAGTAATTGTGCGCTGCGTGGGAAGAGTACCGTCTGCGATTACCGAAACGGGAGTACCCGCGCTGCGCCCGTGTCGCAATAGTTCGTCCGCCACCGCGCCGATCCGCTCCACCGCCATCAGCAGCACCAAGGTCCCCGAACTGCCGCCCATGAGCTCCCAGTTGACGGTGGATCGTTTGTCACCGGGCGGAACGTGGACCGACACGACGTGAAAATCCTGGGCCACGCCTCGGTGGGTGACCGGTACCCAGGCGCTAGCGGGCACAGCCACGGCGCTGGTGACGCCGGGCACGACGGTGACGGGTACGCCCGCCCGCAGGCACGCCAGGACTTCCTCGGCGCCCCGGCCGAAGACAAACGGGTCGCCGCCCTTGAGCCTGGCCACGAAACGACCCGCGCGGGCGTGGCTGATCAGCGCCGAGTTGATGTGTTCCTGGGCCATGGCCCGGCCGTAGGGAATCTTGCTCGCGTCGATGATCTCGACGTCATCGCGCAGCTCGTCGAGGAGCACGCGGGGGGCCAGCCGGTCGGTGAGCACCACGTCGGCCTCGGCGAGGAGCTGCCGCCCGCGCACCGTGATCAGCCCGGGATCGCCGGGCCCGCCGCCGATGATCGCCACTCCGGCGCGGCGGCCGCGTTCGTGCCGGGCACTGAGCTGGCCCGAACGCAGGCCGGCCAGCACCGCGTCCCTGATCGCCGCGCTGTGCCGCGGGTCACCGCTGAGCACGCCGATCCGGACGTCACCCGCCTGGCCCGAGGCGGGCGTCCAGGCCGCCGACGCCTCGGCGTCGTCGGCGCGCACGCACCAGGTCTGCTGCGCTTCGGCCGCCGCGGCGACGGCCTGGTTCACCGCGGGCGAGTCCGTGCACGCGCACACCAGCCAGGCGCCTGCGCAGTCGCCAGGTGAGTATCCCCGCGCGGCCCAGCGGATCCGTCCCGCCGCGGCCAGGTCCTCCAGCGAGGCTGTCGCCTTCGGGGACACCAGGAGTATCTCCGCGCCCGCGTCCAGCAAGGCCGGGATCCGGCGGGAGGCCACCGCTCCCCCGCCGACGACGACGACGCGGCGGTCCCGCAAGCGAAGTCCCAGCAGGTACGGATCCATCTGTAACTCCTTACGGGGCTACGTCTTGTCGGCTACTCCTGCGGAGTCGAAGGTGGCGACGTCGCGCAGGGCGCGGGCGGCGCTCTGCACCAGGGGCAGGGCCAAGACGGCGCCGGTGCCTTCGCCTAGGCGCAGGCCCAGGTCGACTAGCGGGCGTAGGCCTAGGTAGCTAAGGGTAACCGCATGTCCCGGTTCGGCGCTGCGGTGGCCCGCGAAGCAGGCCGCGATGGCGTCGGGGGCCAGGGCGGCCGCGGCGAGGGCGGCGGCGCCCGCGATGACGCCGTCCAGGATCACCGGCACCCGCAGGGCGGCCGCGCCCAGGATGAACCCGGCCAGCGCGGCGTGTTCGAAGCCGCCGAACGCCGCGATGACCCCCACCGGGTCGGCCGGGTCGGGCCGGTGCCGGGCCAGGCCGCGGCAGACGACCTCGATCTTCCGCGCGTACATGGCGGCGTCGATCCCGGTGCCGCGGCCGGTCGCCTCGACCGGGTCGGCGCCGGTGAAGGCGCAGATCAGTGCCGCGGACGCGGTGGTGTTGGCGATCCCCATGTCGCCGGTGACCAGGCACCGGTTGCCCGCGGCGACCAGGTCCCTGGCGATCTCGATGCCGGCCGTCAGCGCCGCTATGGCCTGGTCGCGAGTCATCGCGGGACCTTCGGTGAAGTCCGCGGTCCCCGGCCCGATCTTCCTGGGCAGCAGCCCGGGTACCGGTTCAAGCTCGGCGGCCACCCCGATATCGACGATGGTGACCTCGGCGCCGGCCTGGGCCGCGAACGCGTTGACGACGGCCCCGCCGGCCAGGAAGTTGGCGACCATCTGAGCGGTCACCTCCTGCGGCCAGGGACTGACCCCTTGCGCGTGCACGCCGTGGTCGGCCGCGAACACCGCCACGCAGGCCGGCTCGGGCAGCGGCGGCGGGCAGCAGCCGGCCAGGCCGGCCAACCGGACGGAGACCTCTTCGAGCTCGCCCAGCGAGCCGCGCGGCTTGGTCATCCGGTCCTGCCGTTCGCGCGCGGCGGCCATCGCGCCGGCGTCGGGCGGGGCGATCGCGGCGATCACTTCGGCCAGGGGGTCCACCGGCTCGGTTCCGGGCAATCCGCGGCGGCCGTACTCCCCGGCGTGCACCGCCCAGGACACCGGCCGGCGACGCGCCCAGCCGGCGGCGGCGAGTTCTGGTTCCGGCGCGAACTGGCTGACATAACCCACGCAGAGATAGGCGATGACGCCCAGATGGGCGGGGAGTCCGAGCTCGGCCGCGAGTTCACGCTCGTCGAAGAAGCTCACCCAGCCGACCCCGAGTCCTTCCGCCCGGGCCGCCAGCCACAGGTTCGCCACCGCGAGCACGCTGGAGAAATCCGCGGTCTGCGGCTGGGTACGCCGACCCAGGGTGTGGCGGCCGCCGCGGGTGCGGTCACAGCTGACCACGATGTTGACCGGCGTGTCGAGGATCGAGGAGATCTTCAGCGCATCGAAGGCGCGAGCGCGCGCGCCGGGCAGGTCGGCCGCGAACTCTTCGCGGCACCTGGCGGCCAGCGCCGCGATCCGCTCCCGCCGGGCCCGGTCGGTGATCACGATGAAGTCCCACGGCTGGGAGAGTCCGACAGATGGCGCCTGGTGCGCCGCGGTGAGCACCCGGCCGAGCACGTCGGCGGGGACCGGATCCGGCCGGAAGCCGCGGCGGACGTCCCGGCGCTCCGCGATCACCCGGTACACGGCGTCCCGCTGCTCGGCCGGGTAACCCGGGTCCCGCTGGGGGTCACCGGGCAGCGGCGGGCTCATTGAGCGGGGTCCGCGGGGTCTGCGGGGTCCGCGGGGGCCCTGGCGATCCGCAGCAGGGCCTCGAACGCCGCGACGGCTACCGCCGAACCGCCCTTCTCCGAGACGTTGGTCAGGGCCGGCAGGCCGCTGGCCCGCAGCTCGTCCTTGGCCGCGGCCGCGCCGACGAACCCGGCCGGCACGCCGATCACCAGCGCGGGCTCCACTTGCCTGCTCATGATCTCGATCAGCGCCGTCGGCGCGCAGCCGACCAGCCAGATCCCGCCCGGTCCGGCCTCACCGAACGCCATCCGGACCGCGGCCGCGCTGAGCGCGAGGTTCGCGCTGCGCGCCAGCCTGGCCGCAATCGAGTCGCCTATCTTGCAGATCACCGGGTACGCGGTGATGCCGGACGCGACCATGGCCACGTCCGCGATGACGCGGGCATCGCGTTGCAGCGCCACCACCCCGGCGGCCAGCGCCGCTTCGTCGCACACCAGGTCGGTGACGTAGTCGAAGTCGGCGGTCGCCTGGAGGATGCGCTCCGTCACGGCCCGGGTCAGCGGGGGCCGGTCGCTCAGGTCGATCCGGGAGCGCAAGATGCGGTACGACTCGGCCTCGATGGGATCGACCTCGCTCATTTCCTCACCTCTAAGGGGCCCACTGGTAGTCCCGTGGGGTCACCATCCGGCCGCCCTGCACCCGGGTGCGGGACGAGCCGGCCACGACCAGGGTATGCATGTCCACCAGCCCGGGATCGAAGTTGGCCAGAACGGTGACCGCCGCGCCACGACGGCCGGCGCGGGTGAAGGACGGGATCCGCTTACCGCAGGTACACTGGCCCGGTTGGCCTGCGGGCCGGCCGTTGCCAGCCATTCATCAGCGAACTCTAAGCGCATCCGGGTAGCGTGAACTGGACGGCAACCGGTAAAACCGCTATGGCGATTCAAGCCGTCCGCGAGCAGGCGGACATCGTGCCGAAGTAACCACGACCTGGCGCGTTGCGACCTGGCCTGGCGTGTAAACAACGTGTGACAGATATTTCTCGATGCTGAACGGAGCACGCATGGCGTACGGCAACCCGGAGGACCAGGTGGTCGACGACGCCGCGGTCAGGGCGTTCGTGCAAGGCTACGGCGACCGCGCCGCCCGGCTGGCCCCGGTCGTGATCGTGATCGCCGCCTACAACGAGGCAGGCGCCATCGGCCCGGTCATCGAGGCCCTGCCCGGCGAGGTCTGCGGGCTGGCCACGGTGACCGTCGTGGTCGCCGACGGCTGCGCCGACGGCACCGTAGCGGAGGCCCGGGCGGCCGGCGCCATGGTCTGCGACGTGCCGGTCAACCGCGGCCAGGGGGCTGCGCTGCGGCTCGGCTACCGGCTGGCCCGCGAGGGCGGCGCCGACTACATCGTGACCACCGACGCGGACGGCCAGTACAACCCGGCCGAGATCGAGCGGGTGCTGGCGCCGGTCGTAGCCGGCGAGGCGGACTTCGTCACGGGTTCCCGGCGGCTCGGCAGCCAGGAGACCAAGGACATGATCCGGCGGACCGGCGTCCGGTTCTTTGCCGGCACGATCAGCATGCTGACCGGGCAGAAGATCAGCGACACCACCTTCGGGCTGCGGGCCATGCGCGCCGAGGTGACCGGCGCCGTCTCCCTTACCCAACCCCAGTACCAGGCGTCCGAGCTGCTGATCGGGGTCATCACCCACGGCTACAAGGTGGCCGAGGTACCCGCGACCATCCACCGACGGCGGGTGGGTGAGAGCAAGAAGGGCCAGAACCCGCTCTACCGGCTGCACATTCCGGGCGTGAACAACTTCTTCTACGGGGTGCGCTTCGCGCGGGTCGCCTACGGCACCTGGTGGCGCGAGCGTCAGCGCGCGGGATCCGCCGGGTCCGCGGGCGAGACCGAGCGCATCGGCCCGGTCGGGTCCGCGGCCCGGGCGAACGGCTCGGGGCCTGGGTCGGTGGAGACGAGCGCCTCCTCGGCGGCATCGGGCCCGGCCTTGCCCGCGGATCCGGCGAAGAGGACGTAGTGGAAGAACAGGAACCGCAGCACGAACGTGCCGACGTTGGCCACGCCGGCTACCGCGTCGATGTACAGCACGCGCTTGACGCCGTGCAGGTGCAGCCAGCCCGAGGAGTGGTAGCCGAACTTGGTGGCCAGCGTCAGGACGACGATGACCATCGCCGAGACGATCCAGAACGGCAGGGTCTCGCGCAGCAGGTTCGGACGGCCCTTCCGCTTCCACGCCCAGCGGCTGAGCACGTAGCTCACCACGGCACCGGAGAACCAGGCGATCAGGGTGGCCCAGGTGGCGG
>PMST01000454.1 GCA_003168295.1 Actinomycetota bacterium
CAGCGGCATGACCGGACGTCTCCGCAGAGACGCGGAAAGACGGCCCGCCCTGTTCGCGGCAAATGAGCATGTTCGACCAAGCGCCGTGCGCTAGTGGCTCTAGCGCAACTGACCTGAGAATCGGAAGACTGGGCAGTTACAGTGCTGGGAAAGCGGTGGGTGGTGATGTCCGGTTTTGTGCTGGGACCCCATGAGGGTGCCGCCTATGGGTTCCACGGAAGCATCGTCGTAATCAAAGCGTCAGGTGAGCACACGCTCGGCCAGCTCGCCGTGATGGAATCAACGTATCCGCCGGGCAGCTTTGTATTCGTGCCACGCGATCGCCCGCATGGCTTCACCGTGACAAGCGCCGGGCCCGCTAAGGCGCTCGTGGTCACCGGGCCACCGCAGCTCGATCGCCAGATCGCGGCACGTGGAGAGCCTGCCACAGGCGCGTAGATCATCCGGGCTCATTCGGGCTCTCGCCCTATGCGGCAGACGCGAGTATTCGTCGTAGCCGTCTTCAGGTACCCCAGGCTCAGCCGGAACTGTGGCGCTGCGTCCGGCCCCGGCCATCCTAGGTGATGGTTGCTGGCGGTTCCAGCCTGTACTGCTGGGTGGTCCAGCCCCTTCTCCGGTGATACCAGGGGATAAGCCGTCCATGCAGGATCGGGTGCTTGGCGGCGAGCATGCGCGCGGCTGCTTCCGATGCCTCGCCGTCGAGCAGGTGCGCCTGCGCCCGGATCGGCGAACCGAGCGAGCGCCCCCGGAAAGTGGAGGGCGCGATCTCCACCACCGGGGTATGGCGCAGCCGCTTTGCCTTTCCCGTCACGTTCCAGGTCCGGAAGAACGCGGTGTCACCGTCGACCGCCACGTGTACCGGCGTGGACACCGCCTCGCCGTCTCGCCGGAATGTCGTCAGCACTATGTATTTCGCGTCGGAGACAGGCGCGAAGTACCCCAGTGCCTTGGCCCTGGAAGGTTTCCTTGCCATGTGCAGCTCCTCGCTGGTGCCTTCAACCGCCCTATGCGGCAGGCGGATGATCCCCTCGCGCCTGCGCGCCTAAGCCTGAAATACCTCTCAGACGACGTGGGCGTCCAGACTGTGACAGCGGCAGCCAGATCACGTCGATCGGCAAACTTGTGGTGAGCCATACGCTCGCCTGGCGGTAGACCGGATGTTGGCAACAGGCCGGAGTTCCCGCAGCATCAGCCGCGCTATCATGGGATATCAAGGAGGCGGAAAGATGACGGACATGCTAATCCGGGATATCCCCGATGAGGTCATCGCCGGCCTAGATGCGCACGCAGGACGGCTGGGCCTTTCGCGCAGCGAGTATGTACGCCGCCGGCTGGCCCAGGACGCGGCCCACACCGGCTCTGCGGTCAGTGTCCAGGACCTGACCCGCTTTGCCGAGACCTTCGCTGACCTCGCCGACGACGATGTCATGTCGCGGGCGTGGCGGTGAGCCCCTGGCTGATCGATAAGTCAGCCCTGGTCCGCCTGCCCGCCAGCCCTGATGCCGCTGAATGGGCAGGGCGAGTCGAGCGCGGGCTGGTGCGGATCGCCACTGTCACCCGCCTGGAAGTGGGCTACTCAGCCCGCTCCGGGCCCGAGTTGCGGGCCGGGCTTCGGCAGCCTCCCATGTCATCGATGCCAGCGGAATACCTGACGCCGGCCATCGAGGACCGGGCGGCGGAAATCCTGGCCCTGCTGGCCGACCGTGGCCAGCACCGCGCTCCGTCCATCCCTGACCTGATCATCGCGGCAACCGCCGAGCTGGCGGGCCTCACGATCTTGCACCTTGACAAAGACTTCGAGGTAATCGCCGCAATCACTGGCCAAGCCCTGGAGCGGCTGAACACATAGCCGCAGCTGGCAGGAACATCAGGGCCAGCTACGGGCACTTCGTCATCGAGAGGACACTCGCGGTGCCGGCAACGGACTACCTGGCTGCATCTTCATGCAGCTGGCTCACGGCACGGCCGATGGTTGCTCCTCCAGCTGCTCGGACTCCTGGGCCGGCTGCCGGTAGAGCTTGCTCGGCCACCACACCCAGCGTCCCAGGTCCAGGTTGAGCGCGGTGACCAGGACGGACCGGACGACGATGGTGTCGAGCAGGACCCCGAACGCCACCGCGAAGCCGAGTTCGGCCAGGAAGGTGATCGGCAGCGTGGCCAGCGCGGCGAAGGTGCCGGCCAGCACCGCTCCTGCCGAGGTGATGACCCCGCCGGTCGCGGACAGCCCGGTCAGGGCACCGCGGCGCGGTCCGTGCCTGGCTGCCTCTTCCCGCACCCGGGTCATCAGGAAGATGTTGTAGTCGATGCCCAGGGCAACCAGGAAGACGAAGACGAACAGCGGGAATGAGTTGTCTGCGTTGCCGTAGTTGAACACGTGATTGAAGAACAGCGAGCTCACGCCCAGCGCGGCGGAGAACGACAGTACCACGGTGGCGATCAGCATGATCGGCGCGATGATCGCCCGCAGCAGCAGTCCCAGGATTACGAACACCAGCACCAGGATGATGGGGATAATCAGGTTCCGGTCGTGATCGGCGGCGCTGGCGATGTCGAGCGTCACCGCGGTGTTGCCGCCGACCATCGCCTGTGCACCGGGCACGGCGTGCACCGCGGCCCGGACCTTGTCGATCGTCCCGAACGCCGCCTGGCTGTCGGGCCCCGATGTGAGCGTGCCCTGAAGGAAGGCGTGCCCTTCCCTGATCACCGGCTGGGTCACACTGGTGATCCCCGGCGTGGCCTTGAACGCCGCCTCCACCTGGGTCGCCTGCGCCACGTCGCTGACCACGACGACTGGCTGGCCGGCGCCGGCCGGGAAGTTCTGGCTGATCACGGCCTGGCCGACCACCGAGTCTGGGTGATGCCCGACGAAGGATTCGGCCGCGGTCAGCCCGCTGGCCTTCAGGCCGGTCAGGCCGAGTGCCAGTATTCCGAGGATCACCGCGGTGGTCACCCAGACCACCCGCGGCCGGGCGGCGATGCGCCGGCCCACCCGGGCCCAGAGACCCTGGGTGGTGGGCTCGGCCGTGCCGAATGCGGGCTTGACGGGCCAGAATATCCAACGCCCGAAGATCAGCAGCAGGGCCGGCAACAGCGTCATCATGGAAACGAGCGCCACCCCGACGCCGATGGCGAGCACCGGTCCTAGGCTCTTGGTGGAGTTCAGCTCGGCGACCGACAACGTCAGCAGGCCGAGGATCACGGTGCCCGCGCTGGCGATGATGGCGGGGCCGGCCCGGCGCATGGCGAGCGCCATCGCCTCGTGCCGGTCCTCATGCCGGCGCAATTCCTCCCGGTACCGGGCCGTCAGCAGCAGCGCGTAGTCGGTCCCGGCGCCGAACACCAGCACGTAGAGAATGCCAGCACTCTGCGCATTGACGGTGAGCCCGGCGTGCGCTGCCAGGAGGTATATGAGTGCCTCGGCGCTAACCAGCGCGATACCCGCCGAGATCACCGGGAACA
Organism: Actinomycetota bacterium; assembly: GCA_003168295.1. The sequence goes on from PMST01000454.1 coordinate 3,460, forward strand.
GCCACAGCACCGGGCTGCGGTAGGTGATGAGCAGCAGCACGATCACCACGACCAGGGTGGCGAGCAGCAGGGTGCCGTCGATGCCCTTGAACGAGTTGGCCGAGTCCGCGGCGCTACCCAGCGGGCCGGCGATATGCGCGGACAACCCGGCGGCATTCGCCAGTGCAACGTTGCGCAGGCTGGTCGCCGCGGCCGAGGCGCCGTTCCAGCCCTTCGAGCCCAGGTTGACCGGCACGATCGTCTCGATCGCCTTGCCGTCCTGGGCCACGACCGGCCCGGTGACCTGGCCCGGTACGACGCCGGTCACCTGCGCGAACCGCTTAGCGTCGGCGACCGCCTTCGCGCGATCCGCGCTGGTCAGGCCGGAGGGGCGGTCATAGATCACGACCGCTGTGAAGATGTTCGGGGACTGGAAGCGCGACTGCAGGTCGAGCACCTTGGTCGACTCGGCCTTGGCCGGGAGCCAGGACGACGAGTCGTTCTTCTCCGCCCCGGTGAGCTTGCCGGACAGCGGTCCGGCCACAGCCACGATGATCAGCCAGAAGACCACCACAGCCCATTTGGCCCGGCGCCCGCTGGCTACGGCGATGATCGTGCGGGCTCGGCTCATAGTGATCCCCTGTTGAGTCGCTGGTCTGATGCCCCTTGGCTGCACTCTCCGGCATGACCGGACCTGAAGTCAAAACATTTCCTGAACGCTGGGCCTTACCCGGCCCGTGCTGCCGTGCGATTCCGGGCCTTGCGCAGCGCGCATCCTCCCGGGCAGCACCCGGCATCGCGGGATCCTCTGGGATGGCCTTCCACCGGCTAGGCAGGATTCGGGTGCTCGTAGCGGGTCCGACTACCAGGCGCTCGATGAGCCCAACCTGCCTCATCGCGGCACAGGTCGACGGTACCGGGGCTGATGGTGACACAATTGGCCGGTGGCGAGGAAGCATCCGCCCCCGGAGCGCGGTGTGGCTGGCGTGGTCAGGCGTTTCGATGCCGATGAAGGCTGGGGCGTGATCGACGCGCCGGATGTGCCTGGTGATTGTTTTGTTCACTTCGCGAATATCGAGATGAGCGGTTACCGGGAGCTCCGCGCGGGCCAGCAGGTGCGGTTCACGTACGAGGATCCCGGCTTCCTGCAGGATGGCTGCCGTTTCCGCGCCCTTCGAGTCTGGCCGGAGACCTGACTACGCTCGGCCCTCACGCGGTATCCGGCATGAGAGCGCGCGGCGCCTACCCCCTCCCCCCGACGCGGCGAAGCGATCACCTCGATGCCATCACCGTCATCAACGGAGAATTCGGGCCCTGCCCGATTGAGAATCGGCAACGGCTGGATAAACGTCGCGCGGAAGGGAATGGACCGCCGCAGGCGGCCCGGCCAGCTCACGGCGGTATTCGCCCGGTTAACGAGGAAGGCATGCCGGGGCACCGGAGGTCACGATGGCCCGGACGGGGTGAGCCGGCTGCGGGCGAGCTGGCCTAACGGGCCATAAGGCAAGGTGATTGGCGGGGGCGTGAATCGGGGGTGCCAGGCGAGGAGGTCGCGGGCCTTGGCGGTGCTCCAGCGGCCGGCTAGCTCGTCGGCCGAGATGGTGAAGGCTTGCAGGCCGTCGCGGTAACTAAGGGCCGCGGCGATGGCCGCAGCCACGTCGGTCGCGGCGGTGGCGCAGGCCGGGACGCTGCCCGGACCCGCAGGACGGGCCGGCGGCGTGACCCGGCCCCAGGCGGGCCACAGGTGATCCGGGGTCGGCCAGGCCAGCCGGAGGATGTTGACTGACAGGCCGAACTCGGCGACGGCGGCGCGGCACACCTCCTCTCCCAGGCGCTTGGTCAGCCCGTACACGTCGGTTGCGTCGGGAACGGCGGACTCGTCGAGCCGCCGGGAGACGGGATCGGCGTAGACCGACAGGCTGCTCAGGTACACGGCGTGCGGCACGCCCGCGCGATAAGCGGCCGACAGGACCTGATGCACGGACGTGACGCTGGCGCCGAACGCCGCGGCGGCGTCGCCGCCGGCCGCCATCGCGCCGTGGATCACCGCATCCACGCCCGCCAGGGCGGCCAGCACCGCCGCGTGGCCGGTCGCGTCGCCGCGCACGTACTCGTCCCCGCCGGCCGGAGCCCGCAGGTCGAGCACCCGCACCGCGAACCGCTGGCGGAGCAGCGGCAGGGCCAGCCTGCCCACGTACCCGGACCCGCCCACGTACAGCACGCGCATGATGGGCTCTTCCTACCCGCCGCGGGCCTCGGTGTCACCGGGCTGGTGACCCGCAGAGCAGGTAAGAGCTGACATCGCAGCAAAGTGCCGGCGGCCTGAAGAACTACGTGGCCAACACCGCCGTCAGCTGGCCCGGTCGGCCCCGGCAGATCCATTCCTCCTTCCGCGCCCGCTCACCGGATCAGATCCTGGCTACCGCCGCGCCCCGGACCAGCCCCTGGCTGCCTCCGGGTTACGAGCAGAACTTCTGGAATGCCGCTTAGCAGCCACGCCGCCCCGGTGCCCTCCTCACCGGCCAGCGTCCGCCCTGGCCAGCCCCGGGCATTGAGAAGTTCGCCGAGCCAGCGGGTATTTTCCGCATCGATGCGGTGCCACTCCGCCGCCCCCTCGTGGGGGAGGCTGGCCATGTACTGCCCCCGCGGCGGCGACACCATGTTGCGGATCCGCTGATCCTCCTCGCGCCGGGCCAGCAGCTCGCGCCGCAATTCTTCATCCGCGCAGCCATTCCATCCCCGCGTTGTCCCCCGCGGAAGACCCGGATGCAGATCATCCCATGACGCCCGGCGCGGATGCGGCGCCAGGCCTGACTATGCTCCCGGCTGTGGCGATGATCCGCT
>PMST01000293.1 GCA_003168295.1 Actinomycetota bacterium
TCGGTCGAGCAGGCCGCCCGGCTGATGTACACCCTCCTCCTCAAGCGGCTTCCCGTCATCGACTACCACGGCCGCCTGGTCGGGATCATCAGCCGGACCGACGTGCTGGCGGTCTACGACCGGCCCGACGATGAAATCCGGGAGGAGATCATCGGCAACGTGATCGTGCACCGGTTTCTCCAGGACCCGGATCAGTTCACGGTGGGCGTCCAGGCGGGCGTGGTGACCCTGGCGGGAAACCCGGAAACCGTCGCATTCGGCCACGACCTGGTGCGCAAGATCCGTCACGTCCAGGGCGTCGTCGCCGTCCGGGACCGCCTCAGCTACCCCGACCGGTATCCCATCGTGGCCGGTCCGGTCTTCTGACGCAGAGCCTTGCGACCCACGGAAGGAGACCCTCCATGAGCATGGCCGCCCTGGACCTGACCGCTGTGGCAGAACGGGACGGCCGGGCCGAGAACGCCAGCCTGCGGTACGTGCTCGCGCCTGAGTCGGTGGTGGTGATCGGCGCGAGCCGGCGCCAGGGAACCGCGGGCCGGGCGATCCTGGACAACATCGCGGCCGGCGGCTACGCCGGCCGCGTCTACGTGGTCAACCCGCGCGCTCGGCAGATCCGCGGCGAGCGCTGCCTGACCTCGGTCCTGGACCTGCCCGAGCCGGCCGACCTGGCGGTCATCGCGGTGCCCGCCGCGGCGGTCCTTGACGTGGCGGAGCAATGCGGCCAGCGCGGGGTGCGGTCGCTGGTGGTGATCACCTCCGGGCTGGACGTCGCCGCCTGCGCGGACCTGCTCGCGGTGTGCCGCCGCCACGGCATGCGGCTGATCGGCCCGGACTGCTTCGGCGTGGCCGTGCCTGGCATCGGCCTGGACGCCACGTTCGCCGCCAGCCCCCCCCGGCCCGGGGTGGCCGGCCTGGTGATGCAGTCCGACGGTCTGGGCTTCGCCCTGATGGACCAGCTCTCCCGGCTCGGCGTCGGGATTTCCTCGTTCGCATCGGTCGGCGAAAAGCTGGACGTGTCAGGCAACGACCTGCTGGCGTGGTGGGAGCACGACGGGGTGACGAAGGTCGCCGTGCTGTACATCGAGTCGTTCGGCAACCCGCGCAAGTTCGCCCGGACCGCCCGCCGGGTCGGCGCCGCCATGCCCGTGCTGACCACCTACGCCGGGCGCGCCGACCGGGCGGCCCTGTTCGAGCAGGCCGGAGTCATCACCACAGCCGGGTTCGGCGAGCTGATCGAGGCCACCGCGCTGCTGGCCACCCAGCCCGTTCCGGCCGGGCGCACGATCGCGATCGTATCCAATGACGGCAGCGCGGGGCAGCTGGCCGCCGACGCCTGCACCGACCGGGGCCTGACCGTCTACCGCCCGCACGGCCCGACCAGACGGCGGCTGCGCGCGCTGGCTCGCGGCTCCGACCCAGATCCTGTCGACACCGGGATCACGGTGTCGGAGCAGCATTACCGCCAGTGCCTGGAATTGCTCGCGGCCGACGATGAGGTAGACGCGATCATCGCGGTGGTCCTGCCCACCGGGGCGACCGGTGACCTGGTGTCCGCGATCGTCCACGCGGACGTTCGCATCCCGCTGGCTGCGGTCGTGCTCAACCAGCCAGAATCGGTCCGGCTGCTATCCCGCCGCCAGAGCCGGATACCCGCGTACAGCTCCCCGGAAGCCGCCGTGGCCGCGCTGGCCCGCGCGGCCGGCTACGGGGCCTGGCGGGCGCGGCCGCGCGGGCAGCGGCCCGACCTGCTGGATATCGACCCCGAACAGGCGCGGACGCTGGCGCGCGAGTTCCTCCGCCAGGCGCCAGCAGGGGGCTGGCTCCCGGCAGGCGCCGCCGCCGACCTCTTGCGCTGCTACGGCATAACCCCCGGTGATCCCGCGGACGGCACCGAGGTGATCGTCCGGGTCACCGCCGACCACGTCTTCGGCCCGCTGGTGGCACTCGGGATCGGCGGGACCCAGTCGGCCCGGCTGATACCGCTGACCGACACCGACGCGGACGAGCTGATCCACTCGGTCCGCCCGGCGGCGCTGTGGCCCGGCGGGCGCCCGGCCGGCTTGCGCGACCTGCTGCTGCGGGTCGGCCGGCTGGCCGACGACCTGCCCGAGATCACCGACCTCGACCTGGATGGGACCATGGTGACGAACGCGCGAATAAAGCTGGAACACTACGAGCCGCAGGACCCGTTCCTGCGCAAGCTGCGCTGACCCGGCCGCAGAGTTGATACGCGCCGCAGAGCTGCTACACCGGGAACGCTGATGACGCCAGGATGGATACCGTTCACCGTGGGCAAGCAGCACGGCCCGTTCTGATAATTAAAGGGGTTTTAGACGTGACTGAGACCGAAACGGGGCCGTTGACGAGCACTGAGCTCGACGCGCTTGACGCGTGGTGGCGGGCCGCGAACTACCTGTCGGTGGGGCAGATCTACCTGATGGGCAACGCGCTGCTGACCGAGCCGCTGCGGCCGGAGCACGTCAAGCCGCGGCTGCTCGGGCACTGGGGCACCACCCCGGGGCAGAACATGATCTACGCCCACCTCAACCGGGTGATCAAGGGTTCGGACCTGAACATGATCTACATTTCCGGGCCGGGGCACGGCGGCCCCGGCGTGGTGGCCAGTACCTACCTGGAGGGCACGTACACCGAGCGGTACCCGCACATCACCCAGGACGCCGCGGGCATGGCCCGGCTGTTCCGGCAGTTCTCCTTCCCTGGCGGCATCCCCTCGCACGTAGCGCCGGAGACGCCCGGCTCGATCCACGAGGGCGGTGAGCTCGGCTACTCGCTGGTGCACGCGTACGGGGCGGCCTTCGACAACCCGGACCTGATCGTGGCCTGCGTGATTGGCGACGGCGAGGCCGAGACCGGGCCGCTGGCCGCCAGCTGGCACTCCAACAAGTTCCTNNCCGATCCTGCACCTGAACGGGTACAAGATCGCCAACCCGACGGTGCTGGCCAGAATCCCGCACAGTGAGCTCACCTCGCTGCTGAACGGTTACGGTTACCAGGTCCACCTGGTGGAGGGCGATGACCCCAAGCTGGTGCACCAGCAGCTCGCCGCGACCATGGACACGGTGATCAAAGAGATCCACGCCATCCAGCGCCGGGCCCGCGAGGACGGCGACCTGAAACGGCCCTTGTGGCCGGCCATCGTGCTGAAGACGCCCAAGGGCTGGACCGGGCCCAAGATGGTGGACGGGCTGCCGGTGGAGGGGACCTGGCGGGCGCACCAGGTGCCGATCGACGCGGCCCGCACCAACCCCGGGCACCTGGCCCTGCTGGAGTCGTGGCTGCGCTCCTACCGGGCGCAGGAGCTGTTCGACGCCGCGGGCACGCTGATACCCGAGCTGGCCGCGCTGGCGCCGGAAGGCGAGCGGCGGATGAGCGCCAGCCCGCACGCGAACGGCGGCGAGCTGCTGCGCGACCTGGACCTGCCCGACTTCAGGGACTACGCCGTGCCGGTGGCCAAGCCCGGCGATCAGCTGTCCGAAGCGACCCGGGTGCTCGGCGACTGGCTCCGCGACGTGATCAAGGCCAACCCGTCGAACTTCCGGTTGTTCGGCCCGGACGAGACCGCATCGAACCGGCTCCAGGACGTGTTCGAGGTGACCAACCGGGCCTTCGACGGCCAGATCATCGAGGGCGACGATCATCTCGCGCCCGACGGCCGGGTGATGGAGGTGCTGAGCGAGCACATGTGCCAGGGCTGGCTGGAGGGCTACCTGCTGACCGGCCGGCACGGGCTGTTCAACTGCTACGAGGCGTTCATCCACATCGTGGACTCGATGTTCAACCAGCACGCCAAGTGGCTGAAGGTCAGCGACCGCATCCCCTGGCGGCGGCCGGTCGCTTCGCTGAACTACCTGCTGTCCTCGCTGGTGTGGCGGCAGGACCACAACGGGTTCTCGCACCAGGACCCCGGGTTCATCGATCACGTGGTCAACAAGAAGGCCGCGGTCATCCGGGTCTACCTGCCGCCGGACGCCAACACCCTGCTGTCCAC
>PMST01000053.1 GCA_003168295.1 Actinomycetota bacterium
CTAGGAACTCCCGCTGCACTTGGGGGTCACGCCAGGCGTCCGCCTCGAACCCCCAGCGCTTGACCGTCTGCAGCAGCGGTGTCACGTCACCTTGCGCACGGGCCTGTTCGAACGCCGCATCCAGATCCTCGTCGTACCGCTGGAGGATACCGCCATCGGCGCAGGCGGCCAGCACGGCCCGGATCGCCGTCGGCGTCCAGGCCGGGCGAGGCAGGACCTCAGGTTGCCTGGCATGCGGCGCGGTCATCAGCAGCTCCCCTGTGGGTCGCCGTTTCGCCCAGCATAAGCGCGTCCACCGACAGACAGCAGCTACATAACTTTCCCGGCGCGCGAGTCTGCGGGTGAGATCGCCGTGATCTGCTTTCTTTGCCCTCAGAGGTGGACTATGTCCTGCCCGCGGACCCGGAGGCGCCCTCTCGCACCCGCAGCCACGGTAATCAACGCGGCGTGCTCCTGTCTAGCGACGGCCGCGCAAGTCGTCCAGGAAGCTCCGGGCGGCGGAAACGGCGCCGGCCGTGCGGCGGACGGTCTCGGTGGCGGTACGGGCCGCGGTGCCGGCCAGGCCGGGAATTCCCGCGACGGCGTCGGTGATGGGGTTGCCGGTTTCCTCCACGACGCGGGTACCAGGCGGGACGTGCACCCGGAAGTCGTCCGGGTCGATGGGTTCGGTGCTGAGGTCGTCGAGTTCCCACCAGGCGGAGGGCGCGTCGCCGATGTAGGAGATCAGCCGGAGCAGGCAGCCGGTCTCGGCGTCCACGATCGCGTCGGCGGGGAAGTAGGTCAGCGGTCCTGCCAGGGACCCGGTGCCGCCGCCGCGGTTCACCCGGAGCTGGCGGGCGCGGCGGCCGCGGTAGGTGATGTCCCGGGCACCGGACAGCCGGCAGCGGAGCAGCCAGCCCGTGTAGATCAGGTGTGCGGCCTGTGTCCCCAGCGGCGCGGCCGGGCCGGTCAGGATCCGGTCCGGGAAGACCCGCCAGTAGCGCTTGCCGTCGCAGGCGTTCACCTGCAGGCCGCTCCGGTCGGCGCGGCGCAGGTAGTCGACGCGGTACCGGTCCCGGCCGCTGACGCGCAGCCGGGCGTCGGTTCGGGTCACGGTCTTCCCGCTGGGCAACGCCTCGATGAGGCTGCCGATGCCGCCGAGGCCGGCGGCCCGGATGTCCTGCGCCATCCGCGCCGCCGTCACGGTTAGGTCGTGCCACTCGCGCACCGTGGCGCCCAGGTCGCGGGGTTCGCCGGTGCGGTAGAGCAGGTACAGCAGATCGTCGGGCGGCGAGCCGTCTTCGGCGGCGAGCACGTCCGGGTCGGGTGACGGCATCGCCGCCTCGGCGTGGTCGGAGTCCGCGTCGCGGCCCGGGAAATGCGGCGCGTGCTTGATCAGGGCGCCGAGGCCGCCCATGGCGAGGTCTATGACGTTCGCCTTCGCCCCGTCCGGGCTGCTCAACGCCTCCCCCGGTGCTTCGCGGAAGTGGCTGTCCGGCGGCGCCGTGAACCCGGCCGGACCGGCCGGCGCGGGCGGGTTCACCGTCACGTCCGTCAGCTCGGTGACGGCGAGCAACTGGCCTCGGAACCTCTCCTCGCGGCGGAGCAGGATACCCAGCTCGGCGTCGACGGCGGCCTCGNNCGGGGCGTGGCCGCGATGGCTATCGCGGCGCGGCCGCAGGCGGTCACCGGCCCGAGTATCTCCAGCACGTAACCGTCGAGCAGGTCCTGCGGGCAGAACAGCACGGCGACCGGCCGGCCGTCGTCGAGGCCGACCTCGGCCGGGGAGGGCTCTGACCGGCCGGACGGCCACCAGGTCCAGCCACGCTGGCCGTCGTTCCCCTGGACCACCCCGTCCTCGTCCTGGTGCTCCATGCGGTAATGGCCGCCCGGCGCGATCAGCAGCGCCGCGCGGCCGGACTCGAAGCGCACCTCGGCGGAGAGGGACAGGCGGGTCCAGTCGGCCCGGTGGAGCAACCCGATCACTTCTGGCAGGCCGACCATGGTGGCACCATCCGGGGCAAGTCGGCTGGGGAGGCGGGAACGCCACCCCGTTGGTCAAATTATGCCCTGTGCCGGCCTGGGACCCGCACGGCTCGGGTGACGGCACTCGTCAGCGGGGCCGGAAACGGGTCCTGAGCGGCACGGATGTTCCCCGCATGTTACCCACGGCGGCTGTTCCCCGAACTAGCCAGCGGGCCAAATCACAGGTTTCCGCAGGCGAGGGTATGTATGTGGGGCGGGTGGGGCTCGAACNNCGACCGGCGGATTATGAGAAGTACGGCCCCATGCTCCATGCGCACTAGCTGCACAGATGGCACGAGTTATCGCACTGATGGCACTCGCCGCGCTGGGATTAACTGAAGCCCCGGTCCACGAACCGGTCCACGACCACCACAGCGAGCGCCTGATGTCAACTACGGAACGTTACCATGCGCCACGCGAGATCCGCCGTTCGTGCGGCTGCCTGGTCAGCCGGAGCGTCTTTCGGGGCGCGCAGATCATGTGGTTCTGGCGGCGGCTAGCAGCTGCCGGGGGTTAGTGTTACCCGCGCGCGCGTCACGAGGGCAGCTATCAGGGCCGCATCGATGGGGCATTGGTCGTTTAGAGGTAGCAGCCGTGGGCGTTCAAAGGCCTGCCGGTCCGGCCGTGAGACTAATCCACTTGATCAGGGAAGGCGGGCTCCTGGATTGGTCTGGGGCGGGGTGCCTCGCTGCCATTGCCGCGGCGTTATGCCGTAGGTGCGGTGGAAGCG
>PMST01000398.1 GCA_003168295.1 Actinomycetota bacterium
GCCCAGCTCGCCGCCGAGGCCGCGGAGGCCGCCGCCAGCCAGGGCGCATTCTGGGACATGCACGACCTGCTCCTGCGCCACCAGGACAGGCTGTCCTGGCCGTGATGATCGCCGCCGGGGCGAACGGGGTGGTCGCTGCCGACTGGTCAGTGGCCGGGGCGGACTTGGCGCAGTGCACTGATGGTGCTGCCGCGCCGCCGCCGGACCAGGGCGCGCAGGGTGCTGGTGTTCTTGTAGCCGACCGCCGCGGCGACGGCGTCGACTGTCTGGCTGGTCGTGCGGAGCAGGAAGGTCGCCTCATCCAGCCGGATCTCGTGGAGGAAGTCGATCGGTGACATGCCGAGCACGGCCGCGGTGGTGCGCTGCAGGGTGCGTTCGCTGACGCCGATCGCGGCGGCCACCCCGCTGATCTGCAACGGTTCGGCGACGTGGCCGCGGACCCACCGCTCGAAGGCGGTCACCGTCGGGTCGGTGCCGGCCAGGTGCGACGGGACGGCGAAGACGGCCTGGGACGGGCGGTCACCGATCACCAGGTAACGGGCGACCATCTCGGCCAGCGCGGGGCTCTCCCGGGCCACGATCGACAGGGCCAGATCGATGTGCGCGAACGCGGCGCCCGCAGTGGTGACCCGGCCATCGCGGGCCAGCGTCCGGCTGTCGTCGAGCCGTACGGCGGTGTAGCGACGGCGGAACGCCGGGCCCAGCCACCAGCTGGTGGTGGCCAACAGGCCGTCGAGCACGCCCGCCTCGGCCAGGAAGAACGTCCCTGTGCACGCCGCCGCCAGGGCACTGCCGGCCGTGTGCAGCGCCGCGACGTGAGCCAGCACGGGATGGTCCCGCACGATGTCCACCACCTGCTGCGGCGCCCTGAACCCGCAGGCCACCGCCGGCANNCGGTGCCGGCCACGGTGACCTCGAACGGGAGCACGGAGGCGGCCACCTCCTCGCGGAGGGCGTTCGCGGTGGCCAGCACGTCCAGCACGGCACTCAGCCCGGAGTCGAACAGGTCCGGCACGGCGAGCACGGCGATCTGCATGTCGGGAACAGTATCATTCGCGTCGGATCCGCCACTATCACATGCTTCCGGCTACGCCTAACGTTGGTCGCGGAACCAACGAGAGGATCTTTCATGAGCGTCGACCGAGGACTCCTGGTCATCCTGGAGGCCAAGCCGGGCAGGGCAGACGAGCTCGGTGCCTTCCTGGCCAAGGCCCAGCCGCTGGCCGTGGCCGAACCGGGCACGATCACCTGGTACGCCTTCAAGCTCAGCGACACCACCTACGGCATTTTCGACACGTTCCCCGACGAGAACGGGCGGCAGGCCCACCTGAACGGCCCGATCGCCGCTGCGCTCGGCCAGACCGGTCCCGGCCTGCTGGCCAAGGACCCGGACATTCGGATGACCGACATCCTCGCCGCCAAGTAACCTGCCCAGCTTGATGCGGGAGCCAGACGAGTCCAGGAAGTCCGCCCCTAGCGCCTGAGCCGCTTCCAGGAGTCAAGGAGCTCCCGCTGTTTTCGGTCGATCTGGTGGTCGGCGAGGTTGATCTGCGGTAGCGGGGTGTGGGCTTGAGCCGGTGGCAGCTGGTCCAAGGCCCGGGCCGGGCGGTGTTGTAGTGGATCAGGTACTCGATGACCACCTGCCGCAGGTGGTCCTCGTTGACGATCAGCATCCGGTCGAGCAACTCGCGGCGCAAGGTGCCGATCATCCGCTCGCAGACAGCGTTCGCCCGGGGTGCCTGCGGCGGGCTGGCGAGAATCCTGGCGCTCGCTGCCGTGAACACGGCGTCGAAGGAGGAAGTCAACTGCCCGGCGCGATCCCTGATCAAGAACTTGACCGAAGCCGCGCGGTGGCCGAGATCCATCAGGAAGCTGCGCGCTGCCTGCGTTGTCCACGCGCCCTCGGGGTGCGCGGTGATGCCGGCCAGGTGGGCGCGGCGGGTGCCGTGCTCGATGACGATCAGGGCGTAGATGCGGCGCAGCAGCACGGTGTCCACGTGAACGAAGTCGACGGCGATGATGCCGCGGGCCTGGGCGGTCAGGAACTGCTTCCAGGTCGGGCCGGTGCGGCGGGGCGCGGGATCGATCCCTGCGTCATGCAGGATCTGCCACACCGTGGAGGCGGCGATCGGGTGGCCGAGCCTGACCAGCTCGCCCTGCACACGCCGGTTCCCCCATGCGGGGTTTTCCGTCGCGAGGCGGATCACCAGCTTGCGGATCGAGGTCGGTGTGGACGGCCGTCCGGGACGCCGCCGGCTGGTGTAGTCCAATTTACGGGTGACCAGCTGCCGGAGCCAGGCGAGCAGCGTCGCCGGGGTCACCGCGAACACCTCGCTCCGCCGGTGCCGGGGAATCAGCCGGGACAGTGCCGCGAGCCATAGCCGGTCACCTGGCTGGTAGCGGACCTTGCTGATCTGGCGGCGCAGCACGGCGTTCTCGTGCCGCAGCACCAGGAGCTCGGCGTCGTTGGACACCTCGCTCCGGGCCAGCACGACCAGGCAGCTGAGCACGCGGCGCACCACCAGGTAAGCGACCGAGAAGAACATCCAGCGATGATCTCAGCCCGCCGACCAGCCAGATCGAATAATCGAGCCCCACAGGGGGTATGCGCGGACGTTACGGTGCGGCAGGGTCGGGGGCGGGGGTGTTGACGAGGTCGGTGGTGGCGTCCCATAGGCGGGCGGCTTTGCGGTGGCTGCGACTGCCGGGCCAGCTCTGGGCTGGGTGTCCGAGCATGAAGTGGCGGCCGGTGGTGCCGGCGAGTTTGGGGTCGGTGGCGACTCGTGCGATCCAGCGTGCGGCGGTGGCAGGCCTGATCATGGCTGGGCGTGCCGCTTTGAACAGCCAAGGCACGTCGCGGTTGCTGGTCAGGTCGGTGCGGACGAGGAAGGGGTCTACGATGTTGGCGGTCACTCCTTCGCCTTCGAGGCGGCGGGCTAGTTCTATGGTGAACAGCGCCAGGGCCTTCTTGGATTGGGCGTAGGCGCGGAGCCCTCCGTAGTGGCGTGCTCGCTGCAGGTCGCCGAACGGCAGTCGGCCGACGGGTTCGACCGCTGCGGTGATCGCCACCACGCGGGAGGGAGCCGAGGCCCGCAGCAGCGGCAGCAGGTCGAGCGTGAGGGCAAATGCGGCGAGGTAGTTGACGGCGAAGGTCCGCTCGTAGCGGTCGGTGGTGACCTGCCGGTGCTGGCTGACGACCCCGGCGTTGTTGATGAGCACGTCGAGGCGGTCGAGGCGCTCGGTGAGCGTGGTCGCCAGGGCGTGGACGGCGCGCATCGAGGAGAGCTCGGCGGCGGCGAACGCGGCGGTCCCTCCGCTGGTGCCGGCCGCTTCGGCGATGGCGGCCTGGGCGGAAGCTCCCTTGGCCGGATTGGCGCCGATGACGGTGACGTGAGCGCCGCCTGCGGCGAGTAGCCGGGCGGTGTCGAGGCCGATGCCGGAGGTGCCTCCGGTTATCACGATGCTCTTGCCCGCAAGAACGGGGGTTGGTGAGGGCATGAGTTGTTCTCCTTGGGTCTCAGCGGAAGGCTTTTGAGTTACGCGGTAGCGGGGCGGCCCTGGCATGAACGGGCGGGACTCGGCTGCCGGCGTGTTGTGAGCCAGGCAGGCGCCGTGGCTCAGGCGAAGGCGTTGGTCATCAGGTGGTCGATGTGGTCGCTGATGATGTCGGCTTCCTCTTCGAGAGCGAAGTGCCCGGTGTCGAGCAGGACCACCCTGGTGTCTTTGGCGTCTCGGGCGTAGGCCTCGGCGCCGGGAGAGATGAAGAACGGGTCGTTCTTGCCCCAGATGGCGAGGACGGCCGGTTGACGCCGCCTGAGCCACGTCTGCCAGGCGCCGTAGCGGGGAACGTTGTTCTGGTAGTCCCACAGCAGGGCCTTCATGTAGTCGGCGCGCCCGGGAAGGTCGAGGACCAGCTGATCGGCGAGCGCCTGCTCGGGGTCGATGTGCTCGGGGTTCCGGGCGCCGGCCTGCCACTGCTGCTGGGTGCCGGCGAGGCTGAC
>PMST01000202.1 GCA_003168295.1 Actinomycetota bacterium
CTCAAGGCATGCCTTGAGCATTGTTGGAGGTGCCCGAGACCCCCGTATACCGCTCAGTAATTTCGTCTGCCCAGGCAACGGCGTCACTCACCCTGATGCCCGTGGGCTGAGGTCGCGTCCATGTCGGCCACGTAGACGCAGGGGACAGTTGTGTCAGCAACGCTCAGGGTGACCCACGAACATGACTTCGGCGTTGAGCTCAGACGGGGCCGGTTCGAGATCTTGGTTGACGGCAAGGTCGTCGGCTCGGCCGAAAACCACGAGACGTTCGAGGCGCCGCTCGAACCTGGACGCCACACCATACGAATGAGCAAAGGCCGGTACTCGAGCCGAGAACTCTCCGTCGAGGCGGCCGATGCCCAAGTCGTCAGCTTCCGCTGCCACGGAATCAGGATCTGGCCGTTGTACCTCGCGTCCATCGTCGTGCCGAACCTCGCCATCTCGCTCAAGCGCGAATAGCCCAAAGGTCAAATTCAAGATCATTTCGCCGAACGATCGGTGCCGCGTGCCCCCGCGACCCCCCTCGCTCCGCCGGGCCCCGCTCAGCCGGACGCTAGCCCAAACCGGTCCGCGCCGCGGTAACCACCACCGTGGTATAGCTCATCGTGAGGCTTCCCCCCATCGCGTCGATAGCGGCCCCGACCCCCGCCAGCACCTCCGCCAGCTGGTCCGGCGGGAGCTGGGTGAGGGTGCCGAAGGTAGGCATCTGCTCCAGCCACTCATCGCGGGTGTAGAAACGCTCCCAGTCGAACCGCCACTGCTCAGGCTCGCTGAACCCACCCACCTCCCGGATCCCGTCAGCGATCTTGCCGAACAGCCGCTGGTACCCCTCCAGTGCTGACCTCACCGGCCGGCCGCCGAACGGCGAGTCCGGCGCCACCCGCCGGTAGACCTCGGCGAGGGCCTCCATCACCTCGGGCGGGGGCTGGAACACGTGGTGGAAAGGCGCCAGCCGGCCGCCGGGCCGCAGCACCTGGGCCGCCTTGGCCGCGCCCGCGACCGGGTCCACCCAGTGCCAGGCCGTTCCGGCGACGACCGCGTCGAATTCCCGGCCGGCCGCGTCCCAGGCTTCGAACGTCGCCACCTCGACCTCGACCCCGGTGCGCCGCGCGAAGTCGGCCATCCGCGCGTCCGGCTCGACGCCGAGCACCTTGCCGCCGGCCGCCTGGAACTGCCGGGCTTCTATGCCCGTACCGCAGCCGACATCGAGAATGTCAGACCCGGGGCTGGCCGCGACGATCCGCTCCACCAGGGCGTCGGGATAGCGAGGCCGCGTCCGGTCGTAACGCTCGGCGTCCACGCCGAACGACTCCGCCATCCGCCGATACTGATGCGGCTCGCGCTCCGGCGGTACAGTGGGCATGCGCCCACCATAGTGGGCAGTCGCCCACTCGTCAATCGAGTCGGGCCCAAGTCAGCGAAGGAGGTCACGGTGCCGACCGGGATTGCCATCCGTGACCCCCGTGAGCAGCTGTTCGACGCCGCCGAGCGCATCCTGCTCAGGGATGGCCCGAACGCGCTGACCAGCCGCGCGGTCACCACCGAGGCAGGCTTCGCCAAGGGCGTCCTGCACCGGCACTTCGCCGACTTCGACGCCTTCCTCGCCGAGCTTGTGGAAGACCGGATCGCCCGGATCGAGCGCCAGGCCGCCGCCCTGCGCGATTCCGCCGGCACCGGCACCGTGGCCGGCAATCTCACCAGCGCGCTGACGGACCTGTTCGAATCGGTCGCGGTAGCGATCGTGGCCCTCATCATCTCCCGGGATAATTTGCGCGCCCGGCTGCGCCAGACCGCGCCGGACGGTCTAGCCCGGCTGCGCCAGACCAGACCGTCCGGCGTCCCGCTACTGGCGGAAGCGACCGCCATGATCGCCTCCTACCTCACCATCGAGCGCGACCTGGGCCGCATCGCTGCCGATGCCGACGTCGACACGCTCGCGCCCATGCTGATCGGAACCGGGCACCTGCTCTTCGCCGGCCACGACACCACCCCCCCGGAAGCCGGAGCCGTCACCAAGCTCGTGTCCGCGGCCCTCGCCAGCGCTGTGCCAGAACCGACCCCATAAAAGCTCTCACAAACGCCGCCCTGGGCCCTCGCACAAACGCCGCCCTGGGCGTTCTCACCCTCCAGAACCACACTGATAACTCCAGTCATTTAATTCGAAAATCGTCCCCATCAAGCGATAAGCGTTACAGTGAGCATAAAGATTCGCTATTATGTTTGATACAGATGAATCCTCTCTGAACGGACGGCGGCCCATGCCCGCAGAACCGGTATCCCCAGACCCCGAGCGGGACGACGACCCCGCCCGGGACACTGGCGAGCCGGGCGCCGCGGCCGAGGACTGGCTCACCCGGGAGGAATGGATAGCGTGGCTAGACTCGATCGAGCCCGACGACGGGGATGACCCCGGCGAGGATCCCGACGACGTCCCCACCCAGCCACGTATTCCCGCCCAGCCACCCGCTGCCGCCCAGCCACGCGCCGCCGGCGGGGTCCCGGGCAGCCCGGCTCGGCGCGGCGGACGGCGGATGACTCGCCCGGCCCGGCCGGCGCGTTCGCGACCGGTCACCTGCTGGATGCCGCTCCCGGCGGTGCCGCGCTGCTCGGGTTCGCCGAGAACGCGGCCGGGGACGATGACAGGTTCGCCGGGGCCTCGGATGATGAGCTGACCGGGGTCGGCCGCGAGCCGGTCCTGGACGGGCCCGGGGGCTGGGAGGAGTTCACCGCCTCGGAGCTGGCGTGGGCGCTGGCTGATACCCGGTGGGCCGCGGACACCATGCTGGACCTGGCCATCACCCTGGCCGTCAAGCTNNGCCCACGGGGTCGCCCACCTCACCCCCGAAGAGGCCCGCGCCGCTGAGGCGCTGGTCCTGGACCGGGCCGGGCGGCTGACCCCGGGCGGGCTGCGGGCCGCGATCAAGCGCGCGGTCATCGAGGTCGCCCCGGACAAGGCAGCCAAGCGGCGCGAGCACGGCGCGAAAGACGCCCGGGTGGAACGCTGGCCCGAGCACTCCGGGAACGCCGGCCTGGCCGGCCGGGAACTGCCGCCCGCCGACGTCCTGGCCGCCGACCAGCGCATTTCGTGGTGGGCCAAGCAACTGAAGAAGGCGGGCCTGGACGGCGACATGGACCAGCTCCGGGCCCGCGCCTACCTGGACATCATCCTCGGCCGCGACTCCACGCTCCTCACCCAGCCCGAACCCCCCGCAACCACCGACGGCGGTCCGGGCGACGGCGGTCCGAGTGATGACGGTCCGCGCGGTGGCGGGTCGGGCGCACCGGAACCGGACGGGACCCTGGTGCCGCCGGTACCGGGCGTGATCCCGGCCGGGTTCAGCGGCTGCATCAACCTGACCGCGACCCTGGAAACGGTGCTGGGCCTGGCCGACCGGCCCGGCGAGCTCTCCGGTATCGGGCCCATCGACCCTGCCCTGGTCCGTGACCTGGCTTATGCTGCCGCCCGCAATCCCAGGACCACGTACTGCGTCACCGTCACCGACGAGCAAGGACACGCCATCGGTCACGGCTGCGCCCGGCCCGAACCCAAAAACCGCATCCGCACCGCCCGACCGCCCGAACCCCGGCCACCCCGCGACCACCCCCCGCCCGTCGGCCACGATCCACCGCCCGGCAGACCCGGCACCGGCCTCCGGCCGGAATTCACCTTCACCGCGTCCGGTGGGGACGGGCCGCCCGGCGGCTACGGCACCTGGCGGCTGTCCACCGGCCTGCCCGGACGACCTGACCTGCAACGGCGGACCCAAATGCCGCCACGAGCACCGGCTCAAGCAGCACCCCGGCTGGAAGGCCGAGCAGATCACCCCGGCCACCTTCCGCTGGACCGTCCCCTCCGGCCGCCAGTACACCACCGAGCCGACACGCTACCCGATCTGAGGCGCACCGAGCAGACCCGGCGAAGTCCTCAGGCAGCACACCGACCAGGGCCGCTCGATGCCATGCTCTGTTACATCGGATCCTCCGCCGCCGACGACAGCCAACCGAGCCGACCTGGAGCCACCCGTGACCTCGACGCCGCCCGATGCCTCCCGCCCGCGCAAGGTCACTCCCCGTCAAGCCGCCGAGATTCTGGCCGAACGAGACCCGGTACTTGCCCGCCTCCTCGCTGAAGCAGGCCCGCCGACCTTCCCCAAACCTACCGACACCCATTTCGCCACCCTCGTCCGCTCTGTCACCTACCAGCAGCTCGCGGGGGCCGCTGCCCGGGCGATACACGGCCGGCTCATCCTCGCCCTGGACGGCGACGTCACCCCCGAGCGGGTCCTGGCCACCCCGACCGTGCTGCTCCGCGAGGCCGGCCTGTCGGCCGCCAAAGCCGCCTCCCTCCAGGACCTGGCGGCCAAGGTCCTCGACGGCACGGTCGTGCTCGACTCCCGTCGGCTGGCCCGGGAAAGCGACGCGGAGATCGTGGCCCGCCTGTCGAGCGTCCGCGGCATCGGGAAGTGGTCTGCGGAGATTTTCCTGATGTTCCAGCTCCGTCGGTTGGACGTCTGGCCCACCGGAGACCTCGTGGTACGCCGGGGGTTCGGCCTGGCGTGGGATATCGCCACGCCCACGCCGAAGCAACTCGACCTCCTCGGCGACCCGTACCGGCCCTACCGCAGCGTCGTCGCCTGGTACTGCTGGCGGGCGGCCCAGCTCTACGGCGGCGCGGCCCGGACACCCGTGACCAGCTAAGGGAGCAGCCAGCGGACCAGCTAGGGGAGTAGCCAGGGGACCGGACCAGCTAGGGGAGCGGCTCGGTCTGGGGAGACTCCGCCTGGTCGTGGTGCGCGGGCTCCATCCGCTGCTGGCGGAAGCCGGGGAGCAGGCGAGCCAGGACCAGCGCGCCGACGATGCACGCCAGGCCGCCGGAGACGACGGAGAAGGTATCGCCGAAGCCGGTCGCGACCGCGCCTGCCTCCAGGTCTCCGATCCGGGGGCCACCGGTGACCACGGCGATCTGCAGGCCCGCCAGCCGGCCCCGCAGCGCGTCGGGCACGGCGAGCTGGACGATCGTGCTGCGGAACACGGCCGAGATCACATCGGCGCAGCCCGCGGCGGCGAGCAGCACCAGCGCGGCGGGAAGCCAGTGCACCAACCCGAAAGCGGTGATGGCGGCGCCCCACGCGATGACGGCGAAGATGACCGCCAGGCCCTGGCGCTGGATCCGGCTGACCCAGCCGGTGGTGAGCGCACCGATCAGCGCGCCCGCGCCGGGCGCGGCGTAGAGCAAGCCGAGCGTCGCGGCTCCGCCCCCGAACAGCTTGATGGCCAGGGCCGGGAACAGGGCCCGCGGCATGCCGAACACCATCGCGTTGATGTCGATCAGATAGGCGCCCTGGATGGCCTGCCGTCCGCGCACGAACCTGAGGCCCTCGATGATCGAGCGGAACCCCGCGCGGTGGGCCGTCGCGCCGCGCGGCGGCTGCGGTGACATCATGAACGCCCCGCTCGCGGCCGCCGCGAAGCTGGCCACGTCCATCCAGTAGACGAAACGGACCCCGGCCCCGGCCAGCAGCAGCCCGGCGATGGCCGGGCCCACCACCAAGCCGAACTGGAACAGGGACTGGAACATGGCGTTGGCGGTCGACAGCTCCGACCGGCGGACCAGGCGCGGGACGATGGCGCTGCGCGCGGCGTTGTCCAGCGGGCTGAACCCGGCGGAGGCCGCGGGCAGCACGAACAGCGGCCACAGCGAGGTGCCCAGGTCGGTGTTGATCGCCAGGCCGGCACTGCACAGCGCCGGCAGCACCTGCGCCATTATCAGCAGGCGGCGCCGGTCCATGGCGTCGACCACCGACCCGCCCAGCAGCGACCCGGCGATCAGCGGGAACAGCTGGAACAGCGACACCAGCCCGACGTCGAGGGAGGAGTGGGTGATCCGGTAGACCTGGTAGGGCACCGCGACGGTGGTCAGCTGGGTGCCGAGGACCGACACCAGCTCGCCGCCGATAAGCCAGCGAAAATCGCGGGACCGCCGCAGCGGCGTCAGGTCGATGAACAGGCGGCGGCGCGCACGCCGGGGCGGCTGCTCTGCGCGCTCGCCCACCCGGTTCCTCCCCTGAATCGGCCACACCCACCAGTTCGCCGAACGCATCCGCATCGTTACGGATATCCCGGCAGGCTGGGCGATCAATCGTGACGCCTGCGTCCAGGCTAGCCGCGAGGGCCCGCCGCCAGGGCCCGCCGCGAGGACCCGCCGCGCGGCCGGGGCTACCGGCGGCTGAGGTTGGCGACGCGCCGGTGAAATCGCCGAACGGCCGGAAAATAAGCCGTTGCCGCGTTTTCACGGTGCCTAGGATCGTCGATCATTACCATTCTGCTTCCGAACACGGGATAATAGGGCGACAGATAGAAACGGTTGTGGCTTACCGGTTTCACCGTAGGCGCCCGGGTAGCGGCGTGCACAGAACCCGGGCAGGCAGTGCCACCTGGCAAGGCAGTGCCGCAAAGGTCGGTGCGATGGAGTCCGGAGGGAAGGGGATGGGATAATGGCGGCGATGAAGCCGCGGACGGGAGACGGTCCGCTTGAGGTCACCAAAGAGGGGCGCGGCATCGTGATGCGTGTCCCGCTTGAAGGCGGCGGCCGTCTCGTTGTTGAGCTCACAGCTGACGAAGCAGCCAGGCTTGGTGACGCCTTGAAATCGGTGGTTGGGTGATCCGATCCGATGACGCTCTCTAGTCGCCCCTCTTGACCGCGGCGAGCAGGCCCTCCCCGAGTGGCAGCAGCACCGGCACGAGCCGGTCGCTGGTCCGCACCAGGCTGGCGAGGTCGAGCGAGGAGTCAAGCGAGGAATCGCCTTGGCCCTCGTCATCTCCATCGTCCCCGGGAGGATCCGCAGGCCCCGCCAGCAGGGCATTGTTGAAAGCTACGACGCCGCCGGGCCGAAGCAGGCGCAGCGCGGCGGTCAGGTAATCCACGTAGTCTCGCGCATCCGCGTCGCAGAACACCAGGTCGTAGGTGCCGTCGGAGAGCCGCGGGAGCACGTCGAGCGCGCGGCCGAGGATGAGGCGGGCCTGGTTCTGCGCGAAGCCCGCCTGGGTGAACGCCTTACGGGCCATTCGCTGGTATTCGGGCTCGGTGTCCACGCTGGTCAGCGTCGAGCCCGGCCGCATCCCGCGCAGCAGCCAGATGCCGGAGCTGCCGCAGCCGGTGCCGATCTCGACCGCGGTCCTGGCCCCGACCGCGCAGGCCAGGAAGCGCAGCGCGGCGCCGACCGCCGGAAGCACCGGCTCGGTCCCTCCGAGGTCGGCTGCGTTCGCCCGGGCCGCGAGCAGCGGCTCGTCCTCAGGTACGTATTCTGCGGCATCAGAAAGTGGCCCCATTTGTAGCAGCCTAGCGCCAGATCCGCAGGTCCGGGAACTCTCCGGGCTTCCAGCCCGTTACTTAGACGGTACTGGCCGGGCGCGTGCTGCCCACTGCAAGCTGCTATATGGCATCCGAAGGTATGGCATCCGAACACAACTGGCGCAACGGAAGAATCCAGGGCACGATGGTGACAGTCGCGGCACTGTGTGACCCGGAGGGCGGAGTGGTGGACGAGGCCGGTCGACGACTCCCGTCGCCGGGCCAGCTGGCTCCGGCCGAGTGGAACCTCCCGACATGGGAGGACATCGTTCGCGTGCACTCGGCTCGGGTCTACCGTCTGGCCTACCGCCTGACCGGCAACCCGCACGATGCGGAGGACCTGACCCAGGAAGTATTCGTCCGGGTGTTCCGGTCGCTGTCCAGCTATACCCCGGGCACGTTCGAGGGCTGGCTGCACCGGATAACCACAAACTTGTTCCTCGATTCGGCGCGGCGCAAGCAGCGGATCCACTTCGAGGGACTAGCCGACGAGATGGCGCACCGGCTGGCGGGCTCTGAGCCCAGCCCGGCCCAGGCCTTCGACGACAGCCATCTTGACGACGACGTCCAGGCCGCGCTGAAGGCGCTGCCTCCGGAGTACCGGGCGGCGGTCGTGCTGTGCGACATCGAGGGCTTCTCCTACGAGGAGATCGCCGCTACCCTCGGCGTCAAGCTGGGCACGGTGCGCAGCCGGATTCACCGCGGCCGGGCTCAGCTGCGCTCCGCCCTGGAGCACCGCCGGCCCGCTCCGGTCGGTGTGGACCCGGGAACCACGAAGGACTCACAGCTATGAGCCACCTTGGTGACCGGCTGTCGGCCCTCGTCGACGGCGAGCTCGACGGAGCCGAACGTGACCGCGCTCACGCTCACCTGGCCAGCTGCGAGCAATGCCGGGCCGAAGCCGCCGAGCTGCGGGTCCTGAAGCAGAAGCTGAGCACGCTCATGACCGGCGCGCCGGCCGAGGCCGCGATGACCAAGCGCCTGATCGCCATGACCGGACCGGGCGGACCGATGCCACCGCGGCGCGGCCTGCTCCGGGGCTCGCGGCGCGCGGCCACCCGGGCATCGAGGCGGCCGGGAGCCCGCGGACCGCGGTCGGCGCGGCGCAGGCGCTACCTGATGCTCGGCACCGTCTCCCTGGTCGTCGGTCTCGGCACGGCCGCGTTCTCGGCCGGCGGCGGGGGTGAGGCGGCTCCGGGGCCACGGATCACCCCGCCGGTGGAGATGTACAGCGTGGAGCACGCCATCACGACGGGCCAGGTCCCATTTGCCCCTCCGGCGGCAAGCCCCGCCGCGTCGAACCCAGGCGTGTCGAGCTCCGCCGCGTCGCTTCCTTGAGGTCCGTGTGTTCAGTCCCAGCTCTCTCGTGAGCCGTCGCCGTGGCGAGGGCCGGTCGCCCCTGCTGCTGACGGCCGCGCTGGTGATGGCGCTGCCCGGGTTCCTGGTGACCGCGTGCAGCAGTCAGCCGGGCACCGGCACGACGCAGAACGAGGCGACCGCGACGGCCGGCGGTTCCGTCGCGGCCGCGGGTCAGGTCCCCGCGACCGGACGCCGGGTGAGCAGCGCGCGGGCCCTGCGCCTGCTGACCCAGGCGGCTCAGGCGGCGATCTTGATGTCGTACCAGGGCCAGGAGGTCGTCACCCGCTGGAGTGACGGCAGCGGGAGCGTGCTTGTCTCCGACATCTGGCACGTCAGCGGCGGTCAGACGGTCACCCAGACCTTGGCCGCGGGGAGCTCGCTCAGCAGCCAGCCTTACTTCTCCTCGGACAACGACAGCCAGGCGCCGGAGGGCGTTCTCGGCGTCACCATGCCCCTCATCGGGCTGCTCGAGACGCATTACACCGTGGTGTACGCGGGAGCGGGCTCGGCGGACAGCCGGACGGCGCAGGTGGTGGAGGCCAGGCGCGAGGACGGCAGCCTGGCCGCCAGGTTCTGGCTGGACGACGCGACCAAGCTGCCGCTCGAGCGCGAGGTCTTCGATACGGCCTCGCACGTGATCAGCCAGGATGTGTTCATCCGGGTCCGCTTCTCGAGCCTGGCTCAGGCGGCGATGCCGGTCAGCGGGCCGTCCGACCCGCCCGGGCCGTGGGCCGACCCGCTGTCGCACGCCCAGCTGCTCGCGCTGCACACCGGGGGCTGGCTGGTCCCGGCCGGGCTGCCCGGCGGGCTCTCGCTGTTCACCGGGGCCAGGACCACGACGAGCACCGGTACCGTGCTCGATCTCGGCTATTCCGACGGCCTGTCCGTGGTCTCGGTGTTCGAGCAGCGGGGCGACCTGGCGGCCAAGCTGGCCGGCTGGCAGCGAACCACCGTGGACGGCCATGTCATTTACGTGGCGGAACCGGATCAGCGGTCCCTCACCTGGTCCAGCCGCGGCATGGTGTACACGGTGATGGCGGACGCGCCGGTCCAGACCGTCGACGCCGTGGTCGGCGTGCTGCCGCACGACACGCCGCCCGGGTTCTGGAAGCGCATGTCCCGGGGTTTCGTCCGGCTCGCCTCCTGGGTCAACCCGTTCGGTTGACAATGAGACACCAAGCCGGCAGCGCCTGGGCTCCGAAATGGTCGCGTACGGTTTAAAGTGGATAACGAGAGCGTGTTGACCTGCCCGACGGAGAGCTGAAGCGCGTGTTTGACCTGAATATTTCCAAGCTTCTTATCCTTGCGGTGCTCGCGCTTGTCATCTTCGGCCCGAACGAGCTGCCGAAGATGGCCTCCCAGGCCGGCAAGGCCCTGCGCGACCTCCGCCGGGTCGCCGAGGGCGCCAAGAATGACCTGCGAGATGGGCTAGGCCCCGAGTTCGCCGATTTCGAGCTCGAGGACCTGCACCCGAAACGGTTCGTGCAGAAGCATTTCCTCGACGATCTCAACGGGGATTCCGCCCAGGCCGCCGCGCAGCGGCCGCGGTCGGCCCGGACCAACGGAGCGCTGCTCGCTCCCGGCGAGCAACCCCCCTTCGACCCCGACGCGACCTGAACCCCGAAGCACGAACCCCGAGCGCAAACCCCTGAGGCACCGAACCCCGAAAAGCACTCAGCGCGGCGAAATGCCGAGGTTACGCCCGGCCAGACCGCGGCTGCGGGTGCCGAGTTCGTCGGCGATCTTCCGCAACGCGAGCGCGGCCGGGGAAGCGGGATCGCCCAGCACCAGCGGAACCCCCGCGTCTCCGCCCTCGCGCAGCCGGACGTCGATCGGCACCTGCCCGAGCAGCGGAACCGGAGCGCCGCTGAGCCGGCTGAGCCCGGCGGCCACCGTAGCGCCGCCGCCCGAGCCGAACAGCTCGGTCTGCTCCCCGCAGTGGGGGCAGATCAGGTAGGACATGTTCTCGATGACCCCGGCGACCCGCTGGTGGGTCTGCGAGGCGATCGCGCCCGCCCGCTCGGCGACCTCGGCCGCGGCCAGCTGCGGGGTGGTCACCACGAGCAGTTCGGCGGACGGCAGCATCTGGCCCAAGGAGATGGCGATGTCGCCCGTGCCCGGGGGCAGGTCGAGCAGCAGCACGTCCAGGTCGCCCCAGTACACGTCGGCGAGGAACTGCTGCAGCGCCCGGTGCAGCATCGGCCCGCGCCAGACCACGGGCGTGTTGCCCTTGGTGAACATGCCGATCGAGATGACCTTCACGCCGTGCGCCGACGGCGGCATGATCATGTTCTCGACCGGGGTGGGCCGGCCGGTGACGCCCAGCATCCGGGGCACCGAGTGCCCGTAGATGTCGGCGTCCACCACGCCGGTGGCCAGGCCAGAGGCGGCCAGCGCGGCGGCCAGGTTCACCGTGACCGAGGATTTGCCCACGCCGCCCTTGCCGCTGGCCACCGCGTACACCCGGGTCAGCGACGTCGGCTGGGCGAACGGGATCACCGGCTCCGCCTTGCCGCCGCGGAGCTGGGTTTGCAGCGCCCGCCGCTGTTCCTCGCTCATCACGTCCAGGTCGACGCGCACCGAGGAGACGCCTGGGACCTTGGTGACCGCCGCGGTGACCTCACGGATGATGGTCTCCCGCAGCGGGCAGCCCGACACGGTCAGCCACACCTCGACCAGCACCGCCCCGTCCGCCGCGATGTCGATGTTCTTGACCATGCCAAGCTCGGTGATGGGCCGGTGAATCTCAGGATCCTGCACCCCATCAAGCGCTTGCGTCACTTGCGCGGGGCTGGGCGGGGCCATCGGCGGGGAGCTCATGACTTCATGCTAATACCACCCCAGAAAGCCAATGATTCGGAACGGACACGGCCTCGTGCCCCCGCCAACAACGGCAGCGACTGCGACCGTAACTACCGGTCGCAGCCGCTAGCCGCGTTAGTTGCGAGCTACCACTGGGAGTTGACGATCTCGCCAGTCGTGGGGTTGAGGATGACCGGCGCCAAGTGCGGCCTGGTGTGGAAGTCGAGCACGCCGCCGGGCGCGTCCAGGCTGCCCGAGATCGCGTCGTAGGAGCCGTTCCCGATCTGCTCCCCGTGCAGCCAGTTATCCTCGATGAACGCGGTGACGGAGGCCTGGTCGGTCAGGTTGCTGCTGACGTAGTTGCTCCTGGTGTAGGGCGAGATCACCACGAGCGGCAGCCGCGGGCCGAAGCCGCAGCGGTCGGGGGTGTCGCCCAGCTTCTGGGCAACCGTGTTGCAGATCGCCTCGTCCGCCGCGGTGTCGGAGCCGTTGACGATCGGCGAGACCTGGTGGTCGTACCAGCCGTCGGAGTCGTCGTAGGTGATGATGATCGCCGTGGACGCCCAGTACTTGGATTCCTCGATCTGGTTGACCGTGTTCACCAGGAAGTTCTGCTCGTCCAGCGGGTCGGAGTAGCCGGGGTGGGCGTCCTGGTACTCGGCCGCCTTCAGGAAGCTGACCGACGGCATGTTGCCGTCCTTCAGCGTCTCGTAGAAGTCAGACAGGTCGTACTCGTGGTTGGCCTGGTCCGTGTGGCCGATGGCCGCCTCCGACGAGGGCGGCAGGTGCTTGGGGTTGGCCGTGGACTTGTAGTACTCGAAGGGGTTGTGGTGCGGCGAGTAGTCAGCGACCTCGTTGCCGCCGATGTTCTCGTGCTCGGAGCCACAGACCGCGTCGCCCGCCGCGTTGGTCGAGGTCGGAGCGAAACCGCCCTGGAACCAGCCCCAGCTGACGTTCTTGGCGTTGAGCAGGTCGCCGATGTTCTTGCCGGTCATCACCCCGACCGGGCTGGTGGAGGTGTGACTGGCGTCGGAGCACTCGTCGTAGGCGGGGTCGAGGTCGCCGTAGATCGTACCGAGGCCGTTGCTGTTCAGCGCGCTGACGCTGCCCGCGTCCGGCTCCACCGCGCCGGTGCTCGGGCTGACCGCGTAGCCGTCGCCGTCGTTGCCGGAGATCAGGTTGAGCGCGCCGGGTGTCGACGGCCCGAAGTCGGTGTCGTAGTTGTTGTCGCTCATCGCGTAGTTCTGCGCGTAATTCCACAGCCCGGTGACCGTGTTGCCGTCGTAGTAGTCCATCACCAGGCCCGGCTGGAAGTACTCGTCCGTACCGGCCGCGCAGGTCGAGGCGCTCTCGGTGTACTGGACGAACTTGTCCATCTTCCCGGCGTCGAACGCTTCCTCCTCCGGCGTGTAGCCGTGGTTCTGGTCGCAGGTCAGCGCCTCGGAGTGGGTGAGCCGTTCCGGGTTGTAGCTGTTCGGGTTGGCCGTGAGCAGCGGGCCGGTCGGGCCGCTTGAGGTGATGTTCGTGTACAGCCCGTTCACCGTCGGGGTCCCTGGCTTGGCGTGGAAGGTGCTGCCGTCGGTGTTGGCCGCAAACGGGTAGGTCCCGAAGTAGTGGTCGAACGACTCGTTCTCGTCGAAGAGCACCACCACGTGCTTGATCGGTGTCGCGGTCTTCGGCGCGTAATACCAGCTGCTCGCCGGGCTGGTCGCCGGGACAGGCACCGCGTTCACCGTGTTCGGTGCCGCGCTCGCGCCGGTCACCGTGGTACCAACGGCGACGCCGGTGCCGATAACGACCGCCGCGCCGATGGCCGCGTAGTACCGGACTCGTGCCTTCGAGCTCCGCTTGCCGCGGACCGTTGCTGGGCCTTCGCCCATCTCGCCTCCTGAGTCTGCTGACGTGGTGGGTCTGCGAACCCCGCACCCAGGAGGAAAAACTGACACGCCAGGATGACACAGATGCGCACTGAATCTGACTAGAAAGGAAACGCCGGATCAAGAATCGGTCACGCCTTAGGCCAGCCCCTTGGCCCAGCCCCTTAGGCCAGCAGAGCGCGGCCGAGATAGTCGGTGCGGTCGAGTACGCCGGGCAGCGCCAGGAAGTAGCCACCGCCGAATGGGCTGATGTAGTCGACCAGGGGCTCGTCGATCAGGCGCTTCTGCACCGCCTCGAACTGCCGTTTCATATCCTGCTGGAAGCAGGTGAAGACCAGCCCGATGTCCAGGTCGCCGACCTGGTCGATGCCGCGGTCGTAGTTGTACGCGCGCCGCAGGATCCGGCTGTCCGCGCTTTGCGGGGTCCGGGGGTTGGCCTTCCGTATGTGCGCGGTGAGCGGGATCACGTCGCCGGTGGGGTCGAGCGCGTAGTCCGGCGTGGCGTCGATGCTGGTCGCGTCGAGCGGGCAGCCGGTGGCGCGGCGGCGACCGATCATGTTTTCCTGCTCGGTGATGTCGACCCGGTCCCAGAACTCCACGAACATCCTGATCAGCCGGACCACGAAGTAGCTGCCTCCGGCCGTCCAGGCGGGCTCGCCCGCGGTGTTCGGCTCAATCCAGACCAGGCTGTCCATCTGGGCCGCGTCGCTGGTGTCCGGGTTGGAGATGCCGTCCATGAAGCCGAGCATGTTGCGCGGCACGGTCCCGCTCGGCCGGGGCGGGCTGCAGAAGCCGTCGATGCGCCAGGACGCCTGCATGGCGCCCCTGGTGTGCCTGGCGATGTCGCGCAGCGCGTGCATGACCGTGTCCGCGCTGCCCGCGCTGAGCTGGACCACCAGGTCGCCGCCGCACTGGGCCGGGTCGAGGTCGTCGTTGGGGAACGGCCGCATCGGCGTCAGCTTCGCGGGCAGCTGGGGCGCCAGTCCGTAGCGGTCGTCGAACAGGGTAGTGCCGACACCGACCGTCACCGTGAGCCCGTCCGGCACCACGGTCGGCCCGAGCACGCCGGAGTCCGACGGCGGGCCCCCGATGCCGACCGGCGGCGGGGTGCCGCCCGCGGTCAGGAACCTGGCCCGCGCGGTGATCGTCTGGAACAGGTCGACCAGTTCCCCGCGCCCGTCCGCGGTCGCGTTGAACGAGATCACCGCGGTCTGCCGCTGCGGCTGCGGCAAGATGCCGGCCTGATATTTACCGTGGAACGGCACCGGCGGCGCCAGCCCCGCCTCGGCGTTTTCCAGCGCCGCCTGGCTGGCGGGCGCCGGCCGCGTGGCGTGATAGGCATACCCGCCCGCGGCGCCCGCGACCACGCCGGTCACGCCCGCACCCAGCGCGCCGCGCAGAAACGCCCGCCGCCGCGGTGCGCCTGCGGGCTCGGGCGGCTGCGACTCGGGCGACAGGGACTCTGGCGACAGGGACTCTGGCATCAGGTGATCCGCGGTTCGGTGATGGCGGCGATCGGGGCTAGCTCCTCGAGGGCCTGGCTGCAGGTTGCGTCGATCTGCTGGCGGCTGCTCGAGGTGAGCCCGGAGACGGCGAGCCACTGCCCGTTCGGCCCCTTGTCCTGATTGAGCAGTGACTGGAGGCGGTCCAGCCAGGTGTAGACGGCCGGAAGCCCGGCATAGCGGCCGGCCAGCAGCGGGCGCAGGATGGTCAGCAGTTCCAAGGTGCCCTGGATGTTGGCCTGCGTGGTGGCCAGCGTGCTGCCGCTGCCGTAGTCGTCATGGCCGGTGAGCTGGAACTCCAGGGCGTTCTCCAGGATCTCGTGGGTGCGCAGCCCGATGTCGAGCAGGTTGATCTCGGTGCTGGGCCACGAGGTCCGCAGGGCCCGGATGTTGGCGGCCAGGGTATCCGCGACGCTGGTCAGGGCAGCCGCGCTCTGGCCGTGCCACAAGCCGTACTCCAGCCGGTAGAAGCCGGTCCACTGCGGGGAGTTGACGCCGCCGGCCAGCCCGTCCGGCCTGCCGTCGATCTCGTCGTCGAAGTTGCCGAACGAGTCGTACGCCGCCCCGAGCCGCTCGTAGGTCAGGTGCGCGGTCAGCCACGCGCTTTTCGCCGCGCCGAGGTTCCCGCCGCGGACGTCCGCGGCCAGCGCGTCGGCCTGACTGACCAGCGTGTTCAGGCCCGCGGTGACGTAGGCGTGGTACTGGTTGGCCGGGGCGATCAGGTCGTTGCTGGTGATCGGGAGGATCGCGGGGGTGCCGCGGGTGTGCCCGGCGACGACCACGGTCGGCCCGGTCATCGGGTCATAATCGTCGAACAAGCAGCGGAACGCATACGACCCCGAGCCCACGTCCAGGCTCATCGGGCTGGTGGTGCCCGGGCCGAGCCCGTTCACCTCGGCGTAGATGGCGCCGTTGGCCGGGTCGATCAGGTCGACCTCGCCGCCTTCCGCCGCCCCGTTGTAGATCTGGAACGTCTGCCAGCCGGGCCCGGCCAGCTGCCAGCCGGCACCGCAGCCGCCGTTGGAGACCGAGACCAGGTTCGCGGGCGGTGCGCTGCCGCCGCAGCCAGCCAGTACTCCCGCGGTCAGCGCCAGGACGGCGGTCAGCGCGGCACGTCGCACGTCGGAACCCACCAGGGGAGAATCGGAGGTAAGCCGGGCATCGCCAGGATAAGCAAGCCCCAGCCCAGCCGAAATCGTCCCGGCCCCATCCTCACCTAACGTTCACCTGCCGGTAATCCAGGGTTCGCCCGGCGCCCGAAGGCCCCGGCGGATGCCCTAAAAGGAAAAGGTCAGCGCGGCCAGATAGCTAGCACGACCACCAGACGGAACGAATAGAACTCTGCGGCCATAAACGGAAAATAGGATAATAACGCCGGTTCTTGCCCTAGAACTCCCCATTCGGTGAGGACTTCTATCAATCCTTCTGTAACCGCGAGAAGGCCCAGATCTTCGGGACCGACCCAGCGCGCGTCGGCGGCGTCATCGCCTGGGCGCAGCGTCCCCCCGGTAACGGTGACCGCGTAGTCCCTGATGTCGAAGACGTCGCCCGCCAGGCCGGGCCGCTGCACCTGGCCGATCAGGCGTCCCGGCTCCACGGTGAGCCCGGTTTCCTCTTCCATCTCCCGCACCAGCGCCTCGACGTCCGTCTCACCTGGCTCAACGCGCCCGCCGGGCAGGGACCACAGACCAGCGCCGGGCTCGTGCCCGCGCTGAATCAGCAGCAGCCGTCCGTGCCCGTCCGTGACGACCGCACCCACGCAAAGTATCCGGGAGCCCGACACGCCGTTAAGTATCATGTCTTTTCTTCCATATCGGCAAGATCGTGGTAAGTTGCTCCGCAGCCCCAGTCGTCACAAGGGTCAGCACGACATCAAAAGTTGCGATTCGGTCACGTCGGATATTTCGCGGTAATCCGCGTCAACCAAGTGCCCGAACCCCGCGTCTTTATATCGGGTAACGGGACGAAAGCCCCGGAGCCCGATCAGATCAGCGCAAGCGGGTCAATCCCGATCGCTGACCGGATCGAAGGCTGAGCCAGCTATGTCTTTCGCACCACCCAGATAGCTTCCGGGTTCGCCCGGGTTCTTTCCCTCTCTTCACCGCAACACCGATCAGGATGGCCGTTCCTGTCCTGATCAGGCCGCCGCAGGCGAGCGGGCCGGAGTGTCTCCGGCACGTGAGCCGCGGAGGTCGGCTCCAACAGCCGTACGCAGGGTACGGCTGTGGTTCCACGAAAGGGAACTAAGCATGTCCATCAAGAGCAAGGTCTTCGCCGCTGCGGCGACGCTGACCCTCATCGGCGGTGTCAGTGCTGTAGGGGCGCTGTCCGCCAACGCGGCCACCCCGTCCTGTGGCCCCACCTGCATCGACCTCTTCAACAACGACTTCGGGACGCACGCGCACCCGAACTTCGCCCTGGACACCCTGAAGCAGGGTGAGAAGGTCGGCCAGCCGCAGATCCTGTTCCGCACCGCTAATTTCGACCCGGCGCTGGACTACACCATCTCCTACCAGGGTCTGGTGTCGGACTTCTACGCGGCCGCCCTCGTTTCCCCCGAGGTTGACCTGCACTACGGTGCCGGCGCGACCGGCTTCCCGGACGACGCCGCGTTTGAGGTCCAGTACTCGCCTTATGGCGTGGACAGCGGTCTGTGCGCCGGTGTGGCCGCCACGGCCCTCGCGGGCGAGAAGGTCACGCTGGAGCCCTGTGGCGTCTCCTCCAAGACGCTCTGGATCGTTGACTCCGCCGACACGGTCGCCCACGGTTACGTTCCGCTGATCAACGGCTCGGACACCAACTTCTCCCAGCCGTTCGTGCTCACCTACCCGGCGTCCGCTTACCCGACCGACGAGCCGCGGCCGGAGCTGTACGTCTCCAACCTGACCGGTTCTCAGGGCGCCAACGGCGTTCCCTTCCCGGGCACCGTGAACTCCAACCAGCTCTGGGGCGCTGACTTCGGTCAGCTGGGTGTCTGAGTAACAGGCAGAACCTGAGTAACAGTTCAAAATCTGAGTAACGCAGTGGCGTCGGCCCCCACCGGGGGTCGGCGCCACTGTGCTGTACGGCTTAAGTAAGAAAGTGGCGTCGTCCCCGTTATGGGGGCGACGCCACCTTCATGTCCGGCCGCCACATTTGCGTCACCCAACGTCTTTAATCAATTACAGAACGTGTCAACCGAATCAGGTTCGGTGGCGTCCTCCTTAGTAGTGCGGGGCGGGGATGGCAATTCCCGCCCCGGTCGTATCGCCTCAGGCATGCGCAGGGCGGCCTTTACCGGCCGGCAGGCCGCGGCGGTAAGGCCGTCAGCCGTACGCAGGGTACGGCTGCCGTTTCAAGGAGGAAACTTTCTATGTCTATCAAGAGCAAGGTTTTCGCCGCCGCGGCGACGCTGACCCTGGTCGGCGGCACCGGCGCGGTGGGAGCGCTTACTGCGGGGACCGCTAACGCGGAAACCCCGTCCTGTGGCGGCACCTGCATCGAGTTCTTCAACCACGAATTCGGCGACTTCAGCACGATGAACTTCGTGCTGGACACGCTCAAGCAGGGTGAGAAGGTCGGCC
>PMST01000305.1 GCA_003168295.1 Actinomycetota bacterium
TGGTGTAGTCGAACTTCTCGACGGCACGGATCAGGCCCAGGTTCCCTTCCTGCACCACATCGAGCAGGGACAGACCCCGGTCGCTGTACTTCTTGGCCACCGACACGACCAGGCGAAGGTTGGCTTCGAGCATGTGCGACTTGGCGCGCCGGCCGTCCTCGGCGACGAGCTCAAGATCACGGCGGTAGCTCTCGTCGAGCCCGCTCGCGGTCTCTAGCTTGTGCTCGGCAAACAGGCCGGCCTCGATCCGCTTGGCGAGGTCTACCTCCTGCTCGGCGGTCAGCAGGCTGGTACGCCCGATGGACTTCAGGTACGTGTGGACCGAGTCGCCCATGGCGGGGGTCTGGTCATCCAGATCCACCTCGGTCAGCCGGTCGGACTCGCTCAGCGCGGCCGCCTCGGCTTCCAGGTTCACCACATCGGCGTCGGTTACCGGGTCCAGGTCGGCCTCAGCGTCGTCGCCCGCTCCGGAAGCCGGGTCCGTCCCGCCGCTGGTCTTGGCCGCTCGCGGCCCAGTGGTCGACGTCGCGGCGGACGCCGGACGGGCCGCACGGACCTTCGGCGGCTTCGGGTCCTCGGTCAGCTCATTGGCTAGCCGTACCCCTGCCTCGCTCAGCTCACGCAGAATGGACCGTCCCTCGGCCGGCGTGAGACCTGCCTGGTCAAAGGCGGTCCTCAGCTCCGCAAGAGACAGGTGACCCTGGCTTCGCCCGCGCTGGATGAGGTCATCCACACGGGTCGTGCTTGCCTCGTCATCCGAGTCAGCGATGCGCTCGACGGTTGACGTCGCCATGGCAATCCGCGGCATGAGACACCTCCCTCCTCCTAGTAACAACGCACGCAGTACAAACGTCGTTCATTTGGGCTTCCACCAAGTACCCCTCGCCGCCCCGCGCATTCCTCAACGGAGAACATTGTCCGGGCACTATTAACTAACGTTCTCCGCCGCAGTTTGTTCCCGCCGCAGCAGCTCTAGCTTGAGCCGTGCGATGTCGTGCTTCCCGCTCGGGAGCATCGGAACGGCATCGACTATTACGACCCTGCTGGGAGCAGCGTAACGCGGCAGCCGCTGCCGCACATGCAGACGGAGCAATTCTAGCGTCGGCGGATCCGCCCGGTCAGCGGGCACCACGACCGCTATGACCCGTTCGCCCCATTCGGCATCAGGTTGCCCCACCACCGCCACATCCCGGACGCCCGGGCAAGTCTCGAGCACCGCCGCGACCTCGCCCGGGACCACCTTGTGGCCGCCGGTGTTGATCACGTCATCGGCCCGGCCGCGGACGGTCAGCCGCCCGGACGCGTCGACCTGGCCCAGATCGCCGGTGCGGAACCAGGGGAGGACGCCGTCCGGGGGGAGGGGGACGCCTCGGTAGCCGGAGAACAGGACGGGGCCGCCGATCCAGATGCGGCCCGGGAGGCCGTCGTCATCGTCGCGGATCGAGACCCGCACGCCGTCCAGTGGCCATCCGTCGTACACGCAGCCGCCGCAGGTCTCGGTCATGCCATAGGTAGTCACTACCGGGACGCCCGCGGCCCGCGCCTCATCGAGCAGGCTCTGCGGCGCGGCGGCCCCGCCCAGCAGGACCGAGGCAAACCCGGCGAGCGGTGTCGATATATCGCTTTGCCGGCTTTGATCAGCCAGCAGCCGCCGGAGCTGGACCGGAACCAGCGAGATGTGCGCGCAGCCGGAACTGGCCACCGTCTCGGCGTCGGCACTGGTGGCCAGCACCGTTTCTGTGCCGCTGACCAGCGAGCGGACGAGCACCTGGACCCCGGCGATGTGCGTGGCCGGCAGGCAGCACAGCCAGCGCTGGCCTGGCCGGGCATCCACCCTGGCCAGCGAGGCCCGCGCCGAGTGCAGCAGCGCGGCCGCGCTCAGCTCGACCCCCTTGGGCGTGCCGGTGGACCCGGAGGTGCCGATGATGACGGCCGTACTCTCGGCGACTCCCATTTTCCGGCCCGAACGAGCCGTGGTGACGCCGTCGGCATCCTCGACCGTGTCCGGGGCGAACGCGGCGATCAGCTCAGCCAGCCGGGCCTGGGGCAGGCCCCCGTCCAGCGGCAAGATCGCGGGCCCGCTGCCGTCGAGCGCGGCGGCGAGCAGTTCGACGAGGCGGGGGCTGGCGCGCTCGACCAGGACCGCGTGCAAGGAACGCATTGTCACGATCGTTAAGGTTAGAACCCTGACTCAGGGAGGTTACGAGTGATCGAATGGCAGCGGTC
Source organism: Actinomycetota bacterium (assembly GCA_003168295.1). The sequence continues at coordinate 2,227 of PMST01000305.1, forward strand.
TGGCCCGGAACCAGGAAAGGACTATTCCGACATCCTTTACGAGACCGCCGAAGGCATCGCGAAGATCACCATAAACCGGCCTGAAGTGCGAAACGCGTTCCGGCCCACGACCTTGTTCGAACTTTCGAACGCGTTCAACGCCGCGCGTGATGACCCCGGCATCGGTGTGATCATTCTCACCGGCGCGGGAGACAAGGCGTTCTGCTCGGGCGGCGACCAGAAGATCCGTGGCGACGACGGCTACGTCGACGACCACGGCGTGGGGCGGCTCAATGTGCTCGACCTTCAGGTGCAGATCAGGCGCACGCCCAAGCCGGTGATCGCGATGGTGGCCGGCTACGCCATCGGCGGCGGCCACGTCCTGCACGTGTGCTGCGACCTGACCATCGCCGCGGACAACGCGATCTTCGGCCAGACCGGGCCGAAGGTGGGCTCGTTCGACGGCGGCTACGGCTCCTGGCTGCTGGCCAGCACGGTCGGGCTGAAGAAGGCGCGCGAGATCTGGTACCTGTGCCGCCAGTACGACGCGCAGCAAGCGCTGGAGATGGGGCTGGTGAACACGGTGGTCCCGCTGGCATCGCTGGAATCCGAGACGGTCAGCTGGGCCCGTGAGCTACTGGACAAGTCCCCGCTGGCGCTGCGCATGCTGAAGGGCGCCCTGAACGCGGTGACCGACGGCGCGGCGGGCATGCAGCAGTTCGCCGGCGACGCCACCCTGCTCTACTACATGAGCGAGGAGGCCCAGGAGGGCCGCGACGCCTTCAAGGACAAGCGCGCCCCCGACTTCGCCAAGTTCCCCCGCCGCCCATGACCCGCCCTCCTCTGATCGCGGATCGCTACTACCTCTCTAGCGGGGGTAACGATCCACGATCCCGGACGCGGACCTGATGGCGGGGCGGCAGGGGACAGAGTTGCTGGCGGGGTTGCGGGCGTTCGCTATCCCGATGCCGGTGAAGTTCCGGGGGATCACGGTGCGGGAGGGCGCGCTGATCGAGGGACCCGCCGGCTGGGGGGAGTTCTCGCCGTTTGCCGAGTACGGGCCGAAGGAGAGCGCCCGGTGGCTGGCCAGCGCGGTTGAGTCCGCCACGCGGGGCTGGCCGGAACCGGTCCGGGACCGGATCCCGGTCAACGTGACCGTCCCAGCGGTCGGGCCCGCGCAGGCGATCAAGATCGTGGCCGGGTCGGGCTGCCGGACCGCGAAGGTCAAGGTAGCCGAGCGCGGCCAGTCCGAGGCGGACGACATGGAGCGGGTCGAGGCGGTCCGTGAGGCGCTGGGGCCGGACGGCAGGATCCGGGTCGATGCCAACGGCGGCTGGGAGGTCGCGCAGGCCGCCCGGATGCTGCGCCAGCTGGCCCGGTTCGGGCTCGAATACGCCGAGCAGCCCTGCGCCACCCTGGAAGAACTCGCCGAGCTTCGTCGACATATCGATATCCCGGTAGCCGCAGACGAGTCGATCCGCCGGGCCACCGATCCGCTGCGGGTGCGGGCGGCAGGAGCGGCCGACATCGTGATGCTGAAGGTACAGCCGCTCGGGGGAGTCCGCGCGTCGCTGGCGGTGGCGGAGGCCTGCGGTCTTCCTGTCGTCGTGTCGAGCGCCGTCGATACCTCGGTCGGGCTCGCCGCCGGGGTGGCCCTGGCAGCCGCGCTGCCGGAGCTTCCTTACGCCTGCGGCCTGGGCACGATGTCCCTGCTGGCCGGGGACGTCACCGCCGACCCGCTGCGGCCCGAGTCCGGAGAACTGCCGGTCCGGCGCCCGCCCGTCGACCTGGGTCAGCTGGCCCGGTGGGAAACCGACCCGGGCCCGTGGCGGGCGCGGGCGCAGGCCGCCGCCCGCTTCCTGGGCGAAACGCAGTCCTGGCCCGGTCCGGCGGCGAGCGAAGCGTCACTTTGTTGACATCCTCCCTGGCCTGAGGGCGAGGGATTCCAGCTACTACCCCGAGTGGAGCAGCAGTTGAGGTTCACGGTTCACAGGCCGGGCAACCC
>PMST01000250.1 GCA_003168295.1 Actinomycetota bacterium
CCTTGGACGGCCACCAGCGGTAGATCGTCTGCTTGGCGACGCCCGCCCGGGCGGCGATTCCCTCGATCGTGACGCCGCCGAAGCCGCGCTCGACCAGCAGGTCATCGGCGGCGTGGAGGACGGCGATGCGCGCGTTCTCGTCGCGCCGGTGCGGTGCGCGTCCCTTGGGCGCGGGCGTTCCGTCGGTGCTGGCCACCCCGCGAGCTTAGCGCAACGGTGCGTAGCGCCCAGGTTGCCGAAGGGCGGTGACGGGCCTTAGGGTGGAGTCACTCTGAAGCAGGGTTCCCTTGAGGTAAGCCGCAGAACGGGAGCCCGCCCTCGTCGCCTGCGGCGATCGAGGTGAAGGAGGGGCGGTGCGGTCTTTTCCCGTCCCTTCGTTCTGAGGAATAACATGAACATCGGCCTTGGCCTGCCCAGCACCGACCCGCCGGCGCTGCTCGACTGGGCGCGGCGCGCGGACGCAGGTCCGTTCTCCACCCTCGGGCTGCTCGACCGGCTCGTCTACGACAACCCCGAGCCCCTGGTGACCCTCGCCGTCCTGGCCGGCGCCACCACCCGCGTCCGGCTGCAGACCGAGGTGCTGCTGGCGCCGCTGCGCGAGACGGCCCTGCTCGCCAAGCAGGCAGCGACCCTGGACCGCCTCTCCGGCGGGCGCCTGGTGCTCGGCCTCGGCGTCGGCGGCCGGGCCGACGACCACCTGGCGGCCGGCACCGACCTCCGAACCCGCGGCCGCCGCCTCGACGAGCAGCTGGCGCTGATGCGCCGCCTGTGGTCCGGTCAGCCCTACGACGATCAGGTCGGCCCGATCGGCCCCGCCCCGGCCCGCCCCGGCGGCCCCGAGGTCCTGTTCGGCGGCTTCCAGCCCGCCGCGCTGGAGCGGGTCGCCCGCTGGGGTGACGGCTTCCTCGCCGCCGCCGCCCCGTCGTGGGCCGGGGGCCTGATCGACACCGTCCGCGCCGCGTGGCGCAGCCACGGCCGCGAGGGCGCGCCCCGCATCGTCGCCCAGGTCAGCACCGCCCTCGGGTCGCCCGACGTGATCGACGACGCCCGCTCGGCGCTCGCCCGCTACTACCAGTTCACCGACCGGGCCGAGGCCATGGTCGCGGGCCTGCTCACCACCCCCGGCCGGATCCGCGAGGCGATCGCGCAGTTCGAAGGCCTCGGCGTCGACGAGGTCATGCTCTACTGCCACGGCCGCGACCCCGGCCAGGTCGACCGCCTGGCCGAGGTCGTCTAGCCGTACAGGTCTGCCCGGCGGTCGGCGAGGTAGGTACCGGCTGACGCGCCGGGCAGATCGGCGACGATCAGCTCCTCGCTTTCGACGCCGGCCTGGGCGAGGACCTCGCCGTCCGGTCCGCAGATCACGCTGAGGCCGTTGTACTCGAACAGGTCGTCGGCGCCGCAGTAGTTCGCGTAGACCACGCCGCAGCCGTTCTCGCAGGCGCGCGCCCGGACCAGGACCTGCTGGACCACCTCGAAGCCGGCCATGTTCGCGGTCGGCACCAGCACGGTCTGGGCGCCGTCACTCGCGAGGCGGCGCACGGCCTCCGGGAACTCGACGTCGTAGCAGATCAGGAGCCCGACCCGGGCGTCGTCGAAGTCGAATGCGGCTGGCGGGGCCGGGTTGGGGTCGAACAGGCGACGGTCCACGTCGCCGAACAGATGTACCTTGCGGTGCCTCCCGCGGACCACGCCATCGGGGCCGACCAGCGTCGCCGCGTTGTAGGCGCCCGCGGCGGCGGCGCGCTCCGGGTGGCCGTAGACGATCGCGAGGCGGTGCCGCTGCGCGATCTGCGCGACGGCGTTCTCGGTCGGGCCGCCGGCGTCCTCGGCCAGGGTCAGCACCTGCTCGGGGGTGAGGCCGTAGCCGGACGTGAACATCTCCGGCGTGACCAGGACCTCGACCCGCTCCGCAGCCGCCTGCGCGCAGATCTCGTCGAGTCGGCGCAGGTTCCCGGCCAGGTCGAGCGGTCGGGGCTGGCATTGCCACGCGGCCACCCGCGTCGTCGTGATCATCGGGTCAGTCTCCCAGATCGACCGGGCCCAGCTCGTCGAACAGGTCGCCCGGCCCGGGGTTTTCCCGATGGCAGCTTCCGCCGAAGTGCGTCGCGATGCCCCAGACCGCGTTGAGCGCCGTCTGGACGGCGCCCTCAGCCCAGGCCGGGGTGAAGGACACGTCGTCGCCCGCGAGGAAGATGCCCCGCTCGGCGGCCGGCAGGCCGCGCTGCATGAAATGCCGGTACATGCGATGGTTGTAGCGGTAGTGCCCGGGCAGCGCTCCCTTGAACGCCCCCAGGAAGTGCCGGTCGGCTTCCCAGGACACGGTGATCGGGTCACCGATGATGTGGCCGGCGATGTCGACATCGGGATAGATCTTGCTCAGCGCGTTGAGCGCGAGCCGGACCCGGCGGTCGACCGGCTCGGGCAGCATCTTCAGCGCGTCGCTCATCCAGGAGTAGGTCAGGCAGATCACGCCCGGCTGGCCGTCGCCGTGGTCGAACAGGTAGGTGCCGCGGGTCAGCCGGTCGGTCAGCGTCATGCTCATGACGTCGCGGCCGGTCCGCGGATCGATGTCCTTCCAGAACGGCCGGTCGACCATCACGAAGGTCTTGGAGGACTGCATGTAGCGGGTGCGGTCCAGGGCCGTCCACAGCCGCTGGGCGAACAGGCTCTCCTCGCATTCGATCTGCGTGGTGAGCAGCCAGCTCTGGCAGGTCACCAGCACCGCTGCGTACCTGCGGGTGTCGCCCCAGGCATCGGTGACCGCCAGCCGCCCGTCCGGGTCGCGCGCGATCTTGGCGACGCCCGCCTTGGGGGCGCCGGAATGCAGCGACGCCAGCGACGTGCCGGCCGGCCAGTGCGT